>NZ_JARHZJ010000075.1 GCF_029258205.1 Clostridium sp.
CTATCTGATAAAGCTCACTTATTTGTTATTGTTACATATAATATTATTCTATATAATCAAGTTCTAAATAAAACTCTTTTATTTTATATACTAAAAAGCTTTCCTACTAAGTCACCTATTATTACCCATATTGAGAATTCGTTCCCTCCATATGTTTGAATAAAGTTTCCTACAGTTCCACTTACTAAATTTAAAGAAATATATGCTAATACCATTAGGATTATTCCGCCTAAAACACTTGTAATTATAGCTGCTGGCCAACCACCTCTTGCATTAGCAAAAATAGCTCCTGGTGCAACATCAAAATAACATGCAACCACCAATGGTATAAGAGCAAAGGTTAATGCTCCTGATGCTCCTAATAAAAATAAAGTGCCTATACTTGTTATAAGTGCTATTACGAATCCAATTAATAAAGCATTTGGTCCATATGGAAATATCATAGGAATATCTAAGGCTGGAATTGCACCTTTAGCTAATTTATCTGCTATACCTTTAAATGATGGTATTATTTCTCCTAAGATCATTCTTACTCCTGTTAAAAGTATTATCATACCTGCTGCAAAAGTTACTCCTTGAATTAAAGAATAAGTAATAAGCGGCTCACTTCCATATATAGCTATTCTACTTTCTTTTCCTATAAATAAACCAACTATTATGTAAACTATAAACATAACTATTGCCGCTGTTATATTTGTATCTCTAAAGAAACTTAAAGACTTTGGAAGATTTAAATTTTCTATATTTTTATCTTTTTGTCCAACAATCTTTCCTATATAAGAACCTAATAAACAATATATTGATGCAGTATGTCCAATAGTAAAACTATCATTTCCAGTTACATACTTAACATGTTTTCTTAATATATATGGGAATATTGTTATGACTAAAATATACATAATTAATGTGAATATAAATAATTTTAATCCACTTATATGATTTTCAATCCCAACTGCTAAGAAAAGCATTGGATACCAAAATAGTATATTTCCTGTTAAGTATATAGTTTTAAATCTTGTATATCTAGCAATTATTATATTGATTACAAATCCGCAAAGAAGTATTAATCCAACATAGCTTCCATATTGACCTAAAAACACATTAAAATCTCCTAAAGTACTATTACTTTGAGTATTAAATAATCCTGAAAATGCATTAGCTAGAGGAGTAATTGAAGAAACCACTATATCTACTCCCTTAAGTAGAATTACCATTCCTATTATTCCTTTAAATATACCTTTTAAAATAGCATCTATTGATTTTCTTTGAAGTATTAAACCAATTGCTACTATAAGTCCCATAAACAAAGCTGGATTTCTAAAAAAACTTACACAAAAATCTAATATTTCTTTCATTTCTAATAATTCCTTTTTTTAAATTTAATCTACTTTAGTTTTATTTATCTTTTATGTAAACCAAAAAATTATTGTATAAAATATCTAAGATTAATAAAAGTTTAATGCTTAGTAAGCGTTTATAACTTCAAGAATTTTTTCCTTTATTTCTTCTTTATTCATAAAGTTTGATATATAAACAAGTTTTCCACTTACTTGCCCTTCTATCTCTTCACCAATTTCTTTTGATGTTAAAATTAAATCTGCAGAATTTCCACATGCTGAAGTCATATCTATGGCTTCTACCTCAGCATTTATTCCTTCCTCTTCAATAATTGAATCAACTGTCATTTTTAAAATCAAACTTGTTCCCACACCAAATCCACATACAGTCATAATCTTCATTTTTATTCCACCCTCTTCATAATATATAAATTAATTTAAATCTCAAGAAATCCTTTTATTAATTATACCTTACAAATCAATTTATCTACAAATAAATATTACTTATATAAATATTACTTATAAAATATCCTAATTTAAAATATTCTATAAGTTAATTTTTGAAAAGTTTAATAAATTACATAAAAAGCTCCATTATCTCTTTTTTATTTTTAGCATTTTTAATTTTATTAACAGACTCCTCATTTATTAATACTCTAGCTAAATCTTGCAAGACATCTAAATGAACTGTATTCTCCTTCGCTCCAATAACAAAAATTATTTCTATTGGATCATTATCTTCATGACCAAATTCAACTGGATTTTCTAAAGTAAGCATACTAATGCAATCTTCAAGGACATGATTACATGATCTAGAATGAGCAATAACTACACCTGGCATAATTGCCATATATGGTCCTAAATCATTAATTTTCTCTAAAATATCATTTACATATTCCTCTGTTATACTCCCTACTTTTAAAAGAGGTTCAGCAGCTAACCTAACTGCCTCTTCTTTGTTAAAAACCTTAGCCTTGATAATTATATTATTCTCATTTAATAAATCACTAATAAAATTCACCAACTTTCCTTGTGATAATTTAAAATCATGCAAACAATTTCCATAATTAACCTTATAACTGTAGTAAGCTACTCACCACTTATAGTAGCTGGTAAATTTCTCTTAAATTAAGTTAAATTTACCTAAGTATATTATCATTCCAAAGCATTTAAAGTCAATTTTAAAGT
>NZ_JARHZJ010000077.1 GCF_029258205.1 Clostridium sp.
GAGAAGAAGCTATGTATGCTTATGACTTTGAAGGAAGAAGATATGATGTGGGAGATAAACTTGGATTTTTAGAAGCAACAGTTGAATTTGCTTTAAGAAGACCAGATCTTAGAGATGGGTTTATTGATTACTTAAAAAAATTATCTTCTAAAACAAATATCTTTACTGAAGCAACTGTTGAGGAAAAAAAGGATAAAGAAGAGCTTGTAACAGAAGCTTGATTTTAGAAAGCTGTATTAAATTAACTCATAAATAAATTTATAAATTCTAATGTTATCATTAGGTTTTTAAGAATATTATTGAGTTTTAATACAGCTTATTTTTTGTATTAGTATAAAATATTAGATGTTTCCTTTAGCAAATAATTAACGTTTAATTTAGATAAAGATAGGCAATAGTAAAAGTAGGTGTGAATTTAAAATATAGATTTAATTTAATATATTATTAAAAAATTTTTATTATATAAAATATACTGAGATATTTAATTTAAAGTAAATTACCTATATAATGCTATTAAAGGATAAATTGTATATGGACTGTTGATAATTTTAGTTAGCTTTCATAATTAATTTGGTTTAAAGTGAATTAAGACTTTTTGTTTATAGACTTTAGCAGTTTATGTTAAGGTTTTCTTTAAAAGTTAAAATCAATTTAGAAGAGTCTATATAAAAATATTAGTATAAATATAGGGGGAAAGAGTTAATAACTAACTTTAGGAGAATTATGGGTATAAATTATAATGAGGATTTTAATACTTTTCATCTAAAGACAAAGAATACAAGTTATGTTTTTAAAATTATGGAGACTGGACATTTAGGTCATTTGTATTGGGGAAGAAAGTTAAAAGCTAATAACTTAGAATATTTTTTTAGAAGAAGATATTTTGGAAGTTTTTGTGCTGATACGGATAATATAAGTGGATTTCAGTTAGAGTTATTACATCAGGAGTGTTCAACATTTGGAGCTACTGATTTAAGAAGTCCTAGTTTAGAATTTCAATATGAAGATGGTACATCAGCTACTGACTTAAGATATAAGTCATATAGAGTTTATGAAGGAAAGCAAAAGCTTTCAGGTTTGCCAGCTGTATATGTTGAAAGAGATGAAGAAGCTACTTCACTAGAAATAATTTTGGTTGATTCTCTAAAAAGTTTAGAGGTTATTTTAACATATAATGTTTTTGAAGAATTTGATGCTATTACAAGAAGTTTAAAGATAGTGAATAATAGTGATGAAAAGATAAATATAGAGAGAGTTTTAAGTGCTAATGTAGATTTTATAACTGATCAATTTGATTTTATTCAACTTTCAGGATCTTGGGGAAGAGAAAGACATATTCTTAGAAATCCTTTAAGAAGTGGAAGTCAAGCTATTGAAAGTAGAAGAGGAGCAAGTAGCCATGCTCAAAATCCTTTCATGGCCTT
This sequence comes from Clostridium sp., assembly GCF_029258205.1. GTDB lineage: Bacteria > Bacillota > Clostridia > Clostridiales > Clostridiaceae > Sarcina. The sequence goes on from NZ_JARHZJ010000077.1 coordinate 1,425, forward strand.
ATGTAGTAAGGATGCCAATGATGAATATGGAGATGTTTATGGTTTTAGCTTAGTTTATAGTGGAAACTTTTTAGCAAATGTAGAAGTTGATATGTACAGAAATGCAAGAGCTCAAATAGGAATAAATCCTTTTGATTTTAAATGGTTACTTGAGTCAAAAGAAGAGTTTCAATCACCAGAGGCTGTTTTGGTTTATTCCTCAAAGGGGCTAAATGGAATGTCTCAAATTTACCATAATCTTTATAGAAAGAGATTATGTAGAGGAAAATATAGAGATAAGGTAAGACCTATACTTATAAATAATTGGGAAGCCACATATTTTGATTTTAATGAGGTTAAGATAAAGGAAATAGCTAAGGAGGCTTCAAAGCTAGGGATGGAACTTTTTGTTCTTGATGATGGATGGTTTGGAAATAGAAATGATGATAAAAGTTCCCTAGGAGATTGGTTTGTTAATGAGGATAAATTAAAGGGTGGACTTAATAAACTAGCTAATGATATAAATAATATGGGCTTAGAATTTGGATTGTGGTTTGAACCTGAGATGATTTCACCTATTAGTAAGCTTTATGAAAAACATCCAAATTGGTGTATTCATATTCCAGGAAGAACTAGGTCTCAGGCAAGAAGACAGTTAATACTAGACTTATCAAGGAAAGAAGTATGTGATTATATAATAGAATCTATTAGTAAAGTTCTTGAAAGTGCTAATATATCGTATGTTAAATGGGATATGAATAGAAATATGACAGAGGTAGGTTCTTTAGGTTTGATTTCAGAGAGACAAAGAGAAACAGCTCATAGATATATTTTAGGATTATATAGGGTTATGGAGAAAATAACAAGTAGATTCCCTAATATATTATTTGAAAGTTGCTCAGGTGGTGGTGGAAGATTTGATCCAGGAATGCTTTATTATATGCCTCAAACTTGGACAAGTGATGATACAGATGCCATAGAAAGATTAAAAATACAGTTTGGGACATCTATGGTTTATCCTCCAATTTCCATGGGGTGTCATGTTTCAGAAGTTCCTAATCATCAAGCTAATAGAATAACTTCACTTGAAACTAGAGGAGTATCTGCTATGGCTGGAAATTTTGGATATGAGCTTGATATTACTAAATTAAGTGAGGAAGAAAAGGAAAAATTAAAGGAACAAATAAGTTTGTATAAAGAAATTAGAGAAACTGTGCAATTTGGAACTTTATATAGATTAAAGAGCCCTTTTAATAGTAATGAAGTAGCATGGATGATTATTTCAGAAGATGAGAATGATATTGTTGTAAGTTATGTTAGACAGTGGGGCTTAATAAATGAAAATTTTAGAAATTTAAAACTTACAGCCTTAGATAATGATTCAGAATATGAAATAATAGGAGAGGACATAATAATTAGTGGAGATGAACTTATGTATATAGGTTTAAATATTCCAGAACTTCAGGGAGATTATGTTTCAAGACTTTGGAGGTTAAAGAAAAAAGTTTTATAATAAGGGTTTTTATTGGAAATGAACTTAGCTATATATTTATAAGTAATTTAAAGTTAGAATTATTACTTTAATCTTAGCTTTAAATTTATATCTTTAAATAAAAAAGAACTATATATCTTTAATTAGAGAATGTATAGGATTATATATAACTTTAAACATATTAAAAATCACTTAAAAATACAGTACGGAACAATAGTTCATAATTAGCTTTTTTATATTTTTTTATAATATATAGGGGTTTAATTATGAACTTTTTTAAGTTACAATTAACAATATATTTTTGTTAAGATAGTTTGTTTTATTAAAATTTTGAAATAAATTATTCAGTGAGAAGTATATTAAATAAGTTGCAAATGAGGAGGATTATGAATAAAAAAATATTTAAAAACTTTATATGGTTAATGAAATATAATTTAAGTACTTTATTTATTTTTGAATTATTCCATAAGGGGTTGGCGTTGATATTA
>NZ_JARHZJ010000057.1 GCF_029258205.1 Clostridium sp.
TAAATATAACTGCCCTGTTCTATCCCCTCGTAGACCATGTAAAACTGCAAAGGGATCTAACTGGAATCCTCTGGCCATTTTAGGTCTAGCAAATAATAGTATAAACATTGTTCCTACATATAAGCCAAATAAGAATAATTTAAATAGTTTTGAAGTTTTCATTCTAGTTGTTGTCAAGAAAACTTGGTATATAAGCATAACACTTGTTAACTTAAAAAAGTTATATATTACAAAACCTTTTTTACCACTCAAATCTATTTTTATAAAAACATCTATACATTCCTTTACTATTAACTTATAAAATACCATTGCTAAAATTACTGAAATTATAAGCAAGATACTTTTTATAAAAAAATTCTTTAATACTCTTTTAGCTGTCTCCATAAAAATCACCCCCAATAATTTATAAATTTTATATTGAATATTAATATTTTTATAGTATAATAACTAAGTGCTTTTTAAAACAAGCCCCTTATAATTATTATACTTTAATTTAATCACATGTCTAAAATTAAAAATTTATCCACAGAATTATTTTTTAAAAATTATCCACAACAATTCAAAATCTTTTTTATCCACAAAATAAATAAGTTATATTTTTTCACAGTATTTTTCTTTCAAAACAAATTTTAATATACTTTATCCACAAAAATACTACAATTAGATTACCATTTAAATTTATATTTGATTTATCAAAATATTTTCTTATTTTAAAAGGGTAATCATGAAATTTTTAGCGCCAAAGGGCTCAGTTAGAATAAATAAATCACTTTTATTAAAATTTATCCACAAATAAATTATTTTTCTTAACACATTTTAAAAACTAACTGAGCCCTAACTAAAAGGCAAATTTTAAACAACATATAACTAAAAATCATATTTTAAAAATATAAAATAAAATTAAAAGTCCTATTTAGCTTCAGTTAAACTAAAACTAAATAGAACTTATTTTATTAATACTTTATATTAAGTTAAATACTTCTAACTTCTTATTATCTGCTCCTTCTTTTTGTAAATCTACTAAAGCCTTAAGAGTATCTAATGAAGTCATAACTCCTATATTTCTTTCTATAGCTGCTCTTCTTATATGGAACCCATCTCTCTTGGAATCATTAGCTTTAGTTGGAGTATTTACAACTAAGTCTATCTCTTTATTTTTTATTAAGTCCATAATATTTGGAGATTGCTCTCCTATTCTTCTAACTTCCTTAGCACCTATTCCAGCCTCTCTTAATTCCTTAGCTGTTCCTGTTGTTGCTATGAAATTATATCCTAATTTATCTAAATCCTTAGCAAGTTCCATAAACTCTTTCTTATCATGTTTCTTGATAGTAGCTAAAACTGTTTTCCCTTTATCTCCAGTGTACATTGAAGCTCCAACAAATCCTTTGTATAATGCTTCCCACACATTTCTACCTACTCCTAAAACTTCTCCTGTAGATCTCATTTCTGGTCCTAAACTTACTTCAACATTAGGAAGTTTTTGTGTTGAGAATACTGGCACCTTTACTGAAACTAACTCAGGCTCTTTATAAACTCCTGTACCATATCCTAGATCTTTTAACTTTTCTCCAAGCATTATTCTAGTGGCTATATCTACTATTGGAACTCCACTTACCTTTGATATATAAGGAACTGTTCTTGAAGCTCTTGGATTAACCTCTATTACATAAAGCTTTCCTTCAAACTCAATAAATTGAATGTTTATCATTCCCTTTATTCCTATGCTTAAAGCTAATTTCTTAGTATAATCTAGAACATCTGCCTTTATCTTATCTGAAACATTTTGAGCTGGATACATAGTTATACTATCTCCTGAGTGAACTCCAGCTCTCTCTAAATGCTCCATAATTCCTGGAACTAGCACATCTTCACCGTCAGATATAGCATCAACTTCTATTTCTCTCCCCATTAAGTACTTATCTATAAGTATTGGATTTTTTGAATCTTTCTCAAAAGCATTTGTTAAGTAATATGTTAACTCTTCTTCATCATGAGTTATTTCCATACCTTGCCCACCTAAAACGAAGGAAGGCCTAACTAAGATTGGGAATCCTAATCTTCTTGCTTCCTCTAATCCTTCTTCTAAGTTCCAAACTCCTTTTCCCTTTGGTCTAGCTATATTAAGTCTTTCTAATAAATCATCAAACTGTTCCCTATCCTCAGCTATGTCTATTTGATCTGAAGTAGTTCCTAATGTAGGAATATTCTTCTCTTTTAAGAACTTAGCAAGCTTAATAGCTGTTTGACCTCCAAATTGAAGTATAACTCCATCTGGACTTTCTTTATCTATTATGTTTAAAACATCCTCTTCAGTTAATGGCTCAAAGTAAAGCTTATCTGAAATACTAAAGTCTGTACTTACTGTCTCTGGGTTATTATTTATAACTATTGTTTCAATTCCTTGCTTTCTAAGTGCCATTACACAGTGAACTGAAGCATAGTCAAACTCTATTCCTTGCCCTATTCTTATAGGACCTGATCCTATAACCACAACCTTCTTATTATCAGAAACAACTACTTCGTCATATTGTTCATATGTTGAATAGTAATATGGTGATAAAGCTTCAAACTCTCCACCACAAGTATCAACCATTTTATAAGCAGGTTTTATATGCCATATATCTCTTAATCTGTATATTTTATCAGGTGAAACCTTTAGCATATCAGCTATTGCCTTATCTGAGAAACCTCTTCTCTTTAATTTCAATAACCACTCTCTATTTAAATCATCTATTTTACTTTGCTTAAGCTTTTGTTCTTCTTCAACTAGCCATCTGAATTTTTCTAAGAAGAATATATCTATTCCTGTTATTTTTGAAACCATATCTATTCTGTACTCTCTTCTTAGCATTTCAGCTAAAGCAAATATTCTCTCATCATCTGGGGAAACTACTCTTTCTCTTAACTCATACATCGAAAGATCTTTAAACTTCTTGTGTTCTAATGAATACTTACCTATTTCTAATGATCTTATACCCTTTAAAAATGCTGCCTCAAAGTTACTTCCTATAGCCATTATTTCCCCAGTAGCCATCATCTTAGTTCCTAAAGCTCTATCAGCTCCTTGGAATTTATCAAAAGGCCATTTAGGAATTTTTACAACTACATAGTCTAATGAAGGCTCAAAACAAGCGTATGTCATTCCTGTTACTGCATTTTTTATTTCATCTAATCCATATCCTAAAGCTATTTTAGATGCAACCTTTGCTATTGGATAACCAGTTGCCTTTGAAGCTAGGGCTGAAGATCTTGAAACCCTTGGATTAATTTCTATTACTGCATATTCAAATGAATGTGGATTTAAAGCAAACTGAACATTACATCCTCCTTCAATTCCTACAGCATTTATTATATCTATTGATGCACTTCTAAGCATTTGATACTCTTTGTCTGATAATGTTTGGCTAGGAGCTACAACTATTGAATCCCCTGTGTGTATTCCTACAGGATCAATATTTTCCATGTTACAAACTGTTATACAGTTACCAAAGGAATCTCTCATTACTTCGTACTCAATTTCTTTCCATCCTTTAACACTCTTCTCTAAAAGAACCTGTCCAATTGTACTTAATTGCAATCCTGATGTTAATGTTTCTATTAATTCTTCTTCATTATTAGCTATTCCACCACCAGTTCCTCCAAGAGTATATGCTGGTCTAACTATTACTGGATATCCAATCTTTCTAGCAAAGGCAATACCAGCATCTAAATCAGTTATTATTTCACTTTGAATAACAGGTTGATTGATTCTATTCATCATATCTCTGAATAGTTCTCTATCTTCACCTTCTTTAATAGATTCTATGGAAGTACCTATTACTTTTACATTATATTTATCTAAAATTCCCTTTTCATAAAGCTCAACAGCTAGGTTTAATCCTGTTTGCCCACCCATTCCTGCTAAAAGAGAATCTGGTCTTTCTTTTACTATTACTTTTTCTAAGAATTCAACTGTTAAAGGCTCAAGATAAACCTTATCTGCTATTTCCTTATCAGTCATTATTGTAGCTGGGTTTGAGTTTACAAGTACAACTTCAACCCCTTCTTCTTTAAGAGCTTGACAAGCTTGAGTACCTGAGTAGTCAAACTCTGCTGCTTGTCCTATTATTATTGGACCTGATCCTATTACTAAAACTTTTTTTATATCTTTATTTAATGGCATATTACTTCCTCCTTATAGTGCATACTTCATAAACTCATCAAAGATGTATTCGCTATCCTTTGGTCCTGGACATGCTTCTGGGTGAAATTGAACTGAGAATATTGGTAATTTTTTATGTTTCATTCCTTCAACCGTTCCATCATTCATACTTATATGAGTTATTTCCATATTTTCTGGTAAAGTAGCAACATAGTATCCATGATTTTGTGATGTTATATGAACTCTGTTATTTATTAAATCTTTAACTGGATGGTTACACCCTCTATGACCAAACTTAAGCTTCTTAGTTTTTCCACCTAAGGTTAAAGCTAATAATTGATGTCCTAAACAAATTCCCACTATTGGTTTATTACCAACTATTTTTTTTATCTCATTTACTGCATCTTCCATATCCTCTGGATCTCCAGGTCCATTTGATAAAAACACTAAATCTGGGTTTGTCTCTAAAACATCTTCAGCTTTAAAATCATAAGGGAATACTGTAACATTACATCCTTTTTTTACAAAGTTTCTAATAATGTTTTTCTTTATTCCAAAGTCGACTATAGCTATATTCTTGCCTTCTCCTGAGATTTCGTATTTTTCATTAGTTGAAACTATTGAAACTGCATCTCTATTTGAAAAAGCTTCTAACTTATCTTTAACATCTTCTAAGTTTGAATTATCTAAAACTATAATCCCCTTCATTGTTCCATTATTTCTTAAGATTTTTGTTAAAGCTCTTGTGTCTATACCATCTATACCTAAAATCTTATTTTGAGCTAAGTAAGTTTCAAGCTCTAATTCACATCTAAAATTATTTGGATACTGACATTTTTCTCTCACTATGAATCCTCTTACTTTAGGCTCCTTAGATTCTAAATCCTCTAAGTTAATTCCATAGTTACCTATTAATGGATAAGTCATAGTTACTATTTGTCCATAATAAGAAGGATCAGTTAAAACCTCTTGATATCCTGTCATTCCGGTGTTAAAAACTACCTCTCCAACACACTCCTTTAAATATCCAAAGGCTTTACCTTCAAATACTACGCCATTTTCTAATATAAGCTTTGCTTTCATTTCTAGACCTCCTGATTAAAATCATATTTTAAAAAACACACTTTAAAAGGTCTTAATTCCATTGCCATCCTCTAAATATTATTTAATTAAAAGAAAGAGGTATTAGAGCGATTGCAAAAAATCAATCACTCTAATACCTCTTTTTCTCTTTTATATGGAATTGTATTAAAATACAAAGCTATTTCATTTTTTAATTTTATCTGTTTTTTTGTACAACAAAAAATTCTATTTAACATAACTATACCTCTTTCTGGCCTCACGGGACCAATTTAAAGTGTATTTTTATCTTATTGATAAATTCTTATTACAATTTTAGTTTATTAAATTTATATAGTCAAGCCCCTTTCATAAATTTAGCAAGTTTTAACAATAAAATTTATTTTTTATACAAAAAGTTAAGGTGCTAGATGTAAAACACCTAGCACCTTAACTTAATTTCAAACCTATACCTACTTCATTGTCCTATTGAAGCAATTATAATTATTATACATATAAAGCATTTTGTCAATGGAATTCATTGAAATTATATAATTATTTCGTCAATTCTCTACACTTTTTATAATTACTAATTAAATTTATTTTTACATTTTTAAGTTTCTCTATTTTAAATTTTAACTCTTAAAATCCCTATTAAATTATAATCCAGATACGATAGTAAACATACCATTTTTAACCAAGAAGCTAACTATCTTTAGATTCATTATCAATAGAAAGTTCTTTTTCTACAAATTCTTGTGTATCAACTGGACTTTCAATTATATTGCACGCATAATCCTTAATATCTTTATATAGTGTATATTTATTTACAACAGACTTTTCACCAATTTTTTCAAATATTTTCTGATCTTTATCTGTATATTCCATATTCTTATCATATTTTTTTAAATGAAGATGAATTATTTTTCTGCGAATTATTTTTTCTCTATTTATTTTATCGTAGTTACTTACCCAAGCAACCAAAAGTACAATAAGTAATATAATACCCATATATCCGAGAATTGGATACATCTTAGATACAAGTGTTTTAAAACCTCCGAAGCTACATATATATCCTATCATCACGATTGCAATTATTATACCACGCATTTTTTTATCATCATCCCCAGCAAATCGTCTTGCCGTAGAATAAAAAAGACTGAAAGCAGTATTAAATATTAACACAAAAATTATAATAGAATAAACTACAGATAATATTGGATTAATATTTCTAAAGATATCGAGCATTGGTATCTCTGCACCTTTTACCTTATCAATATTTGCAAAAAGTGTAATTGAGGCACAAAATATTACGAAACCAATCATCATACCACCCAATGCACCACCTTTTTCTGCAACTCTAATTCGAATAACAGACCCACCTAATACAAACGCCATTGAAACACCAGTTAATACACACAATGAAAAGTAATTAACCACAGACAACCAAATTGAAGGAATTGCCGGCTTAATTGTTTTTGCTGCAGTATCTAAAGAATTAAAATCATAATGTTTACCCATAAAGGTATATACAGTAATCAAAAAAATCATTGCAATAATAACTGGAGTGAACATACCAAGAACATTAGTAATTTTCTCGAAATCCATAAATGATACAATGATGATTAAAACTGCACACATCATAGCACCAGCCCATGATGGAATTGAAAATTGTTGACTTAGATTAGCACCTGCACCAGCAATCATTACAAAACCCATAACAAAATTTGATATAATCAGAGTAAAGTCAATGATCCTATTAATAACAGGTTTTGTAATTTTTTCAAGAACCTCATTATGACTGTTAGATTGATAGAAAGCCCCTAGAGTAACTATTATACGCCCGAATAATATATTTAAAATTCCTAGCATCACTGCACCTAATATTCCAATTTTGCCAAAACATAAAAAATATTGAAGCAAATCTTGCCCTGATGATAATCCAGCACCAACAATAATCCCAACATACGCCAGGGCAATTTTTAAAGATTCCTTTTTCAAATATTAACACCTCCACAATTTTAAACTAATTTTGTATATTTCTTATACATAATTAAATATTATTCCTTCTTTTTTAATATAATATTTCTTAACTATAAATATAGAGGCTGTGCCACTCTTATCACACATCCTCCACAATATTAAATCAACCTACAAATTTTAAAAACTCTTGTATTAAAATATCATAAATAGTTAGCTTAAGTGTAAATCCAGTTTGCATAGTTGTTCAAAGTATTTTATTAAAAAATCAATGTATATAATAACACCTTACTATATTTCCATTAATCATAAATTTATTAAAATTTTTACTATGTTCTATTTTTTTCCACCTAATTTAACTCTTTAGCTAAATCTAACTATCTTTCTAAATATTGATTAACACTACTTACACGTGCATAAAAAAAGTTTTCTCATCCTATAACACATTAATAAACATTTAATTCAAAATACATTTTTTCTATAACAATAGTATAAATAAACAACAAAAATATATACAAATATTTCGAAGTATTTCATATATAAATACCTTATAATTTCGACATCTTAATTATATTGATATTGCAATTTAAAGAATTATTAATTTTTATTAAAGTATTTATAAAATTCACCTTTATATAATAAAAAGCATAGTTTAATACTAAATAAAAATTTTATAGGAGATACTTATGGAAATAATTTATCCAAATGATTTTGTTAGATTCTTTAATGAAGATGAAGAGGTAGATGAAGTTGGTGAGTTTGAAATCCTACCTGAGGATACAGAAAACGCCTTTGAAAAATACTGCACTGATAATGAAGATACATTTAATGATGACTATCCTATGAATTATAGAAATTCTGATTCCAATTCTAAATTTTCAGTAATACCGCCAGTTGTTAAAAATATTCCTGATAATATTTCAAATATACCTGCTGTTATACAAGATTTGCCTTATGCAATAAAGGATATGGGACATGATTTAATGCATAGCGCACCTGTTGGATATATGACTAATATAATTCCTACACCAACTAATTGGCAAAGACCTCAATCACCTTCACCACTAGGACCACCACCTTCTTATATACCATCAAAAAAAGATGCAGGTGTTCAAAAATCTGGTAAAGGCAGTGGAAATCCCAATGCAAAAAATGTTAGTTCTGGCTCTATAAGATTTTGTCTATATAGATTCACTTATATTTGGCAAACTAATGGTAGAAGCTATTGGGCTTACTTAACTAGAGTTGATAGAAGATCAATTTCTGGATGGCGTTGGGCTGGTTTTAGATGGGTTTACTTTGGAGTTGATTTAAGAAGAATTGATTCCTTTATCTGTTACTAGATAAAATATTATTTAAAGTTTTTATCACTTAATCTATTAAGTTTATTACTTTGTCTAAATTAAAAGCCTTTACTAATTAACTTAAATCAATAAATTGTTCTTAAATATCCCTATAAGAACAGTTTTATAGTTAATTATTTAAAGGCTTAAACAAAATTCTATCTATTATTTTTTTGAGACAAATTTATTATCCTTAATATAAAATCTCCATAAAAAATCTATAGCTTCCTCAGCATAATCTATTCCTATTCTCTTTGCTTCAACAATAGAAAAATCCTTTTTAATTGAGGAATCATCTTCAACATAAATTTCTTCGCTACTAATAGTATTTATGCCATTTTCCCACTTATCTATTCCTAAAGCCATACATAATTTTGATGGACCATTAGAAAAATTTTTCTTTTCATAGCTTGATAACTTTTCATAGCTCTTCTTATATCTTAATTTGCTCATTTCTTCTATTCCCTCTAAAGGCTCAATTCCTCTTATAAGTACTCCTCCTGCCACATCTTTTTCTTCACTTATTAGATTTAAGCAGTGATACATTCCATAAATTATATAAACATATACTGTTCCTGGCTCTGCATAAAGAGTTTCTGTTCTATTAGTTCTTTTACCACCGTAAGCATGAGAAGCTTTATCTATAGCTCCTATATACGCTTCCGTCTCAACAATCTTTCCTTTTAAGATAATTCCATTAATCTTTCTAACTAAAACTTTTCCTAAAAGTTCCTTTGCAACAATCAACGTATCTCTATTATAAAAATCTCTTCCTAATCTCATAAAGCACCTCTTCCATAATTCACTTTTATAAATCTATTGTCTCATTTGATAAATCAATTAATTTCATAGTTGTCATTAATTGATTCTAAGCAATAATTAATAGCATGGATATTTCTATTTTATTATCACTAGCCTCATCTTGAATTAAAACTGTTTGTGATTTATGAGCTTTACCTAATTGTATTGATGCTTTTTCTATTAAGCTTCTGGCTACTTCTATATCTCTAACTTTAGAAAGCTTAATATCTTCCATAGCATAAATTCTAGCTTCTCCACTATGAATTATTAAATCCATAATTATTTCTTTCATTTTCCCATACTTCATTTTTCATAAACTAAAGTCTCTTTACCCTTAAACACCTAAAATATTTCTTTAGTATCTAAAATTTAACTCTATTAGATCATATAATTATCTAATTTGACCATTTCCATAAATTATATACTTATTTGTTGTTAATTCCTTAAGTCCCATTGGTCCTCTAGCATGTAACTTTTGTGTACTTATTCCAATTTCAGCACCAAATCCAAATTCTCCACCATCAGTAAATCTTGTTGAAGCATTTACATATACAGCTGCTGCATCAACTCTTTGAAGAAATTTCTCTGAATTAAAATAATTTTTAGTTACTATTGACTCTGAATGTTTTGTTCCATATTTATTTATATGAGCAATAGCCTCATCTAAATCTTTAACAACCTTAACTCCAAGGATATAATCTAAATATTCTTTTCCCCAGTCATCTTCAGTTGCTAAGCTTATATCATTTACAATTGCCTTAGTTTTTTCACAGCCTCTTATTTCAACACCTTTTTCTTTTAAAGCCTTTATTGCTAATGGTAAGAATTGCTCTGCTATTTTCTCATTAACTAATAATTTTTCAGCAGCATTACATACGGCAGGTCTTGATGTTTTAGCATTTACTATTATATCTACTCCCATATTTATATCAGCTTCATCATCTATGTATATATGACAATTTCCAACTCCAGTCTCTATTACTGGTACTGTAGCATTATTTACTACGGCTTTTATAAGTCCTGCTCCACCTCTTGGAATTAAAACATCTAAATAATCATTTAATCTCATGAAATCTGTGGCAGTTTCCCTTGAAGTATCTTCTAGTATCTGAACTGCTCCCTCTGGAAGCCCTTCTTCTTTTAAGGCATCACTAATAATTTCAACTATTTTTAAGTTAGAATTTATAGCCTCGCTGCCTCCTCTTAAAATAACAGCATTTCCTGTTTTTAAGCATAATGCAGCAGCATCTGCAGTTACATTAGGTCTTGCTTCATATATTATTCCAACTACTCCTAATGGTACTCTTTGCACACCTATTCTAAGTCCATTAGGTCTCTTAAACATAGATGTAACTTCTCCTATTGGATCATCTAATTTAATAACATCTGCTACAGCATTTGCTATAGATTTTACTCTTTCATAATCTAATTTTAATCTATCAAGCATTGCGTTAGATGTTCCCTTTTCAATTGCTTTTTCAATATCTTTTTTATTTTCTTCTAATATCTCATCACATCTTTTTATTAATGATTCACTTATTTTTAACAATCCATTATTTTTTTGATTAGTAGATGCAAATGAAAGTGTATAAGATGCTTCTTTTGCTTTTTTACCTTTTATAATAAGCTCATTATTCATTTTTATTCCTCCTTCTTGGCTACAAACATAGTTCCTATATCTTCACCATTTAATATATTAATTAGTATTTCTGGATCTTGTCCATTAGCCAAAATCATATCTATTCCATTATCTGTTGCTAATTTTGCTGCTGAAAGCTTAGTTACCATTCCACCTGTTCCTCTATTGCTTCCAGCTCCTCCTGCACATTCTTCTATTTCAGGAGTTATTTCATAAACTTCTTTAAGCATCTTGCTATCCTTATTAGTTCTTGGATCTGAATCGTAGAAACCATCTATATCAGATAATATTATTAAAGTATCTGCATTTACTAAAGTAGAAACTATAGCAGAAAGATTATCATTATCTCCAAAATTTAATATATTTTGTATCTCATCTATTGATATAGCATCATTCTCATTAACTATAGGTATGATTCCTTTTTCTAATAAAGTATCAAATGTATTACATACGTTATTTTTCATTCTTTCATTTTCTAGTACATCTCTAGTTAAAAGCACCTGTGCCACAACATGACTATATTCTCCAAAAAATTTATTATATATATGCATTAAAGCACATTGTCCAACAGCAGCTACAGCCTGCTTCTCTCTTATAGTTTCTGGTTTTTTATCAAGTCTAAGTTTTCCAACTCCAACTCCAATTGCTCCTGATGAAACAAGAACAACTTCTTTTCCCATATTACATATATCTGAAATTACCATAGATAATTTTTCTATCCTCATTAAGTTTACACTTCCATTTTCATAAGTTAATGTAGAAGTTCCAACCTTAACAACTATTCTTTTGCTATCTTTTAATGCTTTTCTCATTTGTAGGTTTCCCCCTTTTTATTTATAAAAATTATTTTTCCACTAAATCATAAGTATATTATATTCTAATACTTTAAATCATGAAACTACCCATTTATAATTTCTCCACCATTTACGTATATTGTTATGCCTGATATGTATGATACTTCATTACATACTAAAAAAACATAAGTCCCAGCTAGCTCTACTGGTTGCCCTGCTCTTCCCATAGGTGAATTAACTCCAAATTCAGAAACTTTCTTTTTATTCATTGAAGATGGTATAAAAGGTGTCCATATAGACCTTGGTGCCACAGCATTAACTTTAATTATTTATAAGCTTATTATTCTCAATTATTTTTTACTTATAGCTTTATTTTGTATTTTCTTTACTATCTTTGCATTTAAAGTTGTTGGAGACAATTTAGATAAAAATACTAATACCTTATTCATAAATCCAGGAATACATATTGCCTTATTGTTCATTAAAGCTTTATAACCATATTCGGCTACTTCCTTTGCACTCATTGATACATCTAAATCTCCCTTTCCAGCTCTCTTAGAAAAGCTAGTCTTAGTAGCTCCTGGACAAAGAGTAACCACATTAATTCCTTTATACTTAACTTCTTCTCTTAAGGCCTCAGAAAATGATAAAACATATGCTTTACTTGCATAATAAACCGATATTAATGGACCTGGTTGATAAGCCCCAGTAGAAGCAACATTTAAAATTTTCCCTTTCTTTTGATCTATCATGTCTTTTAAAATAAGCTTAGTTAACTTTGTTAAACTTACAATATTCACATTGATTATATCTAATTGCTTTTGCCAATCTATTTGATTAAATTCTCCATTAAATCCTATACCAGCATTATTTATTAATATATCTACTTTTCCTACTTCAGTTTTAATTTTTTCATATAAGATATCTATATTTTTACTTAAACTCAAATCAACTTTATATATGTAAGCCCTTACATATTTTTTCTTTGAAAACTCTTCTAATTCTATTAATTTTTCTAAATTTCTTCCTACCAAAATTACATTATAATGATTTTCCATAAATGTTTTTGAAAATTCATATCCAATTCCACTAGTAGCTCCTGTTATTAACACTGTTTCTTTCATAAAAATTCCCTTCTTAAAATAAATCCTTAATAAAACATTTATTATGTTTTTTACTAATATGTCAAGTTTTTTCTGTAAACCTTTGTTCAAAAAACCTTTATTAAACGTTTAACATATGATATAATAACATTTGCATCAATTGATGTGGGAGGGTGAGGGAGATATTTTTGAAAAGGAGAAAGGATGAAAAACTTTTTTAAACTTAAAGAACATGAAACAAATATAAGAACAGAATTACTTGCTGGTCTTACCTCATTTTTTGCTGCAGTTTATATAATTGTAGTAAATGCTAGCATACTTAGTGATGGTGGAGTATCTGTAGAACCACTTATAATTGCTACAGTATTAGCATCATTAATTGGATGTGTACTCGTTGCACTTTTGAGTAATTCTCCTCTTATTATAATGCCTGGTATGGGTATTAATGCACTATTTACTTATACCATAGTAAACACTATGGGACTTACATTCCAACAAGCTTTAGCAGCTGTTATAGTAGCTGGTATTTTGTTTATTGTGGTAGCGGTTACACCTTTAGCAGATATGCTAACTAACTCAATACCAACTTCATTAAAAGAAGCAATAACGGTTGGAATTGGTATTTTTATTACTTTCTTAGGATTACAAAAAGCTGGCTTAATAGTAGGAGATGCTTCAACACTTGTTAAATTAGGTGATATTTCATCTAAAGAAGTTATAGTATTTTTCATCACAATGATACTAATGCTAGTTTTATTTATAAAAAATGTACCTGGTTCATTCCTAATAGGAATTTTATCTGGAACAGTTATATCAATGTTATTTGGAATTGTTGATTTATCAAACTTCCAATTCTCATTACCTAACTTTAGTGAATATAAACAAGTTTTCTTATCAGCTAATTTTAGTGGAATAACTTCAATTACATTTTGGATTGCAACATTCTCTCTAACTTTAGTGTTAGTATTTGAAAACATTGGTTTACTTCATGGACAAATTGATGGTATGTTAAAACAACCAAGTAAAAGACAAAGAGCTCTTAACGCTATTGCATTTACTACTATAATTTGTGGTATCTGTGGTACTAGTCCTTCAGTTTCAACTGTAGAAGGTAGCGCTGGAATAGCAGCTGGTGGTAAAACAGGATTAACTTCTATATTTACAGGATTTTTATTCTTAATATCAATCTTCTTTATACCAGTTATATCACTTATTCCAAACTCAGCAATAGCTCCAGTCTTAATAATAATTGGAGGATTAATGATTCAAAATATAGTTTCAATAAACTTCGAAGACTTTACTGAATCATTCCCAGCGTTTCTTACTTTAACTATAATACCTTTAACATTTAGTATAGTTGATGGTATTGCTTTTGGATTTATAGCTTATCCTATTTGTAAGTTAGCAACAAAGAAGTATAAAGATGTATCTATCCCTATGTACGTTATATCAGCAATCTTTTTAGTATATTTTGTACTTCATGCTACACAAATATAGCTTTAAACTATAAATTAAATTCCCTTATTGATATCAATAAGGGAATTTTTTTATATAATAATTATATATATTAATTTAGGAGTTAATTCCATGGAACTTTTTGACTTATCGGCAGATCAACTTAATGCTATTTCATTGATTATTTCTAAAGATTTCTCAATAAAATATAATACAATTCAACTTACTATACTTTCTGTGTTCTTTACAAACTTAGGAAGTAATATAGCTGTTTATTCTGTTAAAAATGCAAATGTAGAATCTACAAGCACAAATACTTAAAAAGATTAGCCACTAAGGCTAATCTTTTTAAGTAATTATTCTCCTAAGAACATTTTCATGTCATCTTCTACATTTGTAATTCCACCGATTCCAAAGTTTTCAACTAAAACTTTAGCTACATTTGGTGATAAAAATGCTGGTAAAGTTGGTCCTAAGTGAATGTTTTTAACACCTAAGTGTAATAATGATAATAATACTATTACAGCTTTTTGTTCATACCATGCTATGTTATAGCTTATTGGTAATTCATTTACACTATCTGTTCCAAATACTTCAGCAAGTTTTAAAGCTATTACAACTAATGAGTATGAATCATTACATTGTCCTGCATCTAAAACTCTTGGAATTCCATTAATATCTCCAAGTGGTAATTTATTGTATTTATATTTAGCACATCCAGCTGTTAATATAACAGTGTCTTTTGGTAATTTTTCAGCAAACTCTCTATAGTAATCTCTTGATTTAGCTCTTCCATCACATCCAGCCATTACAAAGAATCTTCTTATTGCACCTGATTTAACAGCATCAACCACTTGATCAGCTAAAGCAAGTACTTGATTGTGAGCAAATCCACCTACGATTTCCCCTGTTTCAATTTCTGTTGGAGCTTTGCAAGTTTTAGCTAACTCTATAATTTGTGAAAAATCTTTGTGTCCATTGTCATCAGCTGTTATATGAATACATCCTTCATATCCTACAGCACCTGTTGTAAATATTCTTCCTCTATATGAATCTTGAACTGGTGTTATACAGTTTGTTGTCATTAATATTGGTCCATTAAATGATGCGAACTCTTTATTTTGTAACCACCATGCATTACCATAGTTTCCTGCAAAGTGAGAATATTTTTTGAATTTTGGATAGTAGTGTCCTGGTAACATTTCACCATGAGTATAAACATCTACTCCAGTTCCTTCAGTTTGCTCTAATAACATTTCTAAGTCTTTTAAATCATGTCCTGATATTAATATTCCTGGGTTACTTCTAACTCCTATATTAACCTTTGTTATTTCTGGATGACCATAAGTTGAAGTGTTAGCTTCATCTAATAATGCCATTCCATCAACACCGAATTTACCTGTCTCTAATGCTAAAGCAGTTAATTCATCTCCACTTAATGAATCATCTAATATTTTAACTAAAGTTTCTGCCATAAATGCATGTACTTCTTCTTTATCATATCCTAAATTCATAGCATGCTCCATGTATGCTGCTAATCCTTTTAATCCATACATAATAAGCTCTCTTAAGCTTCTTATATCTTCATTTTCTGTAGCTAAAACACCTACTTGTGAAGCTTTTTCCATCATTTCTTCGCTAGTTGTAGCTGTCCAAGTTGCACATCCTTTAAAGTCTGATCCAATTGGATTTCCACCCTTAGCTTGTACTCTTTCTTTTAATTCTTCTCTTGCTACTAAAGTATCTTTAACTCTTTTTTCTATAGCTTTGAAATCAAAGTTTGCATTAGTAATAGTAATAAATAAGTTATCTATTATCATTCTGTTTACTTTTTCATCTACTATTCCTACTTTTCTTCCTTCATTAGCTACAGTAGCTAATCCTTTAGTAACAAAAATTAAAAGGTCTTGTATTTTTGCTACATCTTCAGTTTTTCCACAAACTCCTCTTACAGTACAGCCTTTGCATCCTGCTGTTTCTTGACATTGAAAACAAAACATACTCATTTTAAATTCCTCCACGTTCTTTATTTTTATATGTAAAATTCTTTTAAGATTCTTTTTATTTGTAACTCTCTTGGTCACCTTACAATTTAGATTATACACATGGTTTTTAAGTAACTCGGTAACTAAAGTTACCTATTTAATAAATTTATTTTGCCTTATAAAATTATGTATACAAATTTCAATTTAATGAATATTTATACAATATTTATTATTTTTATACAGTTTTTCATTGATTTTATACATTTTATTCTGTATAATAGGCTTTGTACTAATTGATTTATTTATTAAAAAGGGGGACTAAAATTGAAAACTAAATATAAATCGTCCGATTTACTAAAGTTTATAATCCCATCTTTATTAGGAGTAATTTTATTTATGGTTCCTATAAATGATGGTGGAAATATAACAATACCGGTAGCCTTTTTCACAACTAGGCTTAAAGATATAATAGGAGATTATTTACCTGTCTTATCAATGATAGTTATTGTAATATCTTCTTTATTAACAATAATAACTAAGGCATTTAAACCTAAATTTATAATAGAAAATAAATTTTTAAATTCATTATTAAATGTTAATTGGATTTGGACAATTGGAAGAATGTTAGGTGGATTATTTATAATATCAGCATTTACTGGATTTGGACCTGAAATAATAAAATCTGATTTAACAGGTAGATTTATATTAAATGATTTATTACCAACACTTATAGTAGTATTTTTCTTTGCAGGATTATTCCTGCCACTTCTTTTAAACTTTGGTTTATTAGAATTCTGTGGTGCCTTACTAACTAAGATAATGAGACCACTATTTAAACTACCTGGACGTTCATCAATAGACTGTATGACTTCTTGGTTAGGCGATGGAACTATTGGAGTATTACTTACTTCAAAACAATATGAAGAAGGATTTTATACTGAAAGAGAGGCTTGTATAGTTAGTACAATGTTCTCAGTTGTCTCAATAACTTTCAGCTTTGTTGTTTTATCACAGGTTGGATTAGAGAATATGTTTATCCCGTTCTATTTAACTGTTACTTTTGCTGGTATAGTTGCCGCTATAATTCTTCCAAGAGTTTGGCCTCTTAGCAAAAAACCTGATGTGTATTACAATAATGCAGAACCTAAAAATGTAGAAGATGTTCCTGAAGGATTTACTCCCTTCACTTTTGGAGTTTATAAAGCAGTTGAAAAAGCACAAAATGAAAGTAGCTTAAAAAAATTCTTCGCTGATGGAATTAAAAACGTACTTGAAATGTGGATAGGAGTTTTACCTGTAGTTATGGCAATGGGTACATTAGCTCTTATGATAGCTGAATACACTCCTGTATTCCAATGGCTTGGTGTTCCTTTCATTCCTTTATTTAAAGTCTTAGGAATTCCTGAAGCTTCAGCTGCATCTCAAACTGTTATAGTTGGGTTTGCCGATATGTTCTTACCATCAGTTATAGCATCAAAAACTATTCTTAGTGATATGACTAAATTTGTAGTTGCTTGTGTATCAGTAACTCAACTTATATATTTATCAGAAGTTGGAAGTGTTATTTTAGGATCAAAGATTCCTCTAAACTTAAAAGAATTATTTATGATTTTCTTAATGAGGACATTAGTTACTCTACCAATTATAGCACTTGTAGCACACTTATTATTCTAAATAAAAAAGAGATTGTCTTAAACAATCTCTTTTTTATTTACCTTGGATTTTTTACACTTATAGTTTTTACTGAATTTGGAGTTACTAAAAACTCGATTATAAGGTTATTATATGCAAGTTGCACAGTTCCTACCTTAAGTCCAACATAAATCTTATAGTTAAATTCACATTTATTATCTGATTTAGCCTTAAATACTTCTAATACCTCCACATCTTTTAAACAATAATACATATCACTGTTATATATCTTTGTTATTTCATCTTTAATATATGGATTTAATAAAGTTATTATGAAATTATTTACTAAAGGATCATTATCATTTAAAATACTCTCTTCCATGTAAATATTGTTATTATTATTTTGTACATTTTCTATGCGATTATTACTATAATACTTAAGTGTTCCATAGTTTTCAATCTTATTAAGTTCTTCATAAGCAGATATAAATCTAACTATTATTTTACTATTTAGTAAATCATAATTATTCTCTAAAAACTTTCTATCTCCATATGCTATAGTAGACAAGGCCAAAGGTAATTCTTTTCTAAATATGCTATCTCTTTTTATAGCTTCCTCCTTTCCTACCTTTCCATCAACATATAAATATATTTTTAAAATAAATCTATTATTTACTCTTTTCCAAACTCCAAATACTTCATCTCTTGCTGATGAATTTATTTTATCATAAGCATATGCCAAGGCTACTGTAAGGAATAACTCTCCAGTATCATCTTTATGAGTCAATGTATACTTTCTTCCTTCTATTGGGTTTTCATCTGTAATTCCATTCCTAAATTCAACACTTAACATTTTAGGATCAAACATAACTTAACACCTCAAAATAATAATATTAGCTATTCATTATATGAAATCTTAACTATTTATATAACTAATCTGATGAAATATATATATGTTACTGATAAAATAAGTGTGAGAATAAATATTGGAGGATTTTTTATGGCTATTACAGAAAAAGAAAAAATTATAGCAGGTCTATCTTATAACCCTGCTGATCCAAAATTAATTTATAGGGAGTGTTCATTATGAAAAAAATTGTATTAGCAGGTGGTTGTTTTTGGGGTGTAGAAGAATTTCTTTCTAGAATCAACGGTGTAATAAGTACTGAAGTTGGATATGCTAATGGGCGTACTGAAAATCCTACTTATGAAGATATATGCACTAAAAATACTTACTTTGCTGAAGTTTGTCTTGTAAATTATGATGAAAACATAATATCACTTAAAGAATTATTAGCTAAGTTTTGGACAATAATAGATCCAACTTCATTAAATAAACAAGGTAACGATGTTGGTAGCCAATATAGAACTGGCATTTACTATGTAGATCCTTCAGATTTGCAAGATATTTTAAATAGCAAAGAAGAGCTTCAAAAATCTTATTCAAAGAAAATAGTGACAGAAGTTAAGCCCTTAGAAAACTATTATAAAGCTGAGGAATATCATCAAAAATACCTTAAAAAGAATCCTAATGGGTACTGTCACATAAAGTTAGATTAAACTAAGTAACTTCAACTAAGTACTTTTTGAAATTAGAAATTAGATTTTTAGATTCATTTGAAATTTTAGCAACATGATTAACAATATTATCTATATGCCATAACTGAACTTCTATACTAGAACTTTGTTTTCTTAATTTATAAGCATTTTTAGCTAATTGAGCAAGTTTAGCTTTTTCATCTTTAGTAAAACTTAAAAGTGGTATTCTAGATACATATCCTGAAGTTATCATGTTGCTTCTTATTAATGCTCCTCTAACAAGATAAGTTACTAATGATGAATTTAAATAAGCTAGCAACCACCAAACATCTTCAGATTCACATATTATATTAGGGTTAACTCCAAAAGTAGAGTTTTTAGGCAATATACATGCATTAAATGAAACCCCCATAGATGAACATGTTATTCCACTTTTATAAAGAACATCTTTATTTCTAACATTAAAATTTTGAGTGACCTTTTCTATCCTCAAAAAATTTTTATGCAAATAAATAAATCTATCTGTATAAAACTTATCTTTCCCTGGATTTTTGTAAAAAGGAACATTAAATTTATAATTTTTTTCTTTAGATAAAAATTTTTTATCATTACCTGTTGATATACCTGTTATGCATTTAAACTTTTCTCCAAGTCTAACATTATTAAATAAACTCCTTATATCCTCAGGACATTCTATTAAAAACTCTAAATTATCCTTTTTGTTTTGTAATACAATCTCTTGTAAATTATACAAACTTTCATTACAATTATTTTTTACCCCATTTAATAATTCTTTAAATTCTTCTATAGACTTTGGCCTATTATTTACAACTATCTTTTTTTGATACTGTTTTCCCTTTCTTAAAATAAGTATGCTTGTCCTTACATCTGCCCCTTGTTTATGAAAAAGTTCCCTAGGACACATTGTTATTTCATGTATAGAACACTCCCTAAGAATTTTATTTCTAAGTTTTTTGTGATTTTTAGCTGTAAAAAATGAATCATTAGTAATAAATCCAATAACAGCTCCATCCTTTGCCTTATCTATTATTGCATACATAAACATACTATACATATTATGCAACCCAACTTCATTAAAATAATTCTTAAGCCTTTCCTTATTATCCTTTATAAAGTTAACCTCATGGCAATTATAAGGTGGATTAGCAATATAATAATCATAGTCCCACTTTTTTATATTTTTTTGAGAGCAATAATAATTTATAAAATTTTCTTTCTTAAACTCACATCTATAATTGTTTTTATATTTTATCAAATCCATACCTATAGTTTTTATTCCTAAATCACTAAAGTAATCCGTTAATTCCTCTTTTCCACAACATGGATCAAATAAAGTTTGTCCTTCACTATTTATATCTATCATCCTTTTTCCTATATATCTTGCAACAAATGTAGGTGTAGCATAATATCCTATCTCTCTAACATCAATAATTTCCTTATGCTTTATATCAACTGCTCTATATAAATTTTTCTCTTTTCTTCCCATAAAACACCTCACATTAATAACAAATATTTTCTAATTATATTTTACTATATTTTTCTATTAATTATAATTTAAAGAAATATCCATAAAAAAAGAGCAAAGACTTAATCTTTACTCTTTTCTTTATCTTATAATCCTGCTTCTCCAAATTTATGTTCGAAAAACTCACTACCCTTATGGAATGGCTTTTTAAGAACACATAGCAATAAGAATATTAACAAGAATATTCCTAAGGCCTTCATATCCTTATATACTGCATCCCATATTGGCCCAGCTATGGCTTCTCTAAATCCGTCTATAGAATACGTAAACGGCCATAAAGGTTGTAGAACCCCAAATATTTTTGGATTTGTTTGTATTGGATAAATCCCTCCAGCTCCTGCTACTTGGAATACCATTATAACTATGGCTATTGCCTTACCTACATTTCCAAATAAAGATACTAGGGTAAATATCATTACTGTAAATACAATAGAGCTAACTATTGCAAATCCAAACATTAATGGCATATTTGCTGGTTTTACTCCCAATATAAATATATCTCCTAAGACTATTATTATTGTTTGAATTAATGATATCATCAAAAATAATAACATTTTACCAAAATGCTTTTGAAGAATATTTAATTTTGTTCCATCTTCAAAATCTTCACATTCTGCCGTTAATAATGACGTAAGTAATAATGAACCAACCCAAATTGCTAAAGTTGTATAAAATGGTGTAAGCGCTACTCCAAATATACCTGCATCATAAACCTCTTCTTCCTTTACTGTTATAGGAGATGATATAAATGATGCTATTTCCTCTGGATTTTTACTCATTAAATCTATTAAGTTATTTAAGCTTTCTTCAGTTAAACCTGAAGTTTTTTCAATTAATTTACTAATTGTATCTTGGAACTCAGTAAGCTTACTTGTTACTTGATCAGCTTGTTGGCTAGCCACATCACTACTAGCTATACCAAAAGTAGTTAAAGCATTTAATTGTGGAACAACTACCTTAGTTGTTTCCAATACTGAGTTAGCAGTACCTAATCCACCTTTTAATGAATTTCCAATAGTATTTAAAGCTGGAGCTCCATCATTATAAAAAGTATTTGAAACATTTATTAAAGCTGAACTTGTTTCATTACTTATACTAGAAACAGAATCTATAGCTTTAGCTATATTTTCCTTACTTTCATTGTTAGATAATACTGTCTTTAAAACAACTAATTGTTCTCTTTCTTTAGATGCTAAATCTTTTGCAGCATTTAACTTGTTTATTAAGTTACTTACTTTATTATTTGGTATTGCTGAATTTATTTTTTCTAAAGCTTTAATATTATTATCTATAATATTATTTAATGAATCTGTTAACTTTATTAATTTATCTACAGTTTGAACCATCTTAGTTGTATCCATAGCATCATTTAATTCTTTAAGCTTTGAAAGTAAATTTTGTAATTCCTGATTTGTTGATTGCATTGTCACAACATCACTACTAAAACTATTTGATACAGCATTAACTGTTTGTTGTGTTGAGTTTATTAAACTTTTACTTGCCTCAACAGTAGTTTGTAAATTATTTATTTGCTCTGTTATATTTGGCAAATCATTTCTTATACTAGAAAGATAATTACTTAAGTTTTTTGAATCTCCATTAGCTTTTTGAACAAAATCTTGGATTTCCTTTAAGCTGCTATTAGCACTCTGTAACGTATCTCTCACTTTTAATATTTCTGGTTTATTAGTTTCTAATTTTCCACCTAATTCATTTAAAATATTAAAAGCTTCTTTATTTACAGTATCAACAAAGTTAGATTTTATTTCATTTGTAACTTTATTTTTTGCAGCATTTGTTATTTTATTTGCTATAGCATTAGATTTTTCATTTACTTTATAAATTATATCCGGCTTTTGAGGATTTCCTGTAGTTAAACTTGTTAATCCTTGTGAAAAATCTGAAGGTATTTCAATAAGCGCATAATACTTACCTTCATTTAATCCATAATTAGCTTGCCATCCATCTACAAACTGCCATCCTATAGCATCATTCTTTTTAAGTTCATCAACTATTTCATTACCTACATTTATCTCTTTATCATTTACAATAGCACCATCATCATTATTTACAACGGCAACTGGTAAATTTCCTGTATTAACATAAGGATCCCAACATGCCTTAATATTAATCCAAGCATAAAGAGATGGTATTATACATAAACCAGTTACTACTGCTAAAGCAGCTGGATTTTTTCTTATATTTCTTAAATCTCTTAGAAAGACTTTAAAAATTTTCTTCATAATTCACCTCTTAAAATACAGCCTATTCTGCTATTCCAGATTCTTTAAACATGTCTTCAAATTTTCTAACTCTAGGATTTAAAGGTCCTTTTAAGAAATATCCTAGAAGTATAAATACTAATCCCATTATGGATAAAATAGCAAAATCTAAAATCACAGTACTTACTAAAGGTCCTGCTATAGCTTCCCTATATCCTGATATGGCATAAGTAAATGGGAAAGTTGGTTGAATTATTCTAAAGAATAATGGATCTACTTGTATAGGATATGATCCACCACTTCCTGCTATTTGTAAAACCATAAGTATAATAGCTAAAGCTTTACCTAAGTTCCCAAATACAGACATAAGAGTAAATACAATTATAGTAAACACAGCTGAAGCAAACATTGATACAAAAATTAACAATGCTGTATTTACTGTTTGAACTCCTAAAAGGAATTTATCTCCAAAAGCCACTATAAAACCTTGTACTATTCCCAAACTTACGAAAGTTAACATCTTTCCAAAATGTCTTTCTCTTAAGTTTATATTTTCACTACCTTTAAATTCAGTTGATTCTGTTTTTAATACTGATATTAATATTAATGAACCAACCCATAAAGCTAAAACTGAATATATTGGAGCCATTCCTGATCCATAGTTAGCTACCTTATATATTGTATCTACCTTTATATTAAATGGATTTGCAATAAAATCTCCCATAAACTCTGGATTACTTTGTAATATACCAACTATTTTTCCAAGTTCATCATCACTAACCACTTGAAGTTTTGAACTTAACTCACTTATAACACCTGAAAATTCTTCTAAGTTATTTTTTAATTTTTCTGATGTTGAATTTGCAAGCTGAGATCCTTGGTTAGCTGTACTTAATAAATTATTTATTTGATCAACTAATCCATTTGCTTTTGCTAATAAATCTGATGCCCCTTTAGTAGCGGTAACAAGTCCATCAGCAATTGTATTTAAAGCAGGTCTTGTATCATTATCAAATCTATTTAAAGAATTACTTACTTGTCCTTCTATTTTATTAGTTAAATTGTTTATTGAACTAAGTAGCCCTTTATCTACTCCTTG
Organism: Clostridium sp.; assembly: GCF_029258205.1. GTDB lineage: Bacteria > Bacillota > Clostridia > Clostridiales > Clostridiaceae > Sarcina. The sequence goes on from NZ_JARHZJ010000057.1 coordinate 24,342, forward strand.
CCCATTATTAATTTTACTTTGTAAATCATTAAGCTTAGTTTTTTCTTCTACTAAAGAATTTTGAATATTTTTTAATGAAGTTATCATATTCGCTATTTTTTCATTAGCAATCTTTTTATTAATAACTTCTAAAAAGTTAATTACAGCTGTAACACTATTATCAACTTTATCTATTTCATTAATAGATTTGCTTATTAGTGAGTTAATCTTAGCAGAACTTGCATCATTAGCCATTGAAGATAATTCATCTAAATTACTTTGTACCTTATTTAATGATGTTTGTGATTCACTTAAATTTAATCTTATATTATCAAAGGTATTATTTAAAGATTCTTTAGAAGTATTTATTAAACTACCTGTATTTTCTGCTCCCTTAGATATATTATTTAAACCACTTGTTATTGATGGCATAGTATTTTGAACTTCTTTTAAATATATGCTTAAATTTGATGAGTTACTATTTATGTTGTTAAGCATATTTTTAATAGAACTCATATTTTTATCTATAGCTATTATAGAATTTTTTAACTTAATGATATTATCTTTATTTTTATATACATCATATCCTAAATCATTTAATGAAGAAAATACCGTTTCATTTACAGTAGTTATAAAATTAGATGTTATTTGATTTACAAGGGTACTTTGTGCAACCCCTGTTATTTTACCTGCAACAGGGTTAGCTTTTGTGTTAACCTTGTATATTATTTCAGGTTTTGTAGGCTTTTCAGATAAAACACTAGTTAAATCTTCAGAAAAATCTTCTGGAATCTCTATCATTGCATAATAGTTTCCATCTATTAATCCCCTATCTGCTTGTTTCGTATCAACAAATTTCCATCCAACGGAATGATTATTCTTTAATTCATCAATAACTTCATCACCTATGTTCATTTCTTTCCCATTGAATGAAGCTCCTTTATCATTATTTACTACAGCAATCGGAATACTGCTAGTATTTTCATAAGGATCCCAACATGCTGCTATATTTATCCATGCGTAAAGTGATGGTATAAAGCATATTCCACCTATTATTAAAAGTGCTATAGGATTTTTTATTATTGCTTTCATATCTCTCTTAAACACTTTTAAAATGTTACTCCACTTCATTTAAACACCTCCATTTAATAAAGCTAAAATAAACACATCCCCCTATGTCCTATCTTAAAATTATAAATTTAAAAATACTTAAAAACTCTTAATTACTATAGTATCAAAATTTAGTTTACAAATAAACCTTTTTGATACTATTTTATAGATTTTTCTTAGTTTATCGTTTTCAAGTTATATTATATTATCTTATTATATTCAAAAATAGTTTTTCCATAATTTATTTTTATATTAATGTATTATAATTAAATTTTAAACTAAAGTTTATTTTACTTAAAAATAAAAGAGTGTCTATTTGTCGACACTCTGAAATGAAAATATTAATATGTTCCTTTTTAATATTTAACTAGATTTTTTTAACAAATTCTGATTTTAAGCTCATAGCTCCAAATCCATCTATTTTGCAATCTATGTTATGATCACCTTCAACTAAACGTATATTCTTAACTTTTGTCCCCTTCTTAAGCGCTGATGAAGCCCCTTTTACTTTAAGGTCTTTTATTATAGTTACAGTATCTCCATCTTTAAGTATGTTTCCGTTTGAGTCTTTAACTACTAATACATCCTCATCTATATTTTCACTTCCTGGAGTCCACTCATAAGCACATTCTGGGCAAACTAAAAGACTTCCATCTTCATAAGTGTATTCTGAATTACATTTAGGGCAATTTGGTAATTTATCCATTATACATATCCTCCGTTCATTAACTAAATTCCACTTGGTGTAAATATATATTTACACATATAAGGATTTACTTACAGGCTTATATAATATCATAGTATAATAATAATGACAAATTTTAAGCTTTTTAAAGATAAATTGATATAATCTTCTAAAACATTGACTAGTAATAAAATATATTATAATTTGATAAATTTTAAAGTTTTTATTCTTAATTTTAAAATCATAATAAAACACTTCCATAAAAACTAACTATAAAAAGTTCTGTGTAATCAATACCACTATTTTTATCAATTACTTAATATTTTTTAAGCCTTTACAGCAACTATTAAATTTCTATTTATTGATTGATCTACTCTATGTAAATAATCATTATAAGGTGTTTCATCAAGAACTTTAAATCCATTTTGTTCTAAAACAATGGCCACCTCATCATACTTCATAGTAAATTCATTATATGAAAGTACTAAACTTCCTTTAGTTTTTAATACATTATGCCATGCTGGAATTGCTTCTTTTAAAAGCCCTAATGGACTTCTTTCCATAAGAGAATCTCTATCATTCTTACTTCCATGCTGAACCCCATAAGGTAAATCAGATATTATAATATCACAAGATTTTTTCTTAATAAGAATATCTGCTTTTCTAGTATCTGAATTAAACAACTGGAATGACTGAACATCTCCTTCATTAAAAGCATTTTTCTCTGCTGCGGCAGTTAGATTAAAAACATTAGCTATCTTCTTCTTTTTAGAATCTGATACCTTAGATTTCTCAACTTTATGTTTAAACTTTCCTTCTTTTAAAAATCTAACAACATAGGTTTGAATCTCTTGAGTCCATTGCTCATTTATCTCTATTCCTTTAACATCAAATCCTCTTAAGAATCCTTCATATAAAGTTGTACCTTTACCACACATAGGATCTAATAAAGTTATTTTTTTACTTCCTGTTTTACAAGCACTTAAAGCTAAATTCACCATAAGTCTAGTAAATTGTTCATTTGTCTTTCCATTATATTTTAATATTTGAACCATACTTTCAGGAAATGTATGAAAATCTGGGACACTAATAGGTCTTAAAAGATTTCTCTCTACTATTTCAAATAAGGCATAATAAATTGATGAAAAACTTAATGCTTTAAAGTCTTCTTCCTTAAGCTCTCTATTAGTACTAAAGCATATTGATGCTGGAAGACCTAAATTTCCTTCTTCAATCTCATTTATCTCCATATCATAAGCCTCTGCAATTGCTTGTAATTCTGAAACCGCAATCTTAAGTGCTGTATCAAAATAAATACGATTATGACCTGGATTTGCAAGTATCGCATATTTGCTCATAAAAAAATCCTCACTTATTATTATCTTTTAATTCTATTTTTTATCCATAATATTATAACATCACATACTTTAAATATTAATAAAAAATAGAGTACTTTTATTAAAATTACTCTATTTTAAAAACTTTACATAATTTTATTTGGAATTACAGCATCTATCATTCCTATAACTAAAGCAAATCTTACTATCCAATTTAATATGCTACCATGGCTATTTTGTTTTTTATAACTTTCATTTCTCATAAGAGTGCCTCCTTTAATAATTTAATCCTTTGTAAAGTACTACTCATTTTTTAATTTATTAGCTTTCTCTAAACTTATATATTGACTACTATATGAAATAATATTCCTAATAGTATAATCCCTAATCTATTTAAAATAAAAATAAGGCAGAAGCTAAATTAACTTCTGCCTTAAATTAATATATAATAATTATATTATTTATTTTTCTTTAATAATAATCCACCAAGTAAAGATATCATTCCCATTATTCCCATAGAAGCTGAATTAACTGGTGAACCTGTTTGAGGTAATTTTTTTATTTCTTCATTTGAAGGTTTTTGTTCTTCTGATGGCTTTTGTCCTTCTGATGGCTTTTGTTCTTCTGATGGCTTTTGTCCTTCTGATGGTTTTTGTTCTTCTGATGGTTTTTGTTCTTCTGATGGCTTTTGTTCTTCTGATGGCTTTTGTTCTTCTGATGGCTTTTGTCCTTCTGATGGCTTTTGTCCTTCTAAAGTATCCCCAGAATTTTCAACTTTAGTAAATGTTACTTTTATTTTGTTTGATACATCTCCCCAGAATGTATAGTCAAAATATCCATTAGCTAAGCTTTCAACTGCTGATTGTGCGTTTTCTTTTGTTAATACTATACCATTAACTTCTACCTTGTCTAATTTATATCCTTTTGCTGGATTAACTTTTACTCTAACTTCTTTTCCAGTCTTTACTAATACATCTCCACCACTTAGCTTTTCATTGTTGATTTCTACTGTTCCTTTTCCTTCAGTTGTTACATTTA
>NZ_JARHZJ010000009.1 GCF_029258205.1 Clostridium sp.
ATAATATATAATAGATCTTTTTAATTATTATTAATATTCATTAGTTTTTGGGAGTTTTTTTATTTGTCTGTAGCTTAAGGTTATAGAAAATATATTTATTAATAAGTATATTGAAATTAAAAATATACCTTTAAATTTGTATGAAAAGTTTACCCTAGATATAAAAATAAATGTTATTGAATAGATTAGTATCAGTGGCATTATCTTAACAAGTGGTTTAAGCATTAATTCTATATTATTAAATACTTCTGATAAGTTTAGTATTGATTTCTTTGTAGAAGTAAAATCTGTAGTAATATTTATAAGTATTGTTGATATCATAGTGAATATTACTATTGTATTTAATAAAATTATATTTAATATATTATTATTTATTATAATGATTAATATATTTATAGAAATTAAATTTATTATATTAAATAATAAAGCTATACTAAGTTTGGAAATAAAAAAGTGCTTATTATTAAAAGGTAAAAAGTTTAATAATTTTAGATTGTTTGTTTCTCTTGAAAATGCAAAAGTTCCAATTGTATTAAAGCTTGTCATAGTTACTGATAGTATAACAACTATAAACATCAAAAAAAATTCAGTTGATTTTATAACATTTGATATATTTGAAGTAACTAATATTATAAATAAAAAGAAAATAATATTGGGTATAATAGCATTTGCAAATAAAATAGGAGTTCTTAAAATTTCTTTTAAATCTCTAATTATAAGGGAAATTATAAGATTATGTGACTTAAATTTAAAATTTTTATTGTTGGTTATTTTAGATTTAGTTTGTAAAAATTTAAATTTAGAACCAGATAAAATTACATCTAAATAAATATCACTTGTATAAAATATAAACAAAGTTATATTAGTTATAATTATAAATAATAAGAAATAGTCAATTGATATCTTATTTAAAAATAATTTAGGTATAAAATTAAAAAAATTATAGAAATCAATTTTATTATTTATAATATAAAAGTATATATAAATTATATTTAAAAATTGAACAATACAAAAAAATATTTTATTTAATAAAAATTTTTTTGTACTACTAAAAAATAGTGATATAAACAAGAAAAAATTAAAAATAATAAATATACATATTATTGGTATTAGTAGAGTTAAAGTTATTGCTTTAAAATAATAGTAGATTGTCCAGTTTTTTAAGATTCCAAAAGTTATTAAAAGAACTAGGCCAATTAATGATATCATTAATCCTTTTAAATATTCCAAAAAGCACTTAGAAAAGAATATATCTTTAGATTTTATTGGATAGAACCATAAATTAAAAATATCACTTTCTAAAAAAAAGTTATTAATTATTCCAATAATAGTTATTATAGATATAATTATAATTTCAATATTTAAAATCATATTTAATATAATATTTTCTAAATTTAAAGCACTTAAAGTTGGATAGTTTTTGATAATTGAAAATTCTAAAGGGAAAATAATCAATAATAAAATAAATATAAATACAGTTATTTTATCTGTTTTGTTAAGAGTGCTATGTGAATTAAAAATTGTATTATATTTTATCTTTAAATCAACCTTAATTAACTTCCAAAATCCCATTGTTATTTAACACCTCCATGTATATTTCTTCCAAAGATGTATCTTCATTAAAGTTTTTTTTGAGATTTTTTATATTTCCACTATATAAAGTTTTACCTGATTTAATTAATATAAGTTCATCACACAAGTTTTCCATTATTTCCAATATGTGTGATGATATTAATATTATGTTTCCTTGTTTAGCATATTTTTTTATGAATTCTTTAAGGTTATGACTTGAAGAAGGATCTAAACCATTAAATGGCTCATCTAATATCCATAATTTAGGTTTGTGTAATAATGATGCAATAATAAATATTTTTTGTTTCATTCCCCTTGAATAATCTTCTATTCTTTTGTCTAAATGATTTGTCATTTCGAAAAAATTGGATAATTCCCAAATAATTGTCTTTCTTTCAGTTGAAGATATTTTATAAATATCTGAAATAAAATTAAGATATTCTATTCCTTTTAGTTTTAAAAATCTGTTTGAATTATCACTAACATATCCTATTAATTTCTTAACTGAGATGGAGCTTGTATCCATTTTTTCACCAAATATTTCAATGCTACCACTAGTTGGATTAGATAGTCCTATAATCATATTAATAGTACTTGTTTTTCCAGCTCCATTTGGACCAATTAAGCCTATAACATTTCCTTCTTTCATCTCAATATTAATATTATCAACAGCCTTAAATTTACCATAGTGTTTAGTTATATTTTTTATAGAAATCATACACATCCTACTTTCTTATAATTTATTAAAATAATTATACCATTAAAAGAAAAAAAAACAATGAAAAAACATAAAAGTAATTTATTTACATAATATATTATTTATGGTGAAATAAAAAATGTCTTATGATAAATTTAATTAAATTGTGGGAGGGAATTAATATGAACAATTTTAATCCAGATGCATTAGCTATGATAGGACCAGATTTTGAGGAAAGCTTTTCTCAAGGAGAAACTAAGGTTGATATAGAACCAAGAACTGTTTCAGCAGTAGTATCTACTTATGTTTCTACTGTATTTATAGGTAGTCTTAGTTTAGCATCTTGGGCTAGTGCTACAACAAGCAAATAAAAAATTTAATTTAAAAGTATAAAAATAAAAATAATATTATTAGTGTAATATTTATATTATATTAATTTTATTATTTTTATTTTTTAAAAAGGGGATAAAATTAATGAATATAAATGCCGTTTTGACTAATAATGAAAAATTAAAAAATTTTAATGGTCAATTATTAGATAAAGATTGTTCAACACAAATTTTAACTGAATGGATTAATAAAGATAATATATTAAAATATGAAAATATTATACATAAGTTAAAATTGGAAAACATAACCCAAGAGCAATTTTCAACAATTTTAAATTGTAAAGAAGATATATATAATTTAGATATTCAAACTATGGAATGGTATAAGATTTACAATGAAATAATTAATTTTTATAAAGATAATAATAAATTTGAATTGTATGATTATAATAATGTATTTTACTTTTTAAATATATTTATAAATTGGGCAAAAATTAAAATAGATAATGAAATTAATAAATATAATAATATCCAAATATCTAAAGATTGTGTAATTAAGATGCTAATAAATGTAGGACTTAATTTAACTAACATTTGTAGTAAAACTATTATTTATGAATATTATAATCAAAATTATAAAGTGTTTAAGGAATTTAATATTAAAAATTTTAATAATATAAAAAATACTACAATCTTTTTAGAAAAGTATCCAGTTATGCTTAGAAGATTGTGTATTAAAACTAAACACGTAGTTGAAAATTATTTAGAATCACTTAAAAGAATAGATGAAGATTATATGGATATAAAATTGGTTCATAATATATCTTCATTAATAACTAACATTAAAGGAAATTTAGGGGATACACATGCTGGTGGGAAATTTGTTGTTGAATATGAATTCAATAATAATACTAAAATAATATATAAGCCTAAAAACTTATTTATAGCAAAAAAGTTTTACGAGTTGTTATCATGGATAAATAAAACTTCAAACTTGGAAAAGTTAGCAATACCAAGAAATTATTATAATGATTTTTATACAATTGAAGAATATATAGATATTAAGCAATGTGAAAATTATGATGAAGTAAAAAGATATTACAAAAGAATTGGACAACTAATAGGTTTAACTTATCATTTAAAGGGAAATGATTTTCATCATGAAAATATAATAGCTAGTGGAGAGCATCCATATTTAATAGATTTAGAAACTCTTTTTGTACATTCATTTAAAGATAATATAGAGGATGTTTTTGATGTTATTTCTTTAAATTATGAAGAATCTATAAATGCAATGTCATTTTTACCTAGCAATACTGCTTTTATGAATAAAAATGGACAAGGTATAGATATAAGTGCATTAAGTTATAAAGATCAAAAATTACCATTTAAAATATTACAATTAGTAGGAGATATAAATAATCCTAAGTTTGAGTATAAAGAATTTAATGTTAAGTCTCAGAATAATATTCCTTTAGTTAATA
>NZ_JARHZJ010000039.1 GCF_029258205.1 Clostridium sp.
TCTCTAGCCCATCTTATAGCTTCAATTTTACCTTCTATTCCTCTATCTCCAAATCCACCTGGAACTAAAACTCCATCTACACCTGCTAAAACTTTTTCTACATCTTGACTTTCTAATTCTTCTGAATTAATCCATTTAATTTTTACATTAGTATTATTTGCAAGACCACCGTGATTTAATGCTTCTACAACTGATATATACGCATCATGTAACTCTACATATTTACCAACTAAAGCTATTGTAACTTCATCTTGTAAATTTTTAATTCTTTGAACCATGTCAATCCATTCTCTATTATCTATATCTTTACATCCTAAGTGTAACTTTTCACAAACTAAATTATCTAATCCTTCACCGTGTAACATTAAAGGAACTTCATAAAGATGTTCAGCATCTAAATTTTGTATAACAGCTTTTCCTTCAATATTACAGAATAATCCTATTTTATTTTTAATATCGTCTGATAATTCTTTTTCTGTTCTACATACAATTATATCTGGTTGAATTCCTATACTTCTTAGTTCTTTAACTGAATGTTGAGTTGGTTTAGTTTTAAGCTCTCCAGCTTTTCCTAAGTATGGAACTAATGTAACATGTATAAAACAAACATTTTCTGCTCCGACTTCGCTTCTTACTTGTCTTATTGCCTCTAAAAATGGTTGTGATTCTATATCTCCAACAGTTCCTCCAATTTCTGTTATAACAACATCAACATCTCTTTCCTTTGAAACTCTATAAACTCTTTCTTTTATAGCATTTGTTATGTGAGGTATTACTTGAACTGTTCCTCCTAAGTATTCTCCTCTTCTTTCTTTTGAAATAACTGACCAGTATATTCTACCAGTTGTTATATTGCTGTTTTGAGTTAAATTTTCATCTATAAATCTTTCATAGTGTCCTAAATCTAAATCTGTTTCAGCACCATCATCAGTTACGAAAACTTCTCCATGTTGGTATGGGCTCATTGTACCTGGGTCAATGTTTAGGTATGGATCAAATTTTTGAATACTTACACTTAATCCTCTGTTTTTTAATAATCTTCCTAATGAAGCAGCTGTTATTCCTTTTCCTAATGAATAAACAACTCCACCTGTTACAAATACATACTTAGTATTTTTGCTCATATCTCTTCCTCCTAATGTAAATTTATTCTTGACATCGTTCTTTATTTCATTTATAATGATAATTACCTCATTTAGAATGGGTTTTTTATTGCTTGTTTTAATAACATAGTAGATATTCTATCAAAAGTTAATGTAGAAGTCTAGTACTTTTTTTGTGTTTTTTTAATTTTTTATTTATAGAACGTTTACTATTTATATTTTGCTCATATTTAATAAAATTAATTATTAATATTTGAATTCATAAGTTGAAATTTTTTTCAGCTTTTTTTATTTTAAAAATAAATAACTTATAAAAATAAGGCTACACCTTTTGGTATAGCCTTATTTTTTATTTGAAGATTAGTCTTCTACTTTTATTTTCATATCAAGATTTGTTTTTATAGGTTCTTGTCCACCAGCTATTAGATGATATTTTATAGAGATATTTCCTCCATTTTCATTAACATCTAAATCTAACTCTTTTGTTGATGTCTTAAGCTCTAACATCCCATAAGGAGTATTATAAAGAGCTACTTGGGTATTATCCTTTTGGAATTCCATCTTTGTGCTGGTTGTTCCTTCTCTATGTAATACAACTTTATCGCCCTTTATCTTTAGAGTTGTTTTTGTCCCTTCCATTCCTGATATTTCAGTTTCATCATAAGTAGCTATAAATTCATCTCCATTAATAGAAAATTCTCCAACAGTTACAACTTCTATTTTTTCCTTTTCTCCAATATCTTGAGTACTACATATTGATATTATAGCTTTTTTACTCATAATAATATCCTTTCTAAATCAATTATTGATTTATCATATACTTTTTAAGTTCTTCATCTTTAAATGGAGTTATTGTTATTGTATTTATTTCTCCATTTTTCTCATAATTTATTTCAATAGCATCACTATCTTTTTCTTTACAATATCTTCCACATATTCTAGCAGCTGTTTCTAAATCTTCTTGATTAAATTCTCCTCTTAATATAACAGGAGCCCCAGTAGAATTTTTAGATGTTACTAAAATATCATCTTCTCTTTTAAACTTAACTATTTCTTTCCACTCCTCACCATTTCTAGCTACTATAACTTTATTTTTTGGTGATATTCTCATATGTCTACCATACTTAAGAACTTCAATTTCCTCTTTAGCTACTTTTTCTTGATTATCAAGTAAATCACTTAATCTTATTGCGTATCCAGGCTCTGTTAATTTACATCCTCCTGCTGGTGATGGATAATCAACTATATTCCACTTTTCAGCAAGCTCCATTTGAGCCTTTCTACTTCTTCCTGATATTTTCAATAATTTTTCTCTATCTACTAAGCCATTTAACTCCATCTCTGTAGGATCTAAATTTAAAGCACATAATGGTCTTAATATTTTTTCACTAAATCCTGATTCTTTTTTAACAGTATTTAACGCTTGTCTATTTTGAGACATTGGTCTTTGATTTAAAACTTCACCAGTTATTATAAAATCAGCGTCAAACTTTTTTAATAATTCTCCTGAATATCTCATCATCATTGCATGACAATCTATACATGGGTTCATATTTTTTCCTCTACCATGTTTAGGATCCTTGACCATTTCAAAATGTTCTTTTGAAAAATCTACTACCTCTAAAGGCATATCTATTTGCTTACACATTCTCTTCGCATTCTCTTCATTAAAGAAATAAGATTTAAAACAGATTCCTATTACCTCTATTCCTTGATCCTTTATTAACTTTGCAGCTAATATACTATCTAATCCACCTGAAACCATGGCTAATGCTCTAGTCATATCTTTTCCTCCTAAAAATTACTTTATTATCATATGTTAATTCTTTTATTTAAATAAATCAATTACCTTCAGTTCAAATTTTACGTTATTTTCTTTTTTATTAACACTCTTAAATTCTTCTTCTGATAATACATCTTTCATCTTTTTCTCTGTTTCATCATAGGCAACTTGTCCCTTAGTAACATCTATGAAGCATAATGGTGGAAACATAACACACCACCAATTTTGACCTTTTCCTTCGCCAATTAGTATTCTATAAGCCTCATATTCCCCTTGTGGTAAAACTATATTGCCATATTCCTTAACAGGAAAATTTTCTCTCGTTAATGTTGTTTCAACAGTATAATCAAATCCCTGTGATTTAATATAATCTTCAGCTATTTTTATAATGTTTTTATCTTCTCTTTTTAATATCTCCCTAGACTCTTCTAAACTTTGTGATTCATTTAATATAGGTGAAATATATTTTAATACCTCATCCTTAACATTAATTTTCAAGTCTTGATCTATATCACTATCACTATTGGCTAAAACATGAAATCTTATTAATTTTTCACTTATATCCTCAACAATATTTTCATCTATAACACCTAAAGCTTGTCTAGCATTCAAATAACTTCCTACTATAAATAAAGACATAAATCCTAAGAATAAAACTGATAATAATTTTTTCATACCAAACACCCCCTGATACCTTGATTATTACCATGGAGTATTTTTTTATACAACAAAAAATATTTTTTTAAAAATTATTACTGTTTATAGTTCTTGTTATGTATACATCTGAATATTTATATTTTCCTTTTAAAAATTCAAAGGCTCTTTGAGCTGTTAACATGTCATCAAAAAAAGCAAATACAGTAGGTCCACTTCCACTCATCATTGCCCCTAAAGCTCCACTTTTTCTCATATCTTCTTTTATATTTTTTAATATGGTATGCTTTTTTAGAGTTACATTTTCTAAAACATTTTTCATATTTTTTGATACATAATCTAAATCATCATTTTCCATAGCTTGAATTAACCCTTCTATATTAACATGTTTTCTTATTTTATTTATATCTAAATTTGTATAAACTTCTTTAGTAGATACACCAAAATTAGGTTTTAATACAACTAATATTTTATTTTCAAAAGGTTTTAAAGGTGTTATAATCTCTCCAATCCCTTCACATAAAGCGGTTCCACCTTCAATACAATATGGAACATCCGCTCCTATTTTTAGTCCTATTTGTTTTAACACTTCTAAACTAGCATTGATATTAAAAATCTTATTCATTATAACCAAAACTGCCGCTGCATTAGTGCTTCCTCCAGCCATACCTGCAGCTACAGGTATATTCTTCTTAATATTAATTTTTACACCATCTTTTATATTAAATTCATCTCTAAATAACACTGCCGCTTTGTATGCTAAGTTTCTTTCATCTGTAGGGACATAATGCTTATTACAAGAAATACTTATACTACTACCTTTGCTTTTTGTTATATCTATAACATCATACAAATCAACAGTTTGCATTATCATTCTTAGTAAATGATAGTCATCTTCTCTTTTTCCAATGGCATCTAAAGCTATGTTTATTTTCGCATAAGCCTTCATTTTCATATAATCACCCTTCTCACATTATTAAAAGCTAAATATAATTATATTATTTTCTCCTAAAAACATAAAGGGTTAATTAAAATAAAGAGAAATCTCCTAAATTCATTAGAAGATTTCTTAAAATACATCAATTATAAATTTACTTTTTTAAGCTCTTTGTTATCTCTATTTTTAAAGTCATTTATTATTTTATAAAGAGGCTCATAGTCTTCAAAAAACATTACTATTGTTTGCCCTTTAATAGCCTTCTTTAAGGTAGCTTTTAAAGCCTCTTCTTCTGATAAAATTATTGAAATATTTTTATCATCTTTAGAAGTCTTTCTTACACCTTCTAAAATCAAATTAGCTACTTCTCCACTTTTCTTTCCTCTTAAGTCCTTATCTTCTTTTATTACTACTGAATCAAAAAATTCTCCACTGATTTCTCCAACCTTAGTAATCGTAGTAATATCTCTATCTCCTGGAACACCAATTATTCCTGTTATGTTTTTAAAGCCTAAGTTTTTAAGAGAATTTATAACAGCCTTATATCCATCAACATTATGACCATAATCTAAAATAACATTCACTCCATTAACATCAAAAATATTAAACCTTCCTCTATTATCCTCTGCTGAAGATTTAAAAGTTCTAAATCCTTTTGATATTATACAGTAGTCCATATTTATACCAACTAATGCTGCACATGCTGCCATAGCATTTTCTATGTTATGAAGTAGTTTTCCATCCATAGTAAATTTCATTTCTTTTGATGTTGCTATCTTATATTCTTTTCCTCTATTTTTCACATATATAGTTTCATCCCTATAAAATACTATTGGATTTCCCTCTTCTAAATTCTTTTGTAAATACTCATTATTTTCATTCATTGAAAATAAAATTTTCTTACCATTTATTCTATATAATATATTTTTACTCCATTCATCATCAGCATTTAAAACTGCATACCCATCATTTTTAACTGCTTCACCTACTAAGGATTTAACAAATGATAAATCTTCTAAATCCATTATCCCATCTATTCCAATATGATCTTCTCTTATATTGGTTATTACTCCTACATCAGCTAGATTATATGCTAATCCTCGTTTTACCATTCCTCCTCTAGCTGTTTCTAAAACAGCTACATCTATTTCTCTATTAAGTAAAACTGATTTAGCACTTTCATAACCAGTATCATCACCTTGATGAATATATTTTCCATCTATCATAACACCTGATGTAGTTGTACATCCTACCTTATATCCCATAAGATTAAGTACATGAGATATTAATCTAACAGTGGTAGTTTTTCCATTAGTTCCTGTAACAGAAATTACTGGAATATTTTTATATCCACTTTTAAACATATTATTAAGTATGTATTTGCCTACATTTCTACTTTCACCAATAGTAGGATAATGATGCATTCTTATTCCTGGTGCAGCGTTTATCTCTAATATTATTCCACCAGTTTTATCTAAAGGCTCATCTATTGATTTTGCACATATATCGATACCACATATATCAAGACCTATAGCTTTTGCTGCTCTTTCACATATCTCTATATTTTCCTTGCATATTATATCTGTACAGTCCTCAGCACTTCCTCCAGTTGATAAATTTGCAGTTCCCCTTAAAATTAACTTTTCTCCATAATTTAAAATAGTTTCTAATGAATATCCTTTTTTAGTCAACCTACCTTTTAATTCATCATCTATTTTTATCTTAGTTAATGGTTTTTCATGACCCTCTCCTCTAAGTGGATCTGAATTTAAAGCATCTATTAAATCTTTTATGCTTCTTGTACCATCTCCAATTATGTATGGAGGTTTTCTTAAAGAAACTGCTACAACTTTATAATCAACAAGCAGAACTCTATAGTCATTTCCTACTTTAAATTCCTCTATCATAATCTCTTTATCTTTACATTCTTTTATAATTTCTGAATATGCTCTTAGTAATTCTTTTTCATTTTTTATATTTAAAAATACTCCACATCCTTTACTTCCCCACTGAGGTTTTAAAACGGCTGGATATCCAACTTTATTTATGACTTCTAAAAGCTGAATTGTACTAACAACCTTTTCCCCCTTAGCAACAGGAATACTTTGAATTTCTAACAACTCTTTTGTGAGCATCTTATCACAGGCAATATCTATTGCAATTCCATTTGTATTATTTCCTACAGTTGCACTAAATCTTTTTCCGGCTTTACCATATCCTATTTGATAAAGACTTCCATTTCCTATAGACATGACTGGTAACCCTTCTTCTTTAGCCGCATCACATATAGCCTTGGTTGAAGGACCAACCATTTCTTCTCTCATAACTTTTTTTATTATTTCTAATCTTTCATCAAAATTAATTTCTTTTTTGTTTATAATTGTATTCATTAAATCAACAGCTAACTCTGCAATTAAAAGTGCTGTTTTCTTTAATTTATACTCAAAAATTATATAATAAAAGTCCCCTTCTATTTCTCTTGCTTTACCATACTTTACATCTATACCTAACTTATTATGTATTCCTATTATTGTATGTTCACAAACATGAGCTAAATAAGTTCCCTCTTTTAATCTTTCTAAAAATCCACCCTCTATATCTATTCCGCATCTATGAGTATATAATTCTGGAACATATCCTAATAATCTTTCATTAAACCCATCAATACATTTTGTAGGTGTTTCACAATATCCTTCTAAGTCAACATCTAGTCTTATACAACTTTTATGAGAATAGATATTTCTTCCTTCAAAGATACGTTGATTATTTATCTTCATTTCTACTTCTTTCCTCCTCAAAAGGCACCCTAGTTTCTAAATTTAATTTTTTGCCTGATGTTAATACATGTAATTTAACATTGAAAATACTAAAAACCTCATCTTGTTGTTTCTCAGATATATTGCTATAAGTAATTTCTCTTCCATCTACAATATATACAGAGCCGCTTCCTATTACAGTTAATTCATTATCATTTATAACAATGGCTGTATCTTCATCTATTCCAATACCTAAAACCTCAGGATTTTGACAAACTCCAGCCAAAAGTCTTCCTATTCTTCCTCTTTGAGAAAAATGTTGATCTATTAAGGTGTTTTTTAAAAGCCCTAATCCACTAGACATATTCAAAGTACTCTTCTTAGGAGATTCCTCCTCTTCTCCACCTACAATCATAATATCACTCATAACAGATGCACCGGCTGAAGTTCCTACAAAATAACATCCTTCACAACTTCTTTTCTGTAAAGCATCGTATAAGTATGTACCTCCTATTAAACTTGTTATTCTTAGTTGATCTCCACCTGTAAAAAATATAACAGAGGCATTCTCAACTAACTCTAGATTTTTAGTATTAAAAGCCTCTTCTCTTTCAGTAATATGAAGTTCTTCTACCTTATTTATTCCCATACTTGAAAATATATTTTTATATTGTTCTTTTACAACATTAGGACACTCCGTGGCTATAGTAGCTATAACTAAATTTCCATCTGTTTCTTTTAATTTATCTGCAACAAAATTTAGTATTACTTTGTCTCCTTCTTTATCCTCTGCTCCTCCGATTATTATCAAGTTTTTCTTAATATTTTTTTTCAAAACTCTTCACCTCAAATCATGTATTTTTTATTTTTACCACATTTTATATATTTATTCATATAAAAAGAGCTTTGTAATTCAAAAATTACAAAGCTCTAAAAAATTATAATAATGCTCTACCTGGAATAATTAATTTATCTCCTTCATAAATCATATTCTCATCTTCTATATCATTAAGTTTTACTAAATCATCAATAGTTGTTTTATATTTTTTAGCTAAATCCCATAAAGTATCCCCATGTTGTATAGTATATATTGTTACAGATGATTTTTTTTCAACATTCTCTTCTAATTGTTCAATATCTTTAATATAATCTTTTTCAAATATATCTGAACATTTAGCATGGAAATACATTATAGCTTTTATTGCTATAGTATTTGCTTCTATATTTCCATTTAACTCCTCAATATTTGCTTTCACATCAAAACTCATGCCACTTTCAGCCTCTGGCATATCTAAAGCTATTTCAAAAGGAATTGTTCCACTTGCTTTACTTAATAACTTTTCATCATCAGTTATTTTATATATAGACTCAACATCTATATTACCCTTAATTATAATTCTTGAATCCTCAAAATAACTTTCCATATCTGAGATGTTACAAGTTGTATCTAAAACTTGCATAGCATCTTCTGTATCTTTTCCTAAATCAATATTTCCCTTTACTATAACCTCATTTGAATTTTCACTTACCCCCATATAAACATTACATTTCTCTCTTAAAGGATTAATATTTTGAGTTGGAGAGTATAAATCCTCTATTGTTTCAATAACCTCAACTTTTGATACTTTAACATTAGCATCCACAGTTAAATCCACATCTATTATTCTACTTTCACCTAAATCATTTTGAGAAATTTTTGCATTATAATCCTTAATCTCAAAATATCCTGAACAATCCATATCTGCATTTACACCTAAAACTTCTTCTTCATTAGATAAATATAAATCCTCTTCTAAGGATATTATCTCTCTTGAATCGTAAGCTCTATAAATAGCATTTATTTTAACTAAACAAGAAGCTTGTATTTTATCTTCACTTAATTTTATTTCTTGTTTGTGAACCATATAACTACATTTTATTATTTTACCTATTTGTGGTTTGTCCATTCCAATATTTATTGGTAATGCTCCACTCATAGAAGAAACTATATTAGCTATTGTTTTTTCTATATTTTCAGGCTTTTTCTTTATTTGAACATCTCCTAATCCATCTAAATCTTTTATAAAGTCTATTTTTTCCTCCTTATAAACCTTATACTTTGTTTTGAGTTTTCCTTCAATTTTTATCTTTCTTTCATTGATTATGTTCACATTGATATGAGCTAGATTACACTCCATATCACACATCATACTATGTTCAGCACCTGATATGTCAATAAAGCTAGATTTCTCCTCTTTATAACTAACATTATTTATTCCTAAACCTTCTTCTTCTCTAGCTAAATATATAACATTACATTCAACCTTATATACTAATAATATCCTCTCATTTTGAACCTCTTTGTTTATTATACAAACATTAGAGTTTACAGAAAGCACCTCATAAACATCTGGTTGAGTATCTGGTATTAAGTATTCTTCCTTAAACGGTATGTCTTCTGAATTTTCTTTTAAAATCTTTTCAAAGTCAAGACTCTCTTTTATAATATCTAAATTCACCATTTTATCCCTCCTAAATAATTTACTACTATAATATATATGTATGATAGTTTTATTATGATAATTCTTCCTATTAATTACTTAAATTAAATTTATTTGAATATTTAATATTTTACCTATTTTATAAACGTTTACATAATATTTTAAAATAAAATTAAAAATTTTCTTATTTTTTTCGACATTTTTATATAAAAAACTGTTGACATGTCGAAAAATATGTCGTATTATAAAGATGGTTATTGACCATATAACCTCTCATAAATTCTCAATACCCTTTTATACCATAGTTGAAAGATGGAAACCCACCATCTTTCTTTTTTTTTACCTTTCAAAAATACTATAAAATTCATTGAATTTTCCTAATTTATCTGTCTTTGTTTTAAGCTAGTATTAATTTAATATGGAACTTTCTAACCATATTAAAATAGAACAATCTATTTAAATCTCTAAAAATATATTTAATTGTCAATTTATTTTTATAAATAAAAAAGCCAACTAAGAAAAACTTCTTAGTCAGCCCTTTTATCTAACCAACAAAATCTAATTGAACTGTTTTTGTAAGTACATCTGAATAACTGTATGTCACTTTCCTTTGGGTGTCTTTTTGTAATCTAACTACAAAAATACTTGGGTGAACACTTTCTAGTATTCCTTCATTTTCTAAAATCTTTTTTCTTCCACCATTAGCTCTAAGCTTAACTTTTTCACCTACGTGGTCCTCAATGTTTTTTCTGATGGAGTTTAATGTAATTTTAGTACTCATCTTAACACCCTCTTTCTTATTATATATTATATACTAAAAAGGATGTTTTTTCAAATAAAACAAAATATTTTACTATATAATTCCCTGATTTGTCAATAAAAATATACTATATTTAATCTAAAACATTCAATTATATTATTTACAAAAAAACTTAAAATTATTCTTGATCAATTATATATGATGATTTAGGATATCCTTCTCTATATTTTCCTCTTGTTTGAAGTCCTCCAATTCCCTTTATTCCTGTTATTGTATTTTCTATAACATCCTTTATTGATACAATCTCATCAATTCTTGTGTAAGCTATTCTTTCACATACAAGTACTGGATCTAAACAATGTATTAAAACTCTGCTTGGAGAGCTAGCAAAATTAGCCCCTGCTTCTAAAATATTTTCATAACAAGATTGGCAAGCTCCTGCAAATATAACAAGTTCATCATAACTAGAATTATAACTTCTAAGCAGCTTAACTGAATCTATGAAATATTTTGAGTTTCTATAGTTATTTAAATCAAGCATTCCCTTTTTATCTTTTAAAACACCATCATGACCAGTTAAAACAACTATGTCTGGATTATATTCTTTTACTAGAGATAAAATTTTTTGAGGTTGTTCTTTTTCTGGTATTGCTACCCCAATAGCATTTAAGTTTAATTGTTTATAAACCTTTAAACAAGTTTCCATATATGTTGCATCACCATCTATGTGAAGTATTCTCCCAGGACGACCAAATACTAACTCCTGTTTATTATCATTTTTTCTAATATCCTCATCTAAACCTCTCAGCATATTTTTTTCACCATTTCTTTCTTCTCTACTTAAAATAACTTTATTTATAATATCATTAACCTTAGAATCAAAAGTTTTATCTTTATCACCAGCCATACTATCTTCTACTTTTTCTAAATCATCCTCTTTAGAATCAGCTATTATTCTAATATGAAGTCCCTTTAAAACATAAATTATTTTCCCATCAACTTCTTTTATATCTATAATTTTAAAAGTTACATCTTTATCATAAGACTTTCTAACTACAAAATCTCCAACTTTCATATGTTATCTCCTATTCTATTAATCCTAGTACATAATATGATTTCACCTTATCAATTGTGAGATTACGATTTTTATAAATACAAATCAACAAAATAAAAAACTCTCTTTTAAATGCCTTTTAAAATTTATATAAACTATTAATTTAAAACAAAGTCTAAAATAAAAATGGTGCCTATAAAATAGACACCTAAAAGACATTATCCTTCTTGATTATATTTTTCTTTAAAATCTGAAATAAATTTAACATATCTTTCTTTCTCATTAATTATGTTGTTTATCTTATTTAAAAATATATTTTCTCCCCACATAACTTCATTGTAATAATACCTATTTGCCAATCTCCAATATCTTTGTGGGAATAATAAGAATGCATAAATAACTTTATATTCCTCTTCTTTTAAAGGACTAACTGAATTGTATGCATCTAGTATTGCCTCTGCATATTCAATGTTCCAATCCACTCTCTTTAAAACCTTTTTCATAAAATTAGCTATGTCATATGTTCTGATTTCTCTTTTACAATAATCAAAATCTATTATATTTACTTCATTATCCTCCCCAATTATTATATTGTGATAAGTATAATCATGGTGGCAAAATACCTTTTCATTCTCAGCTTCATCACATAACCTTAAATATTCTGAACTGTTTAAAACTTTTGCCGCCCTTATAGCTAATTCTTTATAAAATTCTATGTTTGTTATATAAAGCAGATCAAAATCCTTCTTTAAATTTTTCTTTCTGGCCATCCCTCTCATTTTTTCAAGAGCTTTACCCCTCTTTTCCATTAGATATGGCCATCTTCCTAAATCAGTTTTAAGCTTAGAATTTTCAGGTGGATCATACCCTTTACTAGCTTCATGTAATTCTGCTAATTTAATGGTAGCTAACTTAACCTCATCAATATTAGTAAAATCACATTCCCTTCCACCTATCCAATTAGATAAAGTATATAAATCCTCATTTACTAATGCATATGGCTCATCTTCTGTATTTAAAAAATATCTATCTACATTCTTAAACCCATTTTGAGATAAATGCTCCTTAGCTCCATATACAAAAAGTAGTTTTTGAGTTCCATAATTTATTTTTTTTAAGCACCTTTCCCCCTTATTAGTTTTAAGATAAAAAACACCTTTTTTAGGCTTCATTTTTTCTATTTTCATATTAAATTGTCTTTCTATTTCAAATTCTCTCATCATATCTATTCACCCCCTACCATATTTATATGTCATAATACAGTGTTTTATTAACATTTTATTCCACATATAAATATAATAATATATATATTTTTATACTGAAAGGATTTTACTATGAAAATTTGTATAGATGGACGAGCAGCAACTCTTTATAGAGGAACTGGTATAGGAAACTACACATATCAAATAATAAATAATCTTAATCAAATAGATTTTTTAAATAATTATAATATACTTATTCCAAAAAATTCATCACTTAACCTTTCTAATAAAACTAATTTTACTTATTTAAATTCAAGTTCAAACACAGAAAAAAATTTTTGGGAATTTATAAATATCCCTAATCCTAAAGAAAATATTTTAGGAGATGTATATCATATCCCTCAAAATGGTATAGGCTTGTCAAAACCTCAGGATATAAGAACTGTAATAACCCTTCACGACATAATACCAATTAAAATGCCTCATACAGTTAGTGATACCTTTTTAAGAATATTTAATTCAAACATACATTCAATATTAGATAATATAGATGGAATAATCACAGTATCAAATTATTCTAAAGAAGATATAAGCAAAACTTTTTCTTATCCAAAAGAAAAAATCTTTGTCACTCATTTAGCAGCAGAAGAAATTTATAAACCTTTAAATAAATTTCATTGCAAAGAATATATAAAAAGTAAATATGGCATAGATAAAGATTTTTTATTATATGTAGGTGGATTTAGTCCTAGAAAAAATATTTTAGGTCTTATAGAAGCTTTTAACTTAGTAAAAAATTCTCATAAAAAAGATTTGAAATTAGTAATAATAGGAACAAAAGGACCTTCCTATGAAATATATAAAAACAGGGTTTGTGAATTAAATTTAAATTCTTCTGTTATATTTCCTGGATTTATAGATATAAATGATATGCCTATATTCTATAGCGCTTCTAAAGCCTTAGTTTATCCTTCTTTTTATGAAGGATTTGGATTACCACCATTAGAATGTATGGCTTGTGGAACTCCTGTAATAGCTTCAAATGTGACATCTATACCAGAAGTTTGTGAAGACTCAGCTCTTCTTGTAAATCCATCTGATATTGATGAATTAAAAGAAAATATATTGATTCTTTTAAATGACTCTAAATTTTATTCTATGATGATTCACAAAGGACTTGCTCATTCTAGTAAATTTAACTGGAAAAAAACAGCCTATAAAACCCTAGAAACATATGCTGAAATAAAAAAATAAAACTTTATATTAAA
>NZ_JARHZJ010000030.1 GCF_029258205.1 Clostridium sp.
TTTTATTGAAACCAAAGTTTAGTTGCACACAAACCAATAGCTAAATTTTTCTCGAATAGTCCTGTAGTAGAAATGTCCATATAAAGCTTACCAACTTCATCACTAAGTTTTTCTTTATATTTAAACTTACTAAGTGCTAATAGTCTTAAAGATTCAGCTAATTTCATTATTTCTAAGTCAAAATCTTTTCCACTTTCAACTGCATTTTTAAATTCAACCAATATGCTACGTTCCTCTTCAGAAGTTTGTTCATTTAAAATTAAATCATAAACTCGTGCTAATAAATTATTTTCTAATAACTCCATTTTTTCTTTTTTACTTAATTTATCTGGATTTTTCATAAAAACTCCTCCTAAAGTTTCTTAAAGTATTGTATCTTTAATAATACAATCTACTTTCCATAGTCTTTTAATTCTCATCAAATCAAGATAGTACAAAAATAATCAGCATATTTTTGATTATTGCTGATTATTTTTTAATATCTATTTATAAATCTTTTTTATTTGTTAATAAACTCAAAACACTTAACAGTATAATTTTAACATTAATTTCATAATTTTAGAAGTCTTGTATTTTTATAAATTTTAATTCATACTAAAAATAAAAATAAAAATAAAATTTATAAAGGAGAATACTATGAATACCAACAAAGATAATAAAAAAAAATCATTAAATAATACTCTTATTAATATAGTCATTACCATTTTATTAGCCATATTAATCATAATAATATTTTTCTCATTCTTAATATGGCAAAAAAGTAGGGATTGGATATCCATTATATCTATGTCTATATGTATGCTAGGTACTTTATTTAATATATATCTTTTATTAAAAGAAAAATCAAATTAATTATGCAGTGAATTTAAAATAAAAATATATTCTATCTTAACATTCATTAATAACTAATATTAAAACTTTACAAATGATACACAACAAAATTCTTCAGCCATAGAAAATCCAACTTTTTTATAGAATAAAATATTTTTCTCCTCTTTATCTGTTAAAAGTACTTTTTGCCTAACATTTTTATATTTATCTAAAATAATTTCTATAAGTCTTTTTCCGATTCCTCTGTTTTGGTACTTTTGTAATATTAAAATATCTTGAATATAAATTATAGAATGTCCATCTCCTACAACTCTTATCAAACCTACCAACAAATCCTTATCCCAAACACTTACCACTTTTAATGAATTTTTAATTGCTTTAATTAAAGACTCTATGTCTTTAGTATATGAACTCCACCCAACATCATTATACAGATACAGTATATCTTCAATATTTAAAATAATATCTTCTTTAAAAACTAAATTTTCCATATTTATCCCCAATAATATCCAATTAATTATTTAATATAATCCTGTTCAAAGCGCATAATAAATCCCTCCAAGTATTTATATTATATCACCACACAAATATTTAATTACATTTTTTAAAATTTTACAGCTTACTAATTAACTAAAAGATTCATATATTTTCTTATTTATAATAAATTAAAGAAAAAGGGTGTGTATTAAAATAAATATTAATAAAACTTAATACATCCCATTTTCTTTTTTACTCATTTGATTTCAATGCATCAATCATATTAACTTTTCTTAACTTAACATGCATAAGTATCATAACTATTACTGTGAAAAGTATAGTTATTAAAGCTGAGAATATATAGCTTGTTATGTTTATATTAGGATACATCATCATAGTATCTGTTTCTGATGTCTTTATTATAAAGGCATGTAAAATCTTTCCTAAACTTGCCCCTGCCAATATTCCTAATAAGGTTAAGATTATATTTTCTCTTAATATATACATTGTAACTTCATCATCAAAGAATCCAAGAACTTTTATTGTTGATAGTTCCCTTATACGTTCAGAGACATTTATATTGTTTAGATTATATAAAACTACAAAAGCTAATGATCCTGCTGATAATATTATTACTAGCATTACTACATTCATGTTAGCTGCTGATTCTTTAGTTGTCTTTTCTATTTGTGATGTCATTGTTACATTCACAACATTCTTGCACTCCATAAGCTTTGAAGAAATTTCATCTTCATTTATCTTATTCTTATCAAAGTTTATAAGATCTGTATTATAATTAGCTTTCTTTCCAAATACTTTTTCGTAATATGATGGTGACATATATATTGAATGCATAATGTAATTTTCAGCTATCTCCTTTACTTCTACATCATAAGTATTATTATTTTCATTCTTAAAGGTTATTATATCTCCAATGGATACTCCTAAAAGTTTTCCTAACTTTTCATTAATAACAACTCCCTCATCTGGAATCTCATATTTTTTTCCTAAAATTCTATCATTTAAAACTATAAATTTATCTAGCTCATCTTTATTTTGAGGTACATATAGACTAACTGTCTGCTTATTCATTCCTTCTTTGCTAAAGGTTACTGATTCTTGGTGCATTCTTAAATTATTTTCATATCCAGGTAATTCCTTTAAAATTTCATTATATTTTTGAATCTCTAATTCTGTATGATTATCTCCAAATACTACCATAGTTTCATAGTTCCATAACTTATCGAATTGCTTTTCAACCATTCCAGTATTTGAATCCTTAAGTCCAAATCCAGTAACAAGAAGCGCCATACATCCAGCAATACCAAATATAGTCATAAGCATACGCTGTTTATATCTAAATATATTTCTAAATGTTACCTTTTGATTGAAGTTTAATTTTTCCCAAATTGGTGTAATTCTTTCTAATAATATCTTTTTGCCTAGTTTTGGAGCCTTTGGTCTCATAAGATTTGCTGGTTTATTTTTAAGTTCAACTCTTACAACAAATGAGGCTGCTCCCACTGTACATAGTATAGATATTGCTAAAGCTTGAATTATATAAGATGAATAATAATAAGTATCTATATTAGGTAAATCATATAAACTTGTATAAGCATTGCTTATTATATTAGGAAGAATGTTGCTTCCAACTAATATTCCAAGTAGACATCCTATAATACTTGCTAAAGCTGCGTATATTACAAACTTTAAGGAAATTTCAAAATCTCCATATCCTAAGGCTTTCATAGTACCTATTTCTATTCTCTTTTCCTCTACCATTCTTGTTATTGTTGTTAAACAAATTAAGACTGACACTATAAAGAAAAATACAGGTAATACTGATGCAATGCTATCTAAACTATTAATAGAATCATTATATCCTGAATATCCTGGATTATCAGTCCTATCAAATACGTAGTAATTACATTCATTGAAATCATTTAAAGTTGATTTTTCTTTTTCTTCAATTTCTTTTCTTCCTTCTGCTAACTTTTCATTTTCATTTAACTTTTCATAAGCCTTATTAAACTCTTTTTTAGCTTCCCATTTTATCTCTTCAACTCTCTCTATTTTTCTATTAGAATATAAATCTTCAAGGTATTTATTATTCTCTTCCATTAATTCCTTGTACTCATCTCCATAAGCATTAAGGCCTTGTACATTCTTAAATCTTACATATATTTCAGTGTAAGCACCCATATTTATATCTTCAATATTTAATACACCAAAATAATCAATAATTCCTTTTCCAACAGTGGTTGATCCTCTTGACTCTTTTTCAATATACATTGGACTTTTTACAATCCCAACAATTTTAAACTTATTTTCTTTAAAGTTCTTCATTGTATTTTCATCAGCGTCAATTGTAAAGTAATCACCAATTTTTAAGTTTTTATTTAACTTAAAAGCTCTTTCATCTAAAGCTATTTCTCCACTTTTTTCTGGTAACTTACCTTCTAATACAACTAAATTATTTATATTATTTTTTACATTATACTCCATAAACTTAACCACATTACTCATATTAGTTAAGTTTGCATCTATACTATGAGTACCATAATAATCTAAGATATTAGGATCATTCTTAATTAATTCTAAATCTTTATCACTTAATCCTAAAGTTGAAATAATTTTGCTATCCATAAGATTTTCATTATTATAAAACTTGTTTATGGTTTTATTCATATCTGGACCTGCTGATTTTATTCCAGAGTAAAAGGCAACCCCTAAAAATATAATTAACATTATAGAAAAAAATCTAGCTTTTGATGATAAAATTTCTCTTACTATGGACTTTTGATATGCCTTCATCTAAAACTATTCACTCCTACCACTCTATTTCTTCAACTGAGATTGGATTAGAATTAATCTCAATACTTCTAACTTTTGCATCATTAATCTTAATAACCTTGTCAGCCATAGGTGCTATTGCTGAGTTATGAGTTATTATTATTACCGTAGTTCCTATCTTTCTACATGTATCTTGAAGTATTTTTAAAATTTGCTTACCTGTACTATAATCTAAAGCTCCTGTTGGCTCATCACAAAGTAAAAGTTTTGGATTTTTTGCAATGGCTCTAGCAATAGAAACCCTTTGTTGCTCTCCACCAGATAATTGTGATGGGAAATTATCTTTTCTATGTCCAAGCCCAACTAACTCTAAAGTTTTCTCAACATCTAAAGCATTATTTGAAATTTGAGTGGCAAGTTCCACATTTTCCTTTGCAGTTAAGTTTTGTACTAAATTATAAAACTGAAATACAAATCCAACATCATATCTTCTGTATTTAGTAAGCTCTCTATTACTAAATTTTGATATATCAGTTTCATCAATAATTATTTTACCTTCATCACAGCTATCCATTCCCCCTAAAATATTAAGTGTAGTTGATTTTCCTGCTCCACTTGGTCCTAAAATAACAACAAATTCTCCCTTATCAATAGAAAAATTAATTCCATTATTAGCAACAACTATGTTTTCACCAATTTTATATCTCTTATGAACATCAATTACATCTATATATGCCATCTTATTCCTCCCTAAACCAACAAATATATTATAAAAATTACTATATACTCAAAGTTATTAAATAGACACTTTGTTCATTTAATTTTATAATAAATAGTATAAGTTAATAAAACACCATAAACAATAATCACATAATTTCTTAACGTTATTAAATGAACATTTAAAATTAATTTGTTTATTTAATAACATTTAACATTAAATTATCTAAACTATGTTTTAAAGTAAAATTTATTTTCAAACATACCTTAAAGACACTATTTAATAGATATTAAACACTCTTTTTTAAATTATGTAAGTGTTAAAGAATATTAAAATCAATAGATTTTTAAATATATAAAAGAATATAAGTGTTATTATATACACTAGATATTAAAAGGAGAGGTATATATGGCTGGTGTTAATGGAAATCGTAGAACTTTATATACTAAGAAGGTTATTAAGGAAAGCTTAATAGAATTGCTTAAAACTAGAGAAATTCATCAAGTTACTGTTACTGATATTTGTAAGAAAGCTGATATTAATAGAGGAACATTTTATACTCACTATAAAGATGCCTTTGACTTGTTTCAGTCTATGGAAGACGAGTTATTCAATCAAATTTTAAAATATATAAGAGAAATTCCAATAGAAGAATACAATAATTTACTACTTCTTAATGTACTTGAATTAATTAAGGAAAATAAAGATTTATGCAAGGTTCTATTTTGTAATGAAAGAGATAGTAGTATATTAAATCGTATTTTAAATATTGCAAATCAAATAGATTTAATGGAGCTATTTAATAATAATAATTTAATAAATAAAACTAGTGCTAATTACTATATGAGATATTCTGTTGGTGGTTGTATTTCAATCATTGAAACTTGGTTAGAAAATGATCTTCCTGAATCTCCAAAGGAGCTTGTCCAAATAATTAATAGTATAAATAAAATCATCAATTAAAAATATATTAAAACCTCATCTACTTTAAATTGCTATATACAAATTTAAAAATCACACACTAAAAATATTTTAAATTATCTCAAGTTAATTTTAGCTTATTTTCAATAAGAATATTTCTTAAAAATAATTGAGACTGTAGAAAACTTGCATAAAAACAAAATTCTCTACAGTCTCAACTAATTTCTATCTCATCTTTATTTATCTATAATATCCATATTCACAAAGAAGTTCATGGCAACTATTTACTTCCTCATCTGTGAAAAGTTCATTGTATTTAATTTCAACAATAGTAGCTTCCATAGTAAGATCTAAACGATTTACCTTTTGTAATTTATCAAAACCATCTGAAACTCTACCTTTACGTAAAATTTCTTGAACTGTTCTTACTCCGCCAAACTTCTCTATTGTTAATAAAAGTCTTTTTTGAGAACAACCACACTCTTTTTCTGCTATTTCACATTTCTTAATAAGTTCTTTTTCAAAATTCTTTTCTAATGACATAATAATTTACTCCAAATATATTTTTTTCTTATAATTATACTATATAATTATATATTCA
>NZ_JARHZJ010000050.1 GCF_029258205.1 Clostridium sp.
ATTTAAATACATCTCATGTTAAGGTTCAATACTTGTAAAATAGCTATTCTTAAATTTAATAAATATATCTTAATCTAGTTATTTCAATACTTATGCTATAATTTTACCAGTATTTTATTAGAAATAAAAGAATTTCTTAAAAATCAGCTTAAAACATAGTTATTTCAATACTTTCACAAATTTTTATTATTTAAATCACTGGTAAAATTCTATACTATTTTTAATTAATTATTAAAGTATAAGTGTTTCTCCATTAATTACTTCTTTAACTCCTAGTACTTCTTCTCCAAATACACTTCCATTTAACAATTTAACAATACATATAAAATCATCATCATTTTCTATTACTTTATTTAAGTCTTTTCTTAAGTTTATAAGATTAGCTGGTGTTATTTCTCCCCTAAAAACTGACTTTTGAAAATGAGATAAATACTTCTTACAAACCTTAAACACTTTATTTACCCTCTTTTCATTTACATCATAAAATACAAAAGCATAATTATAATTCATTTTACTTTTCATATCTATATTTCTCCTTTTGTCTTTGAAATTCAATATAATTAATCATTATTCCATTTTCATATCAAATAAAACTTTAACAATAATCCTCAATAATATTAACCAAGCAACTAATTTATCTGAAACAATATTAAAATAAAATAAACTAATACTTATTTTTTAGACTAAAAGGTTTGAATTCTTTACCTTCTATTATATATTTAATAAGTTTGTAACAATCTAATTTTATAGCTGTTTTATAAGTTACTCTTCTCTTTAACTTTGGATGGACAAATACAGAATCCAATTTTTCTTCAAAGGCTTTTATAAATATACTTCTTCCCTCTTCATTTAAAAGACAATAATTAACTTTTTTATCAAAATGCTTGTCTACCTTTACCATCTTCTTATTAACTAGTTCAAAAATTGTTTTATAAACTATTACTGGCTTAAAAACCTCACTAATATCCAAGCTTAATGAAAATCTTCCTTCTGACGGTTCATGTAGAAAACTTATTCTTTGATCTAGGTGAGTTTTGTATATAGTCGCTATTGTCTTTGTATATAAAAGAGAGTTTCCAAAGGATATTAATGCATTAATAGGATTATCAGGTGGTCTTTTACACCTTTTATTCATAATGAATTCTTGTGGCAAAATAACCTTAAACTCAGAATAAAATCTCTGCCAAACTTCTCCTTCAATTGCCATTAACTCCTTAATATCTTTTGCTTTATCAACTCTACTATAAAATTCTTCTTTGATCCAATCTATCGTTCTCTTAACTTCTTTTTTATTATGTTTATAGTAATGATAAAGTAGTTCATGAATATTTTCTCCTATTCCACTTACTATACTTTTTGCTATTATTAATCTATTTTCTTCAAAAGCCTTAACCTGCTTTATAAGCAATTTTCCACTATTATACTTATCCTTAGGATAGAAAGTTCCGCTATACCCTTCATAATAATTAAAAAAATGTATTATTATATTGTTTCTAGATATGAAATCTAATAATTTAGTATTTATGCTAATCTCATTTAAGCAATAAATTTCACTTGTTCCTTCTACTGGAATATAAACATTTTTGCCATCTTTTCTAAAACACAATGAATTATCTTTCCTTGTTAGCTCTCCCATGGAACCTATATATTTGGTTTTTGACATAATACTGTTCCTCCCATAAACTTATAAAATAAATTTTTTTATTAAATATAGCAATACTCATAATAAGCACATTTTTTACATTTAGGTTCATTAATAACACTAGGAATCTCTTCTTCTAAAATTAATTCCTCTAAATTTTTAACAATACATTCTAATTCTTTTTCATTTTCTTCAGTTAACTCAATAACTAAAGTTTTCTTTTTTGTTTTATTTTTTTCGATAAACTCTAATTTTCCTTTTCTATCAATTCCCTTTGCTTTTAAAACCTTCAAATAAAATAATAATTGCCATTTTGCAGCTTCCACGTCTGCATCCGATTTTTTAATTTCTGTTAAATATTCCTTTGTAAGTTTATCTATTTTAACATTGTCTATTTCTAACTCAGTATTATCTCCCTTTATTTTTTCTTCATGAAGAGCCTTTCCAACTTTAACAGTTTCACTATTATCTTCTAAATTAAATCTGTTTCCATGAAAAAAACATTGTCTCTTGCAATGAAAGTAATAATTTATAAGAGTTCCATTAACCTTCAAAATTCTCACCTCTATAATTTATATAAATTCCCCAATATCATTTTCAAATCTAGATTTATTAAGCTTTCCATTTTCAAAAAAATCATATCCATTTTCTATATATAAAATCTCCCCAATTCTATCATTATAATTAAAGTTTTGCTTTGTTCTTATTCTATAAATAAAATAATTCATTTTAGCTTTAACCTTTGATAGTTTAACCATTTTTTCAGCGTAGTTCATTTCATTATTTAATAATAAATTACTATACTCTTTCCATACCTCTTTCCCATCTATTTTGTCAATACTTCTAGTATTCTTATTCTCTACATCAATCTCATAAGCTAAAAATACTTGAATATCATTTCTATCTTCATCTATTAACTTCATTTTTTCTTCAATATTTTTAAAGTTAAGATTTCTAACAGATTGATTAAAGAATAATTCTGTATTATTATCATTATAAGAACTAGTATTATCCAAAAGAGGCTTATTAACTAACTGATTATAATAGTCAAAATCCTTTTCAACTAATATATTTCTAATATCCTGATTTTCTATTGTTAAACTCCTGTTTTTTCTAACATCTCCTTTATATATGCTGATTGCGTTATCTAAATTAAAAAAATATACCTTTGAGTCTTCTTTTAAACAAGATCTATTTATTCTTCCTAAGAATTGTTCTTCACTATCTAATACAGAGCAATCTTTAAATCCTATGTCCATGTCAATATCTACACCAGCTTCTATAACTTGAGTTGCTACTAAGGTTACATTGTCTAAACCTTGTTTATCTTTATCACCCTTTATTTCATTTATTATTTTTTCTCTATCAATTGAATTATCATCACCAGTTAAAAGTCTTACTTCACCAAAGCCATTTTCTGATTCTTCTCTAAGTTTAAGTTCTTCAAAAAACTTATAAGCACTATTTTTACTTATAAATTCTACTATTCTCTTTTTCCCATCATAATCTTTAATCTTTTTAATTAAGACATCAAAAATATTATCTTTTTTTAATTCCATTAAAGAATAATCTACCTTTACCCTATTTTTAAACTTTTCATTTTTGAAATATTTGTCCCTATCATTTATTAATCTAACTGAGTTTTTACTCTTTAAACTCTTCTCATCTTCATAACTAACTAAATTACCTTTATATTTTTCATCTAAATCTATATTTTTTTCATATGAACTTTCTATATCAGCCTTTATAAGAAGACCCTCTAAATCTGGAAGAGTTGCAGACATTATTATTATTTTTATATTTAATATCATTGAAAATCCATTTAAAAATTCTATTATTTCTCTCCATATTTGATTTTTATAACTCTGTATTTCATCCAGTACTATGACACTATTAGCTAATTGATGAAATGCAAATATATTCTCCTTCATTGTTCCAAACATATAAGAAAATAATGAAACATGAGTAGTTAAAATCATTGGATAGTTTAAAAACTGTCTATTAAGTAATGCCTTTGAATAATCACTATATTCTAAATCTTCAAAGTACTTTTCTTTTTCATAATCAGTGCCTTTTACTTCTTTAATAGGAAATAAAGAATTTATAACTGCTATTTCTTGTAAAACCTCTTTATTATTTTTATAAATCTTTTCTAAGGTAACTAAATTTTGCTCGATTAAAGTATTAAATGGATATACATAAAATATCTTATTCTTAGTAGAATCATTTTCTATTATTTTGAAGGCCAAGTTATTTGCTACATTACTCTTTCCACTTCCTGTTGGAGCTTCTAAATAAAATATATTTTTATCAATATTATTTAATAGTTCTTTTTCAGCATCTAAAAACATTTCATTTCTTAAAACATTTATATTTTCTACCTTATAAAAATCCTCTTCCTTGCCATATTGATTCTTTTCATATTCTCTTATAAACTTATAAATCTCTCCACTTTTAAAGGCTTCATAAAATTTATTTATGTCACTAATAGTTCCTATATCCTTAATTTTAGTCCCATTCATATATTCTGAAGTTGAATAATAATCACAAGCTATTAAAATTGAAAGCATAAATCTTTCATAAGTATATATTCCTATTTCTTTTTTAATTGACTCATTACTTTCTAATATACTTTTATTAAATCCTTCATATTTTTCTAATATTTTTTCAATATGCTTTTTATTTAAAATTAAATTTCTAAAATAAATAGGGTTTATTATCTTTTTAAGTTCCTCATTTTTTTCTTCTTCAAACTTTAATAAAAGTCTTCCTTCTTTACTTGTGTATAAACTCATATCATCTAATGGTGAATGATGCTTCGAGATTATATATGAATTTAAAATGAGTAGTGCAAAAAAGGAATTGCAATTTTCTTTTTTAACTTTTCCTTCTTTGTTAAGTTTTACAAGTTTTCCTAAAAAATAATCTATATAAATTACTGAAGAATAAATGGAATGATTAGTATCTATATTTAATCCCATATCAATATTTAGCTTATTCTTCATCTTTATCTCTTGAAAGTTTGGGTTAATCTTTCCCATATCATGCATAGTTATTATACCTACTAGCATTTCTCTAAATAAATTTTCTTCATCCTTAGAAGGTTTGTTTAAAAACATATTTTCAAAATTTAAAAAGACCTTTTGTAAATTCTTTTTTCTATAAATCTTTTCAAAATATTCTTTGCATAAATCTATATGCATTTTTAATGTTTCTTCTTTATTATTTGCTCCATTTATATGAGCTAAAACTTTATATTCTTCTTTTATCAAATAATCTATATTTAATGAATCTAAAGCTTTTAAATACATATTATATAGTTCCTTTCTAAATTATATAGTTCCTTTCTAAAAAATTTGGCTACATCCTGCTTAAAATTTATTAAGCATATTGATGTAGCCATTTTTCTATATAAACTGAATAGTTTTATCTTTTACTTTATAAATTAAACTATCCTTTTCTTTTTCTAAATAACTATTTGTATAAATCAAACTTTGTGTTTTATACATACTTGTTTCTTCATCAAGAGATACAGGTAAAAACTCTTCGTATTTATATAGAGGTTCTTCCTTAATTATTTCCTTAGAGTCTTCTGAGAATTCATCAAACTCAAGAAAATCATCAAAATCATCTTCCTTAGGTTTATTTGAAAGTTTATAACTATCTTTTTTAAAGAAACTATCTATATAGTTAGTCTCTAAACATTCTTCACATTGACAAATTTCACAATTTAATATATCAGCTATATGATCATTTTTACCTAAGTAAGGTAAATATACATAGCTTTTATTAATCATTGCTCTTGAAATCTTTTCAGCCTCATTGTTATCTAAAAGAATATATATTTCCCAAGAAGGGTTCTCTAACCATTGTTCCTTAACAATAAGATTTCCTCCTTGCTCTTGTGAAGCATATCCTACAGAGTTATTGAATATATTTAGTTTTTTTCCTATAACTCCATTTTTATTATTTGGAACTATAGAAACCTTTATATCCTTTAACTTTTCATAAAACTCAGGAAACTTTGACTCTTTATTAGAAGATTTTTCTCCTTTATACTTAGAGTTTTTTTGATTATATCCTCCATACCCTAGTATAGCCCCAAAAATTCCAAGTAAAGCTACCTTATGAATATGACCATAAGTAAAATAAAAATTAGAATTCACATCAGGCCTTTTAAAAAATCCTGTTTTTCCTTCTAAAGTAAACTTTAAAGCCTTCATAATACTACACCTCTTTTTTACTAAAGATATTGTAATATTTAGCTCCTTCAAAATTAGCTTTAACATTAATTGTTAAAGGATTATAGTAAACTTCTATGCTTTCTATTCTCTCTTCTAATCCATCTAAAACTTCTTTAAAGTTTAATTCAAAGGTATTTTTTTCTTCTCCTTTTATAAACTTTACATACTTATCTAAATTAGGTAAATACAAAGTATTATCAGTTTTTATGAATACTGATAATTCATTTTCACATCCAACCTTTGAATTTGTTGCAAAAGCTGTTGCTGAAGAAATAGCTGCTTCCTTAAATGCTTTATAGTCTTCTTCTGTATATCCTTCTGTAACTTCTAATTCTACAAACTCTTTATATGCAAGTGGGTTTATAACAAAAGGATAACAATAATGTGCTTCTGGTGTTACTATTTTAGTTCCTAATGTTGAATTTTTTGCCTCTTCATTATCCTTTTTATTTGGCTTTTCAGAACCATCTCTAAAAGGTGATAATATAGTTTGCTCTTCAGCTTCTGCCTCTTCATAAATATTATATCCTTGTCCTATTTGGACAGCTCCAGTTATAGATATATTATTTCCTTCTTCTGCAAAGGTAGCTCCAAAGTTTTTAACATCCTTAGCTTTAAAAAGATTTTTTAAAACCTCTTTACCATCCTTTTCTTTTTTCAAATCATCAATCTCAAATAAATCTTCATATCTTTCCTTTAATGATTTTGGAACTAAAGAAACCTCTCCTTTTTTACTTTCTGAAAATTTCATTGATTTTATATATAAAACTTTATCCCCTGAATTGTCCCATGCTTTTTTCATAGGGTATTTTAAAGCTTTATCACTTCCAAATATATCTCCTTCAGAAGTTGTTTTTGGAAAACCTGTAAAATCAGCATTCCAATTTGCCATTCTTGATGAAATGCATATCAATCCGTAAACTCTTTTATCCATAATCTAACACTCCTTTTTCTCAAACATTATATTTCCACTTAAGTAACCAGCAGTTATTAAATCTCCTTGCATCTTTCCTTCGACTTCATATCCTAAAACCATGCTGTAAAGCCTTTTAAATCTTATATCTTTATTTGAATCTAAATCGTAATTATATTTTTTATAAAGTCTAAATAAATTTTCCTTTATTATTTTATCACTCTTTGCATTTATTATAGGATTAGCTAAAGATAAAGGCTTATTTTTGCCCTTGCTTTTTCCTAGTAAATATGAAGTTAATTGACCAACTGCATAAAAATACTCTTTATCGCTATTTATAGAATCCTCTTTATTCTCTAAAACCTTATTTCTTAAATCATTTCTTATGTGCAAAAGAATATCAGCCATATTTTCCTCTCCTCCTTCAAAATACTCCTTTAAGGAGTAAATTAAATTAAACTGATTTATTGCCTTTGTAAAATATCCATTATTTAATGAATTCTTTAATGTTAATCTTGAAGCCTTGTTTAAAACGCTCCAAACATGATTTGCATCTCCCTTATGGAACCACTTAAATAATTGCTCTCTAGATATTAATAAGGCTCTTTTTATATCTACTTCCTTAATTGAAATATCCTCTGAAAAATAATTGGTCACTAAAAATCTATTGAAAAATATTATGTTAAGCAAACTTTGCATATCTTTCTTTTCTATAATAGTTTCATATGCCCAAGTATCCTCTTTTTTCCTATTTTTATATACGATTTCTCTAGATGCATCTAATATATTTTTAAATTCAAACTTTTTCTTTAACTTAGGAGAATAGCTTGAAACAATGTCAAAGTCATGAATTTCACATTCTTTACCCTTTTTAATTCTTATATAATTTCCAGTAAAATTACGTTCTAAAAACTCTCTATCCTTAATAGCAAAGATTTCTGAATCATTTAAATAGATATTATTTTTCCCTTGCGCAGCTAAATTAAAAAGAAAATCAAAAACTTTTTTCTGCTTTAATACTTCCTCTTGATTTATTAGATATGGATATACTATGCCTCTTGTTTTATTTTCTAAATAAGGCTTCTTTGAATTTAATCCCATATTATCATTTGGAAGACCTACTATATTATCCTTTGTTTCTAAGTTATAATCATTATTATTATAAATATTAGGAATTAGATAACGTTTACCTTCTTTATAAAAATCATCTTCATTAAATAAGAAAAATATCTTTAAATAGTTTTTCTGTTTTAAATCTATATCTAAATTAAAAATATTTTCATCAATCCAAGCCTTTACCTTAGACAGTTTTTCTAAGTCAACCTCTCCTATCTCCTTTTCTACATTTTTATAAATCTCTAAGGACTTCTTTCCTTTTTTATCATATTTGTCTTCTAAATTAGATAAAACTCTATAGTATTCATCTATACGCTCTTGATTTAATTTAGATTGTCCAGTTTTTTCATCAAGTTTTAAACTTTCTTTTTTAACAAAAAAACTTAAATAATTGTTACTGTGTATAACTTTCTTTCCATCAATAGGCTTATTCATATCTATAAGTTTACTATTGTAATCCATTTTACATAGAAGTTTGAAATTTTCTATGTTTGTATCAACTTTTTTAAGCTTTTTATCAAAAATAATATCTGCTCTATAGACTTCCTTAAGTTGTCCATTTTTATCTGGCTTTACTATTATATAAGTGCCATCAGAAGGTATATAGTTGTCTAAAATTCTATCTTCTAAGGTATCTCCAAAATTACTATAAATATAGTTTGTAACTTGATCTAACAAAATTCCTCCCCCTCTCTAATTATTATTAACTTTTATAGTTATTTTAACATTGAATAAGACAAAAAATTTATATCCATCTGTAATTTAAAAATCCACATCCTCTGGCGTTGCATTCCCCAGCTCCTACGCCTATACTCATATAAGCAATTTTTTGAGATAATTCATCATCACTTATATTTAAAGTTATCTTGTCACCAAGAATCTTAATATTTTTTAACTTTATAGATATTGGCTTTTTATTGTTAAATTCTAATGAATTAAATAAAGGGAAATCTTCTTTTATATTCTCTCCAGTAAATTCATTGTACTTTTTAATCATATTAATTTTTAATCTATTGGCATATTCATCAATACTCATGTGATTTTTCCAGTACCCAAAATCATTCTTAATAATAACTGGCGTTATTGAATATACCTTTTCAATATGATGTCTATTTATTTCTTTGGCTTTAACCTTTATCCCCTTTATTGAGCTTGTATAGCTTTTGTGAAGTTCATTTAAAAGGTAATTTGCCAGATTAACATCTATAGTTCTTATTTGAAAAGTATAGAGGTTGTCACTTTTATAAGTTCTATTTTCTTCTACAGGATAAAATGAATTAAAACTATACATCTTATAACAATTTTTATTGTGTAGATCTAAAAACTCTTGATCTCTAGCTAATGTTGTGTCTATAAAACTACAAATTTCATTTGAAGCATCTTCCTGCTTTATATCTTTTAAAAGATACACTTTTACATCAATTTGAAAAACTTTCACTATATCCACCTCCTTATAAAACCTTTGCTCTATTTTGATAATTAGTTAAAATTTATTTTAAATAACCATCGAAAACCTATACATTTTTGTTTAGTACATAAAGTGTTATGGTTAAAATATTATCTTCATTAAAGACATTTCTTAAATACTACAAGAGTTATTAAAAATTTTTATCATATAAATTAAATACATTTGATAAAAATATTATACCAACAAAAGTTATTTTCACAAAATTTTATTTTAAATCTTTTAATATTTTAAATCATTTTTTCTTTTCATTTCATAAAAAATATTATCCATTATAGTTATTATTATAATTATAATAGATAAATTTCATCAAGTTTATAATTTTGTATATTTTTTGTAATATTAATAACAATAATTATTAGTTAATGCTAAAAGTATTTAAATACATTTCATGTTAAGGTTCAATTTCAATATAGTTTTTATGTGCTTACCTGAAAACGCATTTAAATACATCTCATGTTAAGGTTCAAT
>NZ_JARHZJ010000056.1 GCF_029258205.1 Clostridium sp.
CATTTGATGTATACAAGGTAGAGAGAACACACTCTTCTGCTGATGTAAAAGATAATTTTGAAGAGTTAGAAGGTAAAGAAGTAAAAGTTGCTGGAAGACTTATGTCAAAAAGAGGTCAAGGTAAAGTTGTATTCGCTGATTTAGCAGATTTAGCAGGAAAAATTCAATTATTTGTTAAGATTGACAACGTTGGAGAGGAAGCTTTAAAGGAACTTAAAACTTTTGATTTAGGTGACTGGATTGCTGCAACTGGAGAAGTATTTAAAACAAAAATGGGTGAGGTTTCAATAAAAGTAACTTCATTTGAATTAATCTGTAAATCTTTAAAACCATTACCAGAAAAATGGCATGGTTTAAAAGATCCAGACCTAAGATATAGACAAAGAGAAGTTGATATAATAACAAACCCAGAAGTTAAAGATACTTTTATTAAAAGATGTCAAATAATAAAAGCAATAAGAGAATTCTTAGATAATAGAGGATTCTTAGAGGTTGATACACCAATTCTTTCACCAATAGCTGGTGGAGCTGCGGCTAGACCTTTCATAACTCATCACAACGCTTTAGATATAGATATGTATTTAAGAATTGCTACTGAGCTATACTTAAAGAGATTAATAGTTGCTGGATTTGAAAAAGTTTATGAAATGGGTAAAAACTTCAGAAATGAAGGGGTTTCAGTAAGACATAATCCAGAGTTTACTGCTATAGAGTTATATGAAGCATACGCTGATTACAATGATATGATGGAAATCATGGAAAACATGATTGCTTATGTTTGTGAAAAAGTAAATGGATCAACTAAAGTTACTTATGAAGGAACTGAAATAGACTTCACACCACCATGGAGAAGAATTACTATGGTTGATGCAGTTAAGGAGTTTGCTGGCATAGATTTCAATGAAATTAAGAGTGATGAAGAAGCTCAAGCTATAGCTAAAGAGAAAAACTTAGAATTCCCTAAACCATTAGATAAGGTTACTAAAGGTGAAGTTCTAAATATGTTATTTGAAGAATATGGTGAAGATAAATTAATTCAACCTACTTTCTTAGTAGATTATCCAGTAGAAATTTCACCTCTTACTAAAAAGAAAAGAGGAAACGAAATGTTTACTGAAAGATTTGAAGGTTTCGTATATGGTAGAGAAGTATGTAACGCATACTCAGAGCTTAACGATCCAATAGTTCAAAGAGAAAGATTTGAACAACAAGCTAAGGAAAGAGAATATGGAGATGACGAAGCATACATGTTAGATGAAGAATTCATGAGTGCTTTAGAAACTGGTATGCCTCCAACAGGTGGATTAGGAATAGGAATAGACAGAATGATAATGTTCTTAACTGACTCTTCATCAATAAGAGATGTTATATTATTCCCAACAATGAAACCACAAAAATAGTTTATATAAAGTAGAAGTTTACTAAAAAGTAGACTTCTACTTTTTTATTTTCTTTGAAGGGAAAAGTCTAAAAAATTCCTAATTGTTTTTAAAATATAAATAAAAAACTATTGTATTTTATTTTAAATATGATATAATGAATTTATAAATGTTCCTCGGTAGCTCAATGGTGGAGCACTCGGCTGTTAACCGATAGGTTGGAGGTTCGAGTCCTCTCCGAGGAGCCATTTTTTTTATCTAAAGTTAATTAAGAAAGAATTTATAAATATATAAGCTTTTGTATGTTTATAAATTCTTTTTTTATTGACATATAATTTAGTTTTGATAAAATTAAGAGTATAATTAAATATGTACTATGATGAAGAAGAGTAGTTTTAAAATCTTTTTTTAGAGAGATAGCGGTTGGTGTAAGTTATTAAAGGTTTAAAATGAAGGGAGCTTTTGAGTACAATTATTTTTTTGAAAGATGAGCTTTTGCTAAAAAGGGTGGAACCGCGGAATTTTATTTCGTCCCTTTGAATGTAATGGCTTTTTTTATTTATATAAAGCCCTTAGGCTGTTAATCTAGATAAGTATTTCTAGCAGTGGATAAACTGTTAGAAATATTTCTCAAGGAAGTTTAAAGTTCTTTATAAAGTGAAGAATTAATATAAAATAAGTTATTTAGTATAAATGGAGGTAATTGTAATGGCAGTAGAAAAAACTATGGATAAAATAGTAGCCTTATGTAAAAACAGAGGATTTATATTCCCAGGTTCAGAAATATACGGTGGACTTGCAAATTCATGGGATTACGGCCCACTAGGGGTTGAATTCAAGAATAACGTAAAAAGAGCTTGGTGGAAAAAGTTTGTTCAAGAGAGCAAATATAATGTTGGATTAGATTCAGCTATATTAATGAATAGAGAAGTTTGGGTTGCATCAGGTCACGTTGGTGGATTTTCAGATCCTCTAATGGATTGTAAAGAATGTAAAGCTAGATTTAGAGCAGATAAATTAGTTGAAGATCATATGACTGCAAACGGAGCAGAAGTAGCTACTGCTGATGGATGGAGTAATGAAGAGTTAATGGACTACATAATTAAGAATAACATAGTTTGTCCTAAATGTGGAAAATTAAACTACACAGATATAAGAAAGTTTAACTTAATGTTTAAAACTTTCCAAGGAATAACTGAAGATAGCAAAAACGAAGTATATTTAAGACCAGAAACTGCTCAAGGTATATTCGTAAACTTTAAATCAGTACAAAGAACTACAAGAAAGAAAGTACCATTT
Organism: Clostridium sp.; assembly: GCF_029258205.1. GTDB lineage: Bacteria > Bacillota > Clostridia > Clostridiales > Clostridiaceae > Sarcina. The sequence continues at coordinate 2,679 of NZ_JARHZJ010000056.1, forward strand.
GGTATAGCTCAAATTGGTAAATCTTTTAGAAATGAAATAACTCCAGGTAACTTCACTTTCAGAACTAGAGAGTTCGAACAAATGGAGCTTGAGTTTTTCTGTAAGCCAGGAACTGATTTAGAATGGTTTAATTTCTGGAAAGATAGTTGTTGGAACTTCCTATTAAACTTAGGAATGAAAGAAGAAAACATAAGAATGAGAGATCATGGAGAAGAAGAATTAAGCTTCTACTCAAATGCAACTTCAGATATAGAATACTTATTCCCATTTGGATGGGGAGAACTTTGGGGAATAGCTGATAGAACAGACTATGACTTAAATAAGCATGCTGAACACTCAGGTCAAGACATGACTTACTTAGACCCAACAACAAATGAAAAATATGTACCATATGTTATAGAGCCATCATTAGGAGCAGACAGGGTTGCATTAGCATTCTTAGTTGAAGCTTATGATGAGGAAGAGTTAGAAGGAGCTAATGGAAAGGTAGATGTAAGAACAGTTATGCACTTACACCCAGCTTTAGCACCATTTAAGGCTGCTATATTACCACTTTCTAAGAAATTATCAGAAAAAGCTGATGAAGTATATGCTGAATTAAGTAAACACTTCAATGTTGATTATGATGAAACAGGAAGTATAGGTAAGAGATATAGAAGACAAGATGAAATAGGAACTCCATTCTGTATAACAGTTGACTTTGATACTTTAGAAGATGGATGTGTAACTGTAAGAGATAGAGATAATATGGAACAACAAAGAGTAAAAATAGAAGACGTAAGAGCTATAATAGAAAAGAGCATAGAATTCTAATAAAAGATGGAACCTTAAAAACTTATAAGTTTTTAAGGTTCTTTTTATAAGTTTTTTGAATTATAGACAAGTGTTTTTTTATGATATAATTTATATAAAATTTATTGAAATGCTTTAATGGAGAATGAAATATTATTTATTTAGGAGGTCATTATGAGTATTAGTTTTTTAAATAAAGGAGATAAAATAGGGATAATAAGTTGTTCAAATGGTTTAAGCATAAAAAATAAGAGATTAATAGATGAATTAAAATATAATTTAAAAAGCTTAGATATAGATATGGTTGAAGCAGATACATTATATACAAAAGAATATAATCTTTTTAGTGGGACAGCACTAGAAAAAGCTAGAGCTTTAGAAAAATTATTTTTAGATAAAGATATAAAAATGATTTTTGATATTTCAGGTGGAGATTTGGCTAATGAAGTTCTAGATTTTTTAGACTTTAATTTAATAAAAGAAAATCCTAAACCTTTCTTTGGTTATAGCGATTTAACAGTATTACTTAATGCTATATATTCTCAAAGTGGTATAACTACTTATAATTATCAATTAAGAAATTTAATTGGTAATTTTAAAGAAGAGCAAATGCAAAATTTTAAAAATTCTTTTATAGAAGGCAAAGATGACATATTTAACTTAGATTATGAATGGATAAATGGAAGTTATCTTGAAGGAATAGTTGTTGGTGGTAATATAAGATGTTTATTAAAATTAGCTGGTACAAAATATATGCCTGATTTTAAAGATAAAATATTATTTTTAGAAAGTTTTAGTGGAAATTCAGCTAAGATGGTAACTTATATAACTCAATATAAAAATTTAGGAGTTTTTAATGATGTAAAAGGAATAATATTAGGCGAATTTACTGAAATGGAAATGGATAATTTAAAGCCTGATATAATAGAAATATTAAAGAGAGTTATAGGAGAAATTAATATTCCAATATTGAAAACTGGTGATCTTGGTCATGGTGCAGATGCTAAATGCATACCTATAGGAAAATATTTAATCTTTAAATAAATGACTTTATTAGATTATTTTGATATTATATTATATTATGAAATCAATAAATAATTTTTATAGGTTGTTAAAGAAAGCAGGGGGTTATTAAAAATGACAGTAAATAAGCAAAACTTAAAAGGAGAAGCTTTAAGATGCTTAATGTGCAAGAATCCAAGATGCAAGGCTAATTGTCCAATAAGTACACCTATTCCAGAGATAATAGGATTATTTAAAGAAGATAAAATAAAAGAGGCTGGGGAAATTTTATTTGAAAATAATCCTTTGTCAGTAGTTTGTTCTATAGTATGTCCTCATGAAAATCAATGTAAAGGGAATTGTATAAAAGGAATAAAGGAAACACCAGTAAACTTTAGTGAAATAGAGAGAGAAATATCAGAAGAATTTTTAGATAATTTAAAACTTACTCAAGATACTATTTTAGAAGATAAAATTGCTATAATAGGTGGAGGTCCTGCAGGAATAACAGCTGCATTTATATTAGCTAAAAAGGGATATCAAGTAACGATATTTGATGAAAATGATAAAATTGGTGGAGTATTAAGATATGGAATACCAGATTTTAGACTTTCTAGAGATATAATAGATAAATATGAAGAGGCACTTCTTAAGTTAAATGTTAAAATAAGACCTAACACTTTAATAGGAACAGTTATAACTTTAGATATGTTAAAAAGTGATGGCTATAAGGCAATATTTATAGCAACTGGGGTTTGGAATCCTAAGACTTTAAATATTAAGGGAGAAACTTTGGGTAATGTTCACTATGCTATAGATTATTTAAAAGCACCAAAATCATATAATCTTGGAGAGAAGGTAGTTATAATAGGAGCTGGAAATGTTGCAATGGACGCTGCTAGAACTGCTAAGAGAAATGGTGCAGATACATATGTGCTTTATAGAAAAAGCTTTGAAGATATGCCAGCTACTAAGGCTGAAATAGAAGAGGCTAAGGAAGATGGCGTAAAATTTGAACTTTATAAAGCTCCTTTAGAGATTTATGAGGATGGTATAAAATACATAAAAACAGAGAGAGTAATTTCTGAAGATGGAAGATTATCATTTAAAACATTAGAAGGTAGTGAAGATGTGTTTAAATGTGATTCAATAATAGTTGCAATAAGTCAAGCTCCTAGAACTAACATAGTATCAAGTAGCAAAGAGATTTCAACAGATAAATATGGCTTAGTAGTAACTGATAAAAAAGGAATAACAACACTTAAAGGAGTTTTTGCTTCAGGAGATGTTGTAAGTGGTCCTAAGACTGTAGTTGAGGCAGTTTCAAATAGTAAAAAGGTAGCATATGCTATAGATGAATTTTGTAAAAACAACTAGAAATTAGTTAAGTTTAATATTGTAATTAAATACTTTATAAGACTGTAGGGAAATTTGCATAAAAATAATTTTCTTTACAGTTTTTTATACTTAGCTAGAAATTTAAAACTCTAGAGTTTAATTTAGATTTTTCTAAATTGTTCTAGAGTTTTACAAATAATATTTATATATTTTTTAGATAATATTTATTAACGAGTTTTAGGTTTAAATCCATTAGCTCTAAAACCAGGTCCATCAGAAACTATTCTACCTATACCTCTAATTTTTCCTGAAATACATCCTCTACAATGAGCAGGTGTATCGCCTGTACATATTTTACCTGGATATAAAGCATAAAGTTTTCTATATTCACCCTCAGTAACGTTAGGCATTACTACATTTGCTCCACACTTAAGAGCTATTACCCTTCCTTGTTTATTTAATGTTTCCATAGCTGTTGTTGCAGGGATATTTATATCAGGTAAAAGTAATCTAACTATGGCCATTACTTTTAGGGCTAGTTCAAATTGTCCACCTTCAGCATCTTTTAGTGGAGTATCTTCATTTGGAATAAATGGTCCTATACCATTCATATCTACATCAAGTTCTTTGAAGAATAAAATATCATCAGCTAAGGATTCTATTTTTTGACCTGGAAGACCAACAAGACATCCGCTTCCAACTTCATATCCAAGTTTTCTTAAGTTTTTAAGACATTGGATTCTATTTTCGTGACTCATACCTGGATCAAGTTCTTCATATAATTCTCTATCTGTTGTTTCAATTCTTAAAAGGAATCTATCAGCACCAGCTTTTTTTAACATTTCATATTCTTCAAAAGGTCTTTCGCCTATACTTAATGTTAAAGCAACTCCTAATGATTTAAGATCTTTAACTATAGGAACTAAACGTTCAATAGTATAATAATCATCTTCACCGCCTTGAAGAACTAAAGTTTTATATCCATATCCAACAGCTTTTTTTGAAAAATCTATAATCTCTTCATGAGAAAGTCTATATCTATTAAGGTTTTTATTATCTCTTCTAAGTCCACAATACATACAGTTTCTTTTACATATGTTAGTAAATTCTATAAGTCCTCTTAAATGTACTTCATCACCAAGATATTTTTTTCTAACTTCATCAGCAGCTTTAAAAAGTTCTTCATTAATAGAATCATCTTTTAATAATGCTATGATTTCATCTCTTGAAAGTTCATGAGTTTCTTTTGCTTTTTGTATAATAGTATTCATATTAATCCTCCTAATTAATTTGGGTATAAGGATTTTGGATATTAAAAATTACTCTTTTTATCCTAAAATAATTATTAATTATAATTTAACAATCTATTTTAAACAATATAGTTAAAAATAGATTAATAATTTATTATAACATGAACATTTTTAGAAAAGCACCACTAGAACAAAATAGAAGAACTTTGAATAAGTTATAATAATATGGAATGGAAAATTCCATAGTGTTATAATTAGAAAGAAATGGGATAAAATTTATAAAGAACCATTATTAATATTGGTAAAAATTTTGGAGGCCACATAATGAAGAGAGACTTTAATGATTTTAAAGAATTTATAAAGGGAAAAAATGTAGCAGTTGTAGGAATTGGGGTAAGTAATATACCTCTTATAAAGTTTTTAGTTAAACTAGGAGCTAAAGTAACTGCTTTTGATATGAAATCAGCTGAAGAATTAGGTGAAATTTCAAAAGAATTTGAAGTGTTAGGAGTAAATTTAGAACTTGGAAAGAGTTATTTAGATAGGTTAACTGGATTTGAGGTTGTATTTAAAACACCATCTATGAGAATAGACAGTGAAGCTTTAGTAAGATGTAAAGAACAAGGTGCATATATTACTTCAGAAATGGAGGAATTCGTAAGGTATTGTAAAGCTAAAGTTTATGGGGTCACTGGTAGTGATGGTAAAACAACAACTACAACAATCGTGTCTAAGCTATTATCACAAGAGGGATATAAAACTTGGACAGGAGGAAATATAGGTACTCCGTTATTTTCAAACATAGAAGAAATAAAAGAAGAAGATAAAGTTGTATTAGAATTATCAAGTTTTCAACTTATGACTATGGATGCTGAAATTGATGTAGCAATAGTTACTAATATAACTCCAAATCATTTAGATATGCATAAAGATATGCAAGAATATATTGATGCTAAGAAAAATGTTTTTAAATATCAAAGAGAAAATGATCTTTTAGTAATTAATGATGAAAATGAAATAACTAAAAATTTAGATAAAGAAGCAAAAGGAAAAGTTGTTAGATTTAGTTCAAAGAAAACAGAAGGAGAAGATGCATACTATAAAGATGGAAAGTTATATGTTCATGGCAAAGAAGTATGTAAAAAAGATGATATAGTAATAAAAGGAATGCATAATGTAGAAAATTATTTAGCTGCATTCTTAGCTGTCTATGATGCTGTATCAATAGAATCAATGAAAAAGGTAGCAGAAACTTTTGCTGGCGTTCATCATAGATGTGAGTTTATAAGAGAAGTTGACGGTATAAAATATTATAATGATTCTATAGCATCAACTCCAACAAGAACTTTAGCTGGATTAAAAGCTTTTGAAAAACCAGTTATACTTTTAGCAGGAGGATATGATAAACATGTACCTTTTGAGCCTTTAGCTTATGAAGGATATGAAAAAATAAAAGCGATAGTATTATTTGGAGTAACCAAAGAAAAAATAAAAGCAGCCTTTAAGAGATTGGAAGAAGAAAAAGGAATTCATGTTCCAGTATATTTAGGAGAAAATTTAGAAGAGGTAGTAAGTATAGCTAGGTCAATAGCTGAAGATGGAGATGTAATAACACTTTCACCTGCTTGTGCAAGTTTTGATATGTTTAAAAACTTTGAAGTAAGAGGAAATAAGTTTAAGGAAATAGTCAATAATCTATAATGAAATAAATTATATTTTTAAAAGAGTCATGTTATAATTTTAGCTTAATTAGTTCTATGGAATTATCAAAGCTAAAAAATAATATGGCTTATTTTTATTTAAATTTTAAATTGTTTATATGTATAAAATATAATTTAGTAGATAATAATATATATGTATATTATGAAATATATAAAAAACGCAACCTGGAGTATCAATAGTTGAATTTTAAACTAAATGGAAGAAAAGTTAAGTATTCAAAGAATATTTTAGCAAAAAGTTATTGTTTATAATAAAATATTAATGCTTATGATGATAAGATAAATCTCGTCGCTGAGAGACATAGAAACAACTTAACAAAATAAATTAAAAGTTTTGAAAAAAAGTTGTTGACAAAGTTTCGAAGTGATGATAAACTAAAAAAGTCGCTTGAGAGCGACAAAGAAATGGTCTTTGAAAATTAAACAGAAGATATTAACATAAACCAGCAATTCTTTTATAAGTAATATGAGTATAGATTAAACTTTTAAATTGAGAGTTTGATCCTG
>NZ_JARHZJ010000070.1 GCF_029258205.1 Clostridium sp.
AACTCGTACGCAGATTCCCCAAAACTGCAGATACGCTATAAAAGTTGAAGGGGGTGAACTAGAATGGCAAATATTAAATCAGCAAAGAAAAGAATAAAAGTTACTGAAAAGAAAACTTTAAGAAATAAGATGATTAAGTCAGCTCTTAAAACTGCTATAAAGAAGTTTGAAGTAGCTGTTGAAGCTAATAACAAAGCAGAAGCTACAACTTTATACGTTGAAGCTGCTAGAGCTTTAGATATGTCTGCTTCTAAAGGAGTAGTTCATAAAAACATGGCTGCTAGAAAGAAATCAAGATTAGCTGCTAAGTTAAACGCTATGGCTTAATTATATGGGTGTTAGAATTTCTAACACCATTTTCTTTTATTAGAAGTATTTCTTTAAGTAAAAAATCCAGATTAGATAATTCTAATCTGGATTTTTTATATTACAGTATTTACTATCATGAGTTCTAGCTCTGTTTTTTTATTTAAATTTGAATTACTCTTAAGTTTCTTTTCTGTATATAAACATAAATTAATACATTTATTAAGCTGTTTATTAGAAAACTTCTTACTCTGATTAATAAACTTTTCTATTACAAAGTCAGGTAAGTTCAATCTACTAGATTCTAAAAAATCTTTCTTTATTTCATCAATTCTATAATTTTCAGAAAGTCTTATTTTTACCCTATGCAGCTTTTGAAATTGCTCTCTAATTTGACTTAATATAAATATAGGATCTTGTCCTCTACCTACTAATTCATCCATTAAATCTATAGCTTGTTTTGCTCTTTTAATTGAAATAAGCTCAACTAAATCAAATATGTCGTCCTCATATCTAGGAGGAAGTAGTAAATCTATGTCTTTTCTAGTTATTTCTCTCTCTCCTACATAGTTTATTATTTTATCAACTTCTCTTTCTATAACATCAAAATTATTTTCTACTGAGTCACAAAAGTATCTTAATTCTATTTTTCCTATATTTTTATTATATCTTTGAAAAATCTTGCCTACTTTTTGTTGTAGTTTTGCTCCTTTTAACTTTTCAACAGAAACTATACAGCTACTTTTCTCAAGCTTTTTTAGTTTGCTTAATCTATTAACCCTATCTCTTTTATCTTTTAAAGTTGTATATGCTATTAAAACACAATGTTCTGGTGTATTTTGAAAATATTCTACACATTGCTTATATAATTTTTCAGTTTCTTTATCTTGTTTATCCCTAAATATATTAGTTCTATTTAAAACTACTACTTTTCTATCACTCATAAAAGGCAATGTTTCACAAGCATTCATAAAGTCATCAAAATTAAGATTATTACCATCTAGCCTAATTAAGTTTAAATCCTTAAATCCCTCATCTAATACATTATCAATTATATTTTCTATACCTTCTTTAATTAAAAGCTCATCTAATCCAACTAATATATAACTTTTTTCTATCTTTCCTTTTTTCAAATTTTCATATAAACCATCTAAATCTATCATTAAAATATCAACCTTTCAAATCCCAGCTACTTATTTACATAAGTTAAAGTATATACACACTTTTCTTTTGAATCAAATCAATTATATCATAATCGCTGTTCTCTGGCATTAAAGTTATCCTGTTAAAATTATCTTTTATGGATATTGAATATCTTTTTGTTAGTTCAAATTGAGACTCTTTTTTTATATGAATAAACTCATTAACATATTCCTTTTTCATTATAGATTTTTTAAAATAATCACTATCATTATTTACTAAAGCAATCTTCTTAAATCCAGATTCTATAACTATAGCCTTATTCCATTTATCCTCTACAACTCTAATTTTAGCTCCAAATACATATAAATTTAAAAGCAAAACAGGTATAACTAAATAAACTCCTATTTTAAACTTTTTAAACCCATTAATGCTCATGTAAACTGATAAAAACATAGTCATATAAGCAATTGCAAATACTGGGGATACATAAGGAGTAACCCATATTACCTTATCTAAAAAAACTAAAATTCCTCTAAATACTATCAATATTATATTTATTAAAAACACTATAATTCCAGTTAAATTTCCACCAATTAAAATAGAAATTAATAATATCTGTAATAATACTACTATTATTGGAGTTACTAAAAATGTTGATATTAAAAAGTTAATAGAAAATTTTCCAAAAGCAATTACCAAAATAGGATATATAAAAGCTTGTGCAGATAATCCTAAACTCAAATATTCATTTAACTTTGGTGGTAACATATAAAATCCATCTAATATTTTTTTATAGAATAAAATTATTCCTAATGTTCCACCAAAAGATAATAAAAATCCCATGTTAAAAAGGTTATATGGTTTATAAATAAGTAATATTATTGCTGCTAAAGATATAGAACTTAATGAATCATAGGTCTTAAATAGCCTTTTAGAAGACTTTAATAAAGTTATCATAATTAAAGCTCTTAATGCTGAACTAGATGCTCCAACTAAGATTACATAAATAGCACATATACTTAAGGCTATCTTAAAAGAAAACTTTTTATAAATTATTGAAAAAAGTAATGCTATATGAAATCCTGATATACATATTAAATGAATTACTCCCAAGTCTGCTAAAAAATCCTTTTGATCATAAGTTAAATTTTCTTTATCTCCCCATAAAACAGCATTTAAAAGTGCACTTTCAAAGGTTGAAAAATTTTCACTTAACTTTTCATAATACTTTTTTGGTATATTTTTTATTTTATATGTTAAATCTTTCTCTCTTTTTAATATGTTCTTTAAGAAAACCTGTCCAACATAACCTCTATCCAAATTGATATTTCTCTTGAATTTGCAAACTACATATATTTTTTCTCCATATTGAATTTCAATTCCACTTTGATTTCTTACTTCAACTATTCTTCCATCAATCTTCCCTAATATAACTTTATCTGTAACTTCTATTATTCTTATTTCTTGAACCCCTTCTTGTTGAAATTTGGGCTCATAATAAATTGTACAACTTAAAATAGCTATAAGGAAAAATATTATTCCTATGTTAAAGTTATCTATATCCAATAAAAAATAGCTTAACAAAATTAAAGGTACAACTAAGAAAGCTGTACCTATTAAGTTAAAACTACTAAAATAGTATGTTATAATTCCTAAAATAGTAAAAATACAAATTAATCCTAAAGGTCTATTTACAATAACTTTCTCAATTTTTTTCATAGAATCTCTCCTTCGAAAAAATTATTGACCTTTTATAGAAATTATAATCATTTATTTAGTTTTTGGATTAAATATTAATGCCATTATATAACCAAAGAAAATAGCCGCGGTTATTCCACCTGCTGCACCCTTTAATCCACCAGTAAAGGCTCCCATTAATCCTTGTTCATTTACTTCTTTTATAGTTGCTTTAGCTAAGGCATAACCAAAACCAGGTAATGGAACTGTAGCTCCAGCTCCACCTATTTTAACTAGCTTTTCATATATTCCTAAAGCTCCTAATATTGTTCCTATTGAAACAAATGCAACCAATATTTTAGCTGGTGTCAGTTTAGTTTTATCTATTAATATCTGTCCTATTACACAGATTGCACCACCCATTAAAAAAGCATTTATGTAATCTTGCAAAATTCTCATCTCCTCATTATTAAATTTCTATAGCAAAATATTAACACAATAGCCAACTTAAATATAATAATATTTCTAAATATATTCTATAGCTACAGCATGAGCTATTCCTGGTATGCTTTCTCCTTGTAAGGCAGATGTAGAACTTAATAAAGCTCCTGTGGAAACTAATAAAACTCTTTTTAACTTTTTCTCTTTTAACATTTTATATAAATATCCACAGGCTACAACAGCTGAGCATCCACATCCACTTCCACCTGCAAAAGTTCCTTGTTTTTCATTATCAAAAATCTTTTCCCCACAATCTATATAAACCTTACTAATATCATATCCATATTCCTTTAATAATTCCTCTGTTAATTTCTTTCCTACAGCTCCTAAGTCTCCAGTTGCTATTACATCATAATCTTCAGGTCTTCTTCCTGTATCAACAAAATGCTTATATATAGTATCTACAGCAGCTGGTGCCATAGCAGCTCCCATATTATCTGCATCCTTAATTCCATAGTCCTTAACAATTCCTGTAGTTACATAGGTTACATAAGGATAATCTCCTGACTTTCCTAAAAGCATAGCTCCAGAACCAGTTACAGTCCATTGAGAATACTCTTTTCTTTGACATCCATATTCTAAAGGAAATCTAAATTGTCTTTCTGCTGAACTAAAGTGAGAGGATGTGGAAGCAATTGCATACTTTGCAAAATCACCATCCATAATCATAGATGATAAACTTAATGATTCAGCCATAGTAGAACAAGCCCCATACACACCAAAAAAAGGAATTTTAAATTCTCTAGCAACAAAATTTGTTGATGTTAATTGATTTAATAAATCACCACTAAAAAGATAATCTATGTCCTCTTCTTTTATTTTTCCTTTTTTAATTACTCCCTCTATAGCAGTTATCATTAAGCTACTTTCAGCCTTTTCAAAGCTATCACAGCCATTACAGTCATCTTGCAATATTTTATCAAAATATTCTTTTAATGGCCCCTGTCCTTCTCTAGGCCCAACCACACTATATGTAGCTATTATTCTAGGCTTACTTTTTAATTCTATTGTTTGAGACCCTACTCTTTTTGTGTTATTACTCATTCTTATCACCCCACAATTCCAAATCTAAGTAATAAGTAATATATTATTCCAACTATTACAGAAGTTCCTGTACCATAAACTAAAACAGGACCTGCAATAGTAAACATTTTAGCACCTACTCCCATTACAAATCCTTCCTTTTTAAATTCTATAGCAGGTGACACCATGGCGTTTGAAAAACCAGTAATAGGAACTATAGTACCAGCTCCAGCCTTAGCAGCTATTCTATCATATAATCCAAGTCCTGTTAGAAGAGCACCTATAAAAATCATTGTCATAGGTGTCAAACTACTAACTTGGTCTTCTGTGAACCCATAGTATAGAAAAGTATTTCTAACAAATTGTCCTATTACACAAATTAATCCACCTACTATAAATGCCATTATACAATTTCTAAGAAGCTTTGGTTTTGGTCTTATTTGTTGTTCAAGTTCATTAAACTTAGTCCTTATTTTTTTGTCATTTTCATACATAGCTATATTAATCACCCTTTTCTATTAAAATATACTTATATTATTTGTTCTTATTTTTAATCTATACAAAAAAATGAGCATTATTTTATATGATTAAATTCACATAAAATAATGCTCCTAAAAAATTTCATTTATAATCAATCCTATTCTAATTTTTCTTTCATAATTTTTAGTACCTTTTTCTCTATTCTAGAAACCTGAACTTGACTTATACCAAGCATTTTAGCAACTTGAATTTGAGTTTTATCCTTAAAATATCTAAGAATTATAATTTGCTTACCTTTTGAATCTAAGGAGCTAATAGCTTGTTTTAAAGCTATTTTATTAACCATGTCATCATCTTCACCCTTCTCACTAAGTTTATCTATTAAGAGAACCGGCGTTCCTTCATCATGATGTATAGTATCATATAAATATTGCATACTACTTGCTGATTCTAAGGCCACTATTACCTCTTCCTTATCAACACCAGAATATTTAGCTAACTCATCTACAGTAGGATCTCGATTTAATTTTTTTATTAGTTCTTCCTTGTTGTAATGAAGCTTTTTAGCTAAAGTCTTAGTGCTTCTACTTACCTTTATTATTCCATCATCCCTTAAAAATCTCTTTATTTCTCCTATAATCATAGGCACAGCATAAGTAGAAAATTTAACGTTAAAGCTAGTATCAAAATTGTTTATAGCTTTAACTAATCCCATTGACCCAATCTGAAATATATCCTCATAGTCATACCCTCTGTTTGTAAATCTCTTGCATATTGAAGAAACTAAAGGAGTATTAACTTCTATAAGCTTATTCATTGCCTCTTTATTTCCTTCTTTAGCCATGACTATGAGCGCTGTATTTTTGTCATAATTAAAATTATCTTTCTCAATACTACTTATATCCATAGACTTTATTCACCTGCCTATGTATTCATTTTTTTCTTCATAATTATTTTTGTACCCTTATCCTTTTCACTATAAACTTCTAAAGAATCCATGAAAGTTTCCATAACAGTAAATCCCATACCTGATCTCTCCAATTCTGGTTTTGATGTATATAAGGGTTCTCTTGCTTCTTCTAAATTTTCTATCCCTATACCATTATCTTCTATAGCTATACTTATTTCATCTTCACAAATACTTGTCTCAATAGTAACTACTTTGCTCTCATCACATTCATATCCATGAATTATAGCATTCGTTACAGCCTCAGAAACAGCAGTCTTTATATCAGTTAATTCTTCAATAGTTGGATCTAATTGAGCAATAAAAGCTGATACACTCACTCTTGCAAATCCTTCATTTTCAGACTTAGCCAAAAACTCTAATCTCATTTTATTATCCATATCTATCCCTCCATTAACCCACTTTTAGAGCTTCATCCAAATTTTCGTAATACTTTATTATCTTAAATATTCCAGATAACTCAAAAACTCTTTTTATGCTTTTATTTACAGATATTATGTTAACTTCACCTGAACGCATACTTATCTTTTTATATCTTCCAATAATAACACCAATTCCTGAACTATCCATAAAAGTTACACCTGAGAAATCCAATACAAGCTTTCTTATATTTTCTCTACTAATTCTATCATCAATCTTTACTCTTACCTCTTCTGCACTATGATGATCTAACTCTCCAATTAAACTTACAACTAAAACATTTCCTATTTTATCAAAATCTAACCACATACAATCACTCTTATAGAGTTACACCTCCCACACTGTTTCTTTTCCATATTTTAACATATTTTAATTATTTATGTCAAATAATACTAAAATAAATTAAGCCCATAGAAACAAACTCTATAGGCTTATTAAGATATTAATTTTCCTTAAACTTTTTAATTTCTCCACTTATTTTTGTAGCTATATCTTCAAAAGACATAGTCTCACTTAGAAGCAACGTACTAAGAGCTTCATTTATATCTCTCATAATATATATCTTAAACTCTCCTTTTCTTACAGCTTCTTCTATTTCACTATTTAATATAAGTTCATCTTTATTGCTCTCTGGTATTAAAACAGCTTTTCCAATATAAGTACCAATTTTTTTGCATACATTGAAAAATCCTTCTATTTTTTCATTTACTCCACCTATTGGTTGCACCTGTCCAAATTGATTTAACGAACCAGTTACTGCAATACTTTGATCTACAGGTATTTTACTCAAAGAAGAAATCATAGCAATCACCTCTGCCACAGAAGCACTATCTCCTTCTATTTTTCCATAAAGCTGTTCAAAACTAAGTTGAAAATCCATAGGTAAAACTTCATAAGAGTTAAAGAAACTACTTAAAAATCCCCTTAGAATACTTAAAGATTTATTATGAATGTTTCCGCTTAAATTACTTTCTCTTTGTGCATCTATAATTTTTCCACTACCTTTATAACAAGTACAAGTTATTCTCATAGGCTTTCCAAAACTCATATACCCAAAATCTATGACAGATAATCCATTGACACTTCCAATAACTCTATCTTCTATATCTAAAATTATCTTCTTGTCTTCATACATTTCTAAATAATCTTTTTCTATTTCACTACATTGATTTACAACTGTCTCTATTGAATCCTTATCTATCAATAACTTATTATTATTTTTTGCCTCTTCATTTCCAAGAAGTAATAGCCTCTCTATTTCATCAATATCCCAAAATATTTTTTTTCTTGTTCCAGCTTTCCTTGCTAATTGTTTTCCAATAGCATTAACTCCAGATGTAGAAATTTTAAATAAATGATTATCTATTATAATTTTATTCACAAGATCTATTAAAGATTTTTTATTTTTATCTATTCCTATTAAGTTTGAAAATTCAGCTCTAATTCCAAATATTTTCTTGAAATCTTCATCATGATTATACAAAATATCATAACTTTCAAAATCTCCTATTAAAATTATCTTAACCTTAATAGGTATTGGCTCTGGATTTAAACCATTTAATGAAAGAACCTCTAAATATCTTCTATTAAAATCATAATTTATCTTTTCATTAAGTAATGATCTTCTCAAATAATAATAGCTATTTGCATTATTAACTAAAGAACTTAATCTAACTATTAGACATCCTTCATTTGCCTCAAGCAATGAACCTGATTTTATAAGTTTTACATCAGTTGAATACACACCATTATGATTTTCATACTCTATTGTTCCTAAAAGATTATTTAAGCTTGGATCTTCTTCAAAAATAACCTTAGGTGCCTCTTGTCCCTTACTATTTTTTATGATATTACAAACATATTTTGAAATAATCTCATTTATCTTTTCTTCATCATCATCAAAGTTAATTGTATAATTATCAATTAACAAATTCTCTAAGCTTTTACAAACATCTATAAAATAATTATAAGCTTCATTCTCCTCTTTAAAAGTATTCTTTATTTTTTCTTTAACACTGGCTGATTCATTCTCTAAATAGGTTCTAAGTATATCCTTTAATTTTTCAATAGAATCTAACTCTATATTTTTCAATTCTTCAAGAACATCCTCAGCCCCCTCTTTTAACTTGTCAGCCTTTACAGAAATATCTCCTTTTCTATTCTCTTCTAAATCATCAAACTCCTCTTCTGTCATAGCTTCCCCATCTACCAAAGGAATAAATGCAAATCCTGAAGAAGTAGCTTTTAAATCAAATCCCTCTTCCTTTGCACTTTTTATCAAATCATCTATATAATAATTCCTCTTTTTTTGTATATCATTTATAATTTCTTCCTTTTCTTTATTTATTGAAGAATTGTAAAAAGCATATATTTCATCGTAATAAAAAGATTTTAGATATTCTAAAGTTTCCTCTAATTTTTCTCCCATTCCATTTTCCAAAAATAAAACCTTAGGAACTCTAACATCTTCTAATGTAACATAACATATGTCCTTAGGCTTACCTCTACTTTTCATTTTATCTTTTAGATGAACCATTATATCTTTAAGCTTTTGTTTTGAAAATTCATCAATTAAGTAAACATTAAATCCTTCTTTATTTATGCTTAATGCTTCATCAATTTTCTTAAAAACCCCTTCATATTCATTACCATAGGATTTCTTCTCAGATATCCCACTAGTAAAATCTTCATTATAAATTACTTCTTTTGGAGTTAACTCTCTTCTCATAAAAATTCACTCATAAAACTAATATTAGCTTTAATAGAGTAACCTCCTCTTTATAAGTACTTTATTATATTAATATTCTCTAACTTTAAAATTAACCATCATTTTCTATTTTTTATTTGTTTTTTTCTTCGACAAAAAAGCCTATAGAAAAACTTTCTATAGGCTCTACTAAGTAAATATGGTATTTAATTAGTTATATATTAATATGCTGAATCTGAAATTTTACCTTCACATATATCTATTGAAGATGATGCTCCTATTCTATTAGCACCATTTTTAATTACAGCCTCAGCATCTGCTATTGATCTTACTCCACCAGCTGCTTTAACTCCCATTTCTGGTCCTACAGTTTCTCTCATTAATTTAATATCTTCTGGAGTTGCTCCACCTGTTGAGAATCCAGTTGATGTTTTAACGAAATCTGCTCCTGCCTTTTTAGCTAATTCACAAGCTTTAACTTTTTCTTCATCAGTTAAAAGACAAGCTTCTATTATAACTTTTGTAAGCGCTTTCTTATCAGCTGCATCTACAACAGCTTTTATATCTTTCTCTACATATTCATAATCTTTATCTTTTAATCTTCCTATGTTTATAACCATATCAATTTCATCTGCACCTTTTGCTATTGCATCTTTAGTTTCAAAAGCTTTAACTTCCATAGTGTTTGCTCCTAAAGGGAAACCTACTACTGTACAAACCTTTACTTCACTTCCTTTTAAAAGTTCAGCTGCTAATTCTATATTAGTAGGATTTATACAAACTGATGCAAAATTGTATTCTAATGCTTCTTTACAAAGCTTTTCTATTGATGCTCTATCAGCTTCTGGTTTTAATATAGTGTGGTCTATCATTCTTGCTAATTGTTGTTTATCCATTATAATTCCTCCTAAGATAACATTTTCATTACATATTTAATTATAGAATATAAATCTAAATAAGTCTATAATTTAACTCTTTACATTAACATAAATTTAATAATATATATTAAATAATATTTATATAAAATTCTTATTCTATGGGATTTAGGACATTATCAAAGTATTTTAATATATTTAATATTATGTTATAATACTATCTATCATAAAACATATAATATATATTTATAGGAATAATAAATGTAAATTCGTCAACTTAAAAGGAGTTATAATCATGGGTTTCAAAGAAAAACTATCCAAATATTACACTGATTCTTATCTTGAAAAATACGGAGATAGAATGGCTCAATTTCAAGGAAGCGTAATTTCTGAAAAAGTCGAAGAAAAAACCATTCTTTGGATATTCCACAAATTAGTTGTTACTTTAATAGTTAAACCTGAAAGAAGTAAACAAATAATAAAATGCGTATATAAGAAGAATCGTTGGTTTAAAAAACCTACTTTCATAAGTGTGAAAAAAGGAAATAATGTTATAGTTCAAGGACTTAAATCAAATAAGGAAAATGAAAAGGAGTATATTGCTCTAAATAACATACTTAACTTAACTACTAAACAAGATTTAGTACCTGTTGACCATTCACAATTAAAGAAAGCTAGACAACAGTTTAAACAAAGATAAAAAGCTGTATATAAATACAGCTTTTTTTCTTTATATAACACTTTTAATTTTATTCTATTTATATTTATAAATTATATTCTTTATTAAAATTATCTCTTTACTTTTATAAATAAATATAAACTATTTATAAAGAATATTATTGTTGAGAAGAATAAAACTATTAACCAATGATTTATACCTAATACTGTAGTATGGAATATTCTGCTAAAGAAAGGAATGTAAATAATACTTAATAACATAAGTATAGATATTGCTACTGCACCTACTAAATACATGTTAGTAAATAACTTTATTTCAAAAATTGAATGTCTTTCTGACCTACATTCAAAAACATGCAATAATTGAGACATAACTAATGTTGATAAAGCCATGGTTCTGCATGTATTTAAATCCATTCCATATAATCCACCAACAATAAAGGTTAGTAATGTACATATTCCAATTAAACATCCTCTCACTAAAATCTTCTCAGTAAGTCCTCTAGCAAATATCCCTTCTTTCTTACTTCTAGGCTGTTGATTCATTATATCTTTATCAGCGGGATCTACGCCTAAAGCTATAGCTGGTAATCCATCTGTAGCTAAATTTACAAAAAGTATTTGTATAGGTAACATAGGCGTTGGAAGATAGAATATTGTAGCTAGAAACATTGTTAAAACCTCTCCTAAATTACATGATAATAAATATCTTATGAATTTTCTTATATTATCATATATTATTCTTCCCTCTTCTACTGCAGATACTATAGTTTCAAAGTTATCATCCATTAAAATCATTGAAGAAGCTTCCTTTGTAACATCAGTACCAGAAATACCCATAGCGACTCCTATGTCAGCTTCTTTTATGGCTGGAGCATCATTTACTCCATCTCCTGTCATAGCAACTATATTTCCATTTTGCTTAAATGCCTTAACTATTCTCAACTTATGATTAGGAGTAACCCTAGCAAATATTCTTAGCTTATTAACTCTCTTTTTAAGCTCTTTATCATCTAATTTATCTAATTCTTCTCCAGTTATTACTTGATCTTGAGACTTAGCAATATTCAAATCTTTTCCTATGGCAAAAGCAGTATTTTTATGATCACCAGTTATCATTACAGGAGTTATTCCTGCTAATCTACATTTTATTACTGAGTCTTTAACCTCTGGCCTAGGTGGATCTATTATCCCTGCAATTCCAAGAAATATAAGTTCATTTTCAAGACTTTCACTTTTTGTTAAATTTTCTACTCTATATGCTCCCGCTATACACCTTAACGCTCTATTACTCATATTCTCAACAACATTTAATATTTGTTGTTTCTTCTGAGAAGTTAATAATTTAACTCTTCCTTCCTCATGTATATATCTACATTTATTTATAAGTCTTTCTGGAGCTCCTTTTACATAACAAGTTTCTCTTCCATTCTCCTTAACTATAACTGACATCATCTTTCTACTTGAATCAAAAGGTATATCAAAAACTCTATTTACGTTAGATACTGTATTTTTTAATAAATCTACATTATTAAAATATGCCTTTATTAAAGCTGTCTCTGTAGGGTCACCATTTAATACCTCATCTAATTTATCCTTTGAAAAGTCATAGTTACAATCATTACAATGAACAAAAGCTTTCATTAAAATAGGTGAATTTGGTATTTTATCCTCACCTATTCTATAATGTTTTCCATCTACAAAAAATTCTTTAACAGTCATCTTATTTTGAGTTAATGTACCAGTCTTATCACTACATATAACTGAAGTACATCCTAATGTTTCAACAGCTGGCAATTTCTTTACTAATGCATTTCTTTTTAGCATTCTAGAAACTCCTAAAGCTAAGGAAACTGTTACTATAGCAGCCAATCCTTCTGGTATAGCTGCTACAGCTAAACTAACCCCTAGTAAGAACATCTCAGTTAAATCATTTCCTCTTATAATACCTAATATAGTTACTAAAGCACATATAGCTAAACATAGTATCAACAAAATTTTTCCTAATCCATCTAATCTCTCTTTAAGAGGAGATTTTTCCTCTTCTATGTCTTGTAACATGTCTGCTATAGATCCCATTTTTGTACTCATACCTATAGCTGTTACTCTAAATCTTCCTTTACCTTTTAATACTTTAGTTCCCATACAAATTAATGAAGCTTCTTTAGAATTATTTGTTTTGTTGACTCCAACTGATTCTCCAGTAAGTAATGATTCATCAACCATAAAATTTGTGCACTCAAATATTTCTCCATCAGCAGGTACTCTATCTCCAGCCTCTAATATTACAACATCCCCTATAGTTAATTCATTAGCATTAATTACTTTAATATTTCCATCTCTTAATACCTTACAAGTAGGTGCTGCTAAGGATTTCAAAGCATCTAAAGATTTTTCAGTCTTAAATTCTTGCACAAACCCTAAAATTCCGTTTATTACAATAATAACAAATATAGTAATAGCATCTGCGACATCTCCCATAAGTCCCGATATAATAGTAGCTCCAATTAAAACCCATATTATAAAATCATTGAATTGTTGTAATAATATTTTTATAGCAGATACCTTTTTCTTTTCTGTTATTTCATTTAATCCAAATTTCTCTATTCGTTTTTTAGCTTCTTGAGTTGTTAACCCTCTAAAGAGTTCTTTCTCATGCATAACTTCTTGTTCCTCCTTCTTTTCCTAGCAATCTATTGTAATATATGTTTAAATAGCTTGTTTTTAGAACTAAAAAATTTCTTATGTAACACCCTATATTAAGAATAATTCTTAAATTTTATCTCATAGAAAATTCTCTTAAACTGTGATAAAATGAGTGTTGTTAAACTTTACTTTTTATAATTTAGGAATTAAAATATATTCATGAATCAAAAAATTCGAATAACAAAGGAGGCAACCTAAATGAAGGACGTTATATACATTACAGGACATAGAAATCCTGATTCTGATTCAATATGTGCTGCCTTAGCATATGCTGAATTCAAAAATAGAACTCAAGACACTCCTGCTATACCAGTTAGATTAGGAAATGTTAACCAAGAAACTCAATACATACTTGATTATTTTGGTGTAGAAGCACCTCAATTTTTAGAAACAGTTAAACTAAAAGTTGAAGATTTAGAAATGGATAAAATAGCTCCATTAGCTCCAGAAGTTTCATTAAAAATGGCTTGGAATATAATGAGAGATAAAAACTTAAAATCAATCCCTGTTGCTGATGGAAATAACCATTTAGTTGGAATGTTATCAACATCAAACATAACTGCAACATACATGGATATTTGGGATAGCAATATTCTTGCTAAAAGTGCTACTTCATTAGATAACATATTAGATACATTATCTGCTGAAGCTCAAAACGTAAATGAAGAAATAAAAATATTTCCTGGAAAAGTTGTAGTTGCTGCTATGCAAGCTGAATCTTTAAAAGAATTCATAAGCGAAGGTGACATAGCTATAGCTGGAGATAGAACTGAAATACAAGCTGAATTAATAGAATTAAAAGTTTCTTTATTAATAGTAACAGGTGGACATACACCTTCTAAAGAAATAATAGACCTTGCTAAGAAAAACAATATAACAGTTATTACAACTCCTTATGATTCATTCACTGCATCAAGACTAATCGTTCAAAGTTTACCAGTAAACTATGTTATGACTAAAGATAACTTAGTATCTGTGTCTACTGATGATTTAGTTGAAGATGCAAAAGTAACAATGAGTGAAACTAGATACAGTAACTATCCTGTAATAGATGGAAATAACAAAGTAATTGGTTCAATAGCAAGATTCCACTTAATTTCTAATCATAAGAAAAAAGTTATTCAAGTTGACCATAATGAAAGAGGTCAATCAGTACATGGTTTAGAAGATGCTGAAATATTAGAGATTATAGACCATCATAGAGTTGCAGATATACAAACTGGTAACCCTATATACTTCAGAAATGAACCTCTTGGAAGTACTTCAACAATAGTTGCTAAGAGATTCTTCGAAAATGGTATAAAACCATCAAAAGAAGCTGCTGGACTTTTATGTGGAGCTATAATTTCAGATACATTATTATTCAAATCACCAACTTGTACTCCACAAGACGTGAAAATGTGCAGAAAACTTGCTGAAATAGCAGGAATAGTTCCTGAAACATTTGCTAAAGAAATGTTTAAGGCTGGTACTTCATTAAAAGGAAAGTCTATTGAAGAAATATTCAATGCTGACTTCAAACCTTTCACAATTGAAGGAGTTAAAGTAGGTGTTGCTCAAGTTAACACAATGGACATAGAAGGATTCATGCCTTTAAAAGATGAAATGTTAGCTTACATGAATCAAAAAGCTGAATCAATGGGATTAGAAATGATTATGTTATTACTTACTGACATAATAAATGAAGGTTCACAAATATTAGTGGCTGGAAGAAGTCCTGAAATAGCTGAAGAAGCTTTCAAAGTTAAATTAGAAGATTCAACTACTTTCTTACCTGGAGTTCTTTCAAGAAAGAAACAAGTTGTACCACCATTAACTCAAATAATCACAACAAGAGTTAGTAAATAATTTTAATTAAAATAAAAGCAATCTCTAAATAGAGATTGCTTTTTATTTTCAATTTAAAATCTTATAATTATCATTATTTTTCTTATAATTTATTAAGTAGGCATTTCCTACTAGATCTAATAAAGGTTTATCTGAAAGCGAATCTGAAAACATATATGAATTTTTATAATCTACCTTTATATCATGTTTTTTTAGATATTTATTAAGTCGTCTAACCTTTTCTTCTCCTTTACAGTTCTCTCCTATTATCTTTCTTTCAAACTTTCATCCATTAAATGAGAACCTTGTTCCTATTATAACATCCACTTCTTTTATATTATAAAGCTCATTTAAATAAAACTCTGGCGAAGCTGATATTAAGTAAATTTTATACCCTTCTGATTTTAACTTTTTAATCATATCAATAGAATCTTTATAAATTATTTTACTCAGAACCTCATCATAATATTTTTTGACAATTATTTTTAAATCAGTTTCTTCTATTCCATCTATAAATTTAAGAAATGATTGCTTAACTTTTTTTAATCATAAAACTTTAATCCATACATAAGTCCTGAAAAAGCAGCCCTTGGTAAGAATTTTAAGTTTTTCTTATTTTCTTTTATTAAAAATTTAAATAACTGTAGTAAAGTTTCCTTACTAGTTAAAGTAAAATCAACATCAAATATAGCTAATTTTTCCATATAATTCTCCACATTTCAAGTAAATTTATAAAAAGTATTATAAACTAAATAAAAGATGATGTAAAACATCATCTTTTATTTATTATTCAGCTACATTTTCTTCGTAGAATTTAACAACTTCATCAAACTCTTCTTCTGAAGGAAGAACTAATTCTCCTTCTTCACCTTGAGATTTGAATAGATAAACTGATTCATCAGGATGTTGTACTAAAACATACTCTTCATCTTTATATTCAAAAGCATCAATAACATCACAAGTTATTGTGTTTCCTTCTTCATCTTCTAAATCTACAACGAAATGTTCTAAATGCTCATCTCCACATCCGCATCCTTCATGATGGTCATGTCCATGATTGTGACCGTGTCCACCACATCCACATCCTTCATGCTTTTCTTCTTTTTCGCTTCCGCAACTGCAGTTACCTCCACAGCATTTGTTTAAATCTTTATCTGACATAATCTTTCCTCCCTTGTGGAAAATTTACTTTATATTAATTGTAACCTTAAATACAAAATAATAAAAGCATTTTCTTCATAATATTTAATTATATTCTTAACATAATATAATATTATAATCAATAAAAAATAATATTTCTAGTAGTTATAACTTATAAAAAACTCTCCTTAAAGTAAATATTTTAAGGAGAGTTTCTTTTATTATATACTAGTGAGTAAATCCTTGTACTCCTGCTTTAGCTTTTTGATTTAAAATTCTTGCATTATTTAAATCTTCTATAGCTGCCTTTAAATCTCTTAAGTATAATTCAGCTAAGTTATGGCTAAAGTCAGCACGACAAACAACTCTTTGAATTATTGTATCTTGTAAGTTTTCTGGTAATGGATAAGCTGGCACTTGCCATCCTTTCATTAATAATCTATCTGCTAAATCATATAATGTCCAATCAACATCTACATCTTCTTTTAATTTATAACAAACTATTGGTAAATTTTCACCATTGTTGTATATTTCAAATAATCCAGTTTTTTCAAGTTCAGATGATAGATACATAGCAACATCTTTTGTTCTTTGATGAATTTGTCTATATCCTTCAAATCCATATCTTAAGAAGTTATAATATTGACCTATAATTTGGCTAGCTGATCTTGAGAAGTTAATTGCCATTGTTGGTATTTTTCCTCCTAAATAGCTTACGTCAAATACTAGTTCTTGAGGTAAGTATTCTTTATCTCTCCATAATACCCAACCTATTCCAGGATAAACCAATCCATATTTATGACCTGATGTACTTATTGAAACAACGTTTTTAAGTCTGAAATCCCATTCTAATTCTGGCTCTATAAATGGAGCAAACATACCACCTGAAGCAGCATCTATGTGCATTGGAACTGTTAATTTTGCTGTTTTATTATACTCTTCAAGTTTTTTATCTAAAGCTTTAATATCATCATATTTCCCAGTATATGTAATTCCTAATATTCCAACTACACCAATTGTATAATCATCAACATAATCTAAAACTTTATCTACATTTATGCTCATATGTTCTTCGTCCATTGGAACTAGTCTCATTTCTATATCCCAATACACACAGAATTTTTCCCAACATACTTGATATCCTGAAGAAATTACTAAGTTTGGTTTTCTTGATGTAACATCCATACCTAAAGCTTTAGCTCTATTTCTCCATCTAAATTTCATAGCCATACCACCAAGCATACAAGCTTCTGATGATCCAACTGTTGAAGTTCCCATAAAACTTTCATCTTTTGGTGCATGCCATAAATCTGCTAATATATTTACACAACGATTTTCTAAATCAGTTGTTTGAGGATATTCTGATTTATCTATAGCATTTTTTTCTAATGTCTCTGACATTAATTTTACTGCTTCATCATCCATATAAGTTTGACAGAAAGTACATAAATTTTGACGTGCATTACCTTCATCTAGTAAATCATCTTTAATTAATCTATATGCAACCTGTGGTGCAATTGATTTTTTAGCTAATTCATACTTAGGAATAGATTCATTACTCTCCACAGTACCAAATATTGGTGTTTCAAATTCACTACCTAATTCATTTTTTCCAAAAAGCATTTTAAAAACCTCCTAATTTAGCTAAAAATCACTCTTAATCTCTTAATAACTTTAAAGAAATTAAGAGTAATTTTTAGTAATATAAATCATTTTATTTGTGTTTCTCAATGACTACTTCATCAAGTTATTTATATAATACACCTTTTATTGTAATATTTAAATTCGCCAATTAGTTACATTTTGTTAATATTTTATTGTTTATTTATTAACATTTGTTTTTCCTCTTTAATCCTCTTAATTCCTTTAAATTTCTCGATTTTTCTCTATAAAATATTTAAAATCGGTTTTTGTTAATAATATATCAAAATAAATCTAATAATTTTTATTATTTTTTTGTAAATAAACTTATTATTTCATATTTTAATAAAATAATACATATATAAAAGATATTAGTTAAATATATACTTATAAAAAGATATTTTAAAGTTTATATTTTATTAAACATTAAAAATATGCCATATTAACTAGTTCATCTTCTAATAAGAATAAACAAGCTAATACTGTAATAATAGGTATTAAAAGATTTCTCTTAGTTTATACTTCCTAATATAATAACTAATATTAACACTTTCCAACACTCTTTATTAGTAAAAGTAGTTAGTATTTGTCTACAAACACTAACTACTAATGATATTAATCTTCCACAAACTAAAGATATACCTAAAATTGCAAATCCAGCTACTAAACTAGGCACTTTATCTGTGCTTCTTATTTCACCTTCTTTTAAATTTTTACTATTACTAGTTATAGTAATATAATTAAGATTTCAGAATTTCAAATTATTTTTCTATAAAATATTTGAAGTAGCCTATAACTATAGACTACTTCAGATTTAAATCTAATTTATTCTTATTATTTATTCCATTTACCATGTAAAGCATAAATTATAAATGGGATTAAAACTGTTACTATAAAACTTATAGATAATATAGTTAAATATTCTGATACACTATTTCCTGTTAATTGTGATGGTGGTACAAATGAAATAGCTAAAGCAAATACTGATACAATAAAACCAACTATTGCTACTATCATCTTAAATGTTTTTCCACCTGGTACATGATATGCGCGTTTTAAATCTTCATGTTTTAATATTAAAATAATATATCCTATAAAGAATAATAAATAACCAACTAAGTATATAACAACTGTTAATGATATAGCAGTAAGGAATGAAACATTATTTCCACCGCCACCGAATGTTAAAACAGCTGCCCATATAGTAACTACTAAACCTTGAACTAATACTAATGGAACTGGTACTTGATGTTTATTTACTTCAGTTAATTTCTTAGGTAATAATCCTTTTTTAGCAGCTGCATACATACCTTCTGAAGGACCAACAACCCATGAACTTACTTCTGCCATAACCCCTAAAGCTAATAATAGTGCTACCACTCTTGTTATCCAATCAAAACTTTTACCTAAGTTTACAACTACTAATTGGTGGAATGTTTGAACAACACCAGCACTTAGATTTAATTGATCGGTTGGTATAACTGCTGCTACTGTTAAACCTCCTACTGTATTAAGAACTATTGCTAATATAACAAGTATAAACATAGCTAATGGATAATTTCTACTTGCATTTTCTAATTTATTAACATGTGATGCTGATGCTTCAACTCCCATATATGCCAAAATAAATGATACAAATACAACTAATGTATTTACTTTTGTGAAATCAGGTATAAGAGCATGCATACTTAAATCAACATGTACTGGATTACCTTTTGCTATATACATTATACCTAATATAAATAATATAATTGCTGGAACTACAACACCGAAAACGAATCCTGCTTTAGCTATTTTAGCTGTATTTTTAGTTCCTCCAAATTGTGAGAAAGTTAATCCCCAGAATATTACTAAAACTCCTATAAATTTTATTAATGGATCACTATTTAATGCTGGCCAATTTAGTACGTAAGATAAAGCTCCTAGTATAAAATAAATCATTGTAACAAATCCAACTGTTATTTGAAACCATTGGAAGAAGATTGCTGCGAATCCCCATCTTTCACCTAAAGTATTACCTACCCAAGCAAAAATACCTCCTTCTTCCCATCCATCTACAGTTGCCATTTCCGCCGCACATAATGCAACTGGTAAAAACCATAGAAGTCCGCCTACAATTAAGAAAAATACTAAATTAAATCCTGATGTTGCAAATGTAGGATATTCATATACTGTCATTACCATTGATGCTGTCATAGCAAAAAATCCAAACAAAGTAAGTGTTTTTACATTTGCACTTGATTTACTTGACATAATAAACGCCTCCTCTATTATTATTTAAATCACCAACTATTATCTAAGACAAAAATTTATTATGCTCTAAATATTTGTCTTGAATAATAACTACCAACTATATTTTATATAATAACCCTTGTTAACAATTTATTCAAAACTTTCATTCTTTCATTTGTCTCCATTAATTATTAAATTTTGTAATTAATAAGCATTTTCTTGAAATTATTTCTATTTTCTTTTATTTTCTTAATTTTTAATTTAATGTCATTAATCTTATTACTTTATTAACATTTTATTAAAAATAAATTAAATAAACATAAAAAAACATATTTTTTTATTTAAAATTTTATTTTTACTAATTAATAATATAACAATTTTATATTATTAATTTATTAATATTTATACTTATAATAATGTATTTAATTGTTATCTTATATTTATCCTTTTATTTTTCATAAAACTAAATATATAAAATCAGTT
Organism: Clostridium sp.; assembly: GCF_029258205.1. Lineage (GTDB taxonomy): Bacteria > Bacillota > Clostridia > Clostridiales > Clostridiaceae > Sarcina. The sequence continues at coordinate 20,807 of NZ_JARHZJ010000070.1, forward strand.
TTTTACTTATATATAAAAAAATATACTTTGCTCATATAAAAATAAATTTAAATAAAAAATAAGAGTTAGAGCATAAATACTCTAACTCTTATCTTATTTTATACTTCAATCAATATATTAAACGAATTAGTTATCTACTACTTACTAATTAGCAGCAAGTTTTTTGTAGTTTTCTAATCTTTCTTTAGCATCTCTTTCAGTCTTTTCAAATAAAGCTTCAGCATCTTCTGGGAATGATTTTGCTAATGCAGCGTATCTAACTTCTCCCATTATGAATTCTCTGAAATCACCAGTTGGTTCTTTAGAATCTAATGAGAATGGATTCTTACCAGTTTCTTTTAACATTGGGTTGAATCTGTACATAGCCCAGTATCCGCATTCAACAGCTCTCTTCTCTTCTAATTGAGAGTTACCCATACCAGCTTTTAATCCGTGGCTGATACATGGAGAATAAGCTATTATTAATGATGGTCCTTTATACGCTTCAGCTTCAGCTATAGCTTTAAGAGTTTGGTTCTTATCTGCACCCATAGCTATTTGAGCAACATATACATAACCATAGCTCATAGCCATCATTCCTAAATCTTTCTTCTTAGTTCTCTTACCTGCAGCAGCGAATTTAGCGATAGCAGCAGTTGGAGTTGATTTAGAAGCCTGACCACCAGTATTTGAATAGATTTCTGTATCCATAACAAGTATGTTTACATCTTCTCCGCTAGCTAAAACGTGGTCAACTCCACCGTAACCGATGTCGTAAGCCCATCCGTCTCCACCGAATATCCATTGTGATCTCTTAACTAAGTAGTCTTGATCTTTTAATATTTCTTTAGCGAACTCGTTAGTTTCACCTTGTAATGTAGCTACAACAGCGTCAGCTCTCTCTCTAGTTCCTTCTCCATTGTCAACTTCAGCTATCCAAGCTTCTAAAGCTTCTTTAGCTTCTGGTTTAACACCTGCTTCAATTGCTTTTCCAGCAACATCAACTAATCTTTCTCTTATAGCTTTAACTCCTAATAACATACCTAATCCGAATTCAGCGTTGTCCTCAAATAATGAGTTAGCCCAAGCTGGTCCATGACCTTTATGGTTAGTTGTGTATGGAGTTGAAGGAGCTGATCCACCCCAGATTGATGAACATCCAGTAGCATTAGCTATCATCATTCTGTCTCCAAATAATTGAGTTATAAGTTTAGCATATGGAGTTTCTCCACATCCAGCACAAGCTCCTGAGAACTCGAATAATGGTTGCTCAAATTGGCTACCTTTAACTGTGTTTTTGTTCATTGGATTTTTCTTAGGTGTAACATCATTTACACAGTAATCCCAAGCTTCCATTTGTGCTTCTTGAGTATGTTGTGGTTTCATAACTAAAGCTTTTTCCTTAGCAGGACAAACTTGAGCACAGTTTCCACATCCAGTACAGTCTAATGTACTTATAGCCATAGTGAATTGCATTGGTTCCTCAGTTTTTAATGCTTTAGCAGCAACTAACTTAGTTGAAGCAGGAGCATTTTTAGCTTCTTCTTCAGTTAATAAGAATGGTCTTATTGTAGCATGAGGACAAACGTAAGCACATTGGTTACATTGAATACAATTTTCTGCTATCCACTCTGGTATGTTTATACCGATTGCTCTCTTTTCGTATGCAGCAGTACCTTGTTCGAAAGTACCATCTTCCATTCCGTTAAATGCTGATACAGGAAGTTTATCTCCTTCTAATCTGTTCATTGGCTCAACAATTCTTTTAACAAATTCAGGAACTTCTTTAGCTTCAACAACTTCATCTTTAGCATTAGCCCACTCAGCTGGAACAGTGATTTCAACGATAGCGTCGATTCCTTTGTCTATAGCAGCGTAGTTCATGTTAACAACTTTTTCACCTTTTTTACCGTATGAAGTTACAACAGCTTCTTTTAAGTATCTAACTGCATCTTCTACTGGTATTATATTAGCTAACTTGAAGAATGCTGATTGCATAATCATGTTTATTCTTCCACCTAAACCAACTTCTTGAGCTATTTTAACAGCATTTAAAGTGTAGAATTTAATGTTGTTTTCAGCTAAGAATCTCTTATAGCTTGCTGGTAAGTTTTTAGCAACTTCTTCTGGAGTCCATATAGTGTTTAATAAGAATGTTCCATTTTTCTTTAATCCATCTAAAACGAAATATCTATTAACATATGATTGGTTATGGCAAGCAATGAAATCAGCTTTATTTATTAAGTAAGGTGATTTTATTGGTTTTTTACCAAATCTTAAGTGAGAAATTGTTACTCCACCTGATTTTTTAGAGTCATATGCAAAGTATCCTTGAGCATACATATCAGTATGGTCTCCGATAATTTTGATAGCACTCTTGTTAGCTCCAACTGTTCCGTCTGATCCTAATCCCCAGAACTTACAAGCTTTAGTTCCTTCTGGAGTAGTATCTATACCTGCAACTGTTGCTAATGAAGTATTAGTTACGTCATCAACTATTGATAAAGTGAATCCATTTTTTATATCCTCTTTATTTAAGTTTTCATAAACAGCAACAATGTCAGCTGGTACAGTATCTTTTGATCCTAATCCGAATCTACCACCAACTATTACAGGAGCATTCTCTAATCCGTAGAATGCATTCTTAACTTCTAAGTATAGAGGCTCTCCTGCAGCACCTGGTTCTTTAGTTCTATCTAAAACAGCAACCTTTTTAACAGTTTTTGGCATTGCTTTTATTAATCTTTCATTTGAGAATGGTCTGAATAATCTTACTTTGATTAATCCAACTTTTTCTCCTTTAGCGTTTAAGTAGTCTATAGTTTCTTCTATTAAATCAGTAACTGATCCCATAGCTACTATAACTCTCTCAGCATCTTCTGCTCCATAATAATCGAAACAGTTATATTCTCTACCAGTTAACTTAGTAATTTCTTTCATGTAGCTCTCAACTATTTCTGGAACTGCATTGTAGAATTTGTTTACTGCTTCTCTTTCTTGGAAGTAAATGTCTGGGTTTTGAGCTGTACCTCTTGTTACAGGTTTGTTAGGGTTAAGAGCTCTTCTTCTGAACTCATCTACAGCTTCCATATCTACTAATTCTTTTAATTCATCATATTCTAAAAGTTCAACTTTTTGTATTTCATGTGATGTTCTAAATCCATCGAAGAAGTTTACGAAAGGTATTCTAGCTTTAAGAGCTGATAAGTGAGCAACTGCTGATAAATCCATAACTTCTTGAACTGATCCTTCTGCTAACATAGCGAATCCAGTTTGTCTTGCAGCCATAACGTCTTGGTGATCACCAAATATGCTTAAAGCTGAAGTAGCTAATGATCTAGCTGATACATGGAATACTGATGGTAATAATTCACCAGCTATTTTGTACATGTTTGGTATCATTAATAATAAACCTTGTGAAGCTGTGTAAGTAGTAGTTAAAGCTCCACCTTGTAATGAACCGTGAACTGCTCCAGCAGCACCTGCTTCTGATTGCATTTCCATTACTTTTACAGGTTGACCAAATATGTTCTTTAATCCTCTTGCACTATTTTCATCAACCCACTCTGCCATTGGTGATGATGGAGTGATAGGAAATATTGCTGCAACATCAGTGAACGCATATGATATATAAGCGGCAGCTGTGTTACCATCCATAGTTTTCATTTTTCTCATTGCCATTGAGATGACCTCTCTTTCATTAATTTTGTAGATATATAAATTAAAATCTTAAAAATTATAATATATTTAAAGTAATTAATTAAAATTACTTATTAGCATAAGTATTATTTTATTAATTTTTTTGATAATTCTTTTGCTGAATTAATTTCATCATCGTTTGGTGATTCATTTACAGCTAAACTACCAACAACGTCGAATCCATAATCTTTCATCCTTTTAACCCATTCAACCATGAACTCTCCATTATCCCAACCATATGATCCAAACAAGATCATTTTCTTATTGTTATTTGGAGTTAATTTGAATTGATTAACAAATGGTTCCATATCGTATTGTTCTATTCTATTATTATCCATTGAAGGGCTACCTAAAGCTACTGCATCGGCTTCTAACACATCTTCTACTTTAGCGTTTGAAACATGTTTTATTAAAACCTCTTCTCCTAAATCTACTAACTCATCTGCAATAGTGTTTGCTAACACTTCAACATTTCCACCATTGCTCCAATATATTACTGATACTTTACTCATTAAAACACCTCTTAATACTTCATAATATATTTTATCTTGAAGCCCAATATTATTTGATACAAAACTAATTTCACTCGACATTAATAATTATACTCTTTGAGAGAAATTTTTCAAGTTTCATATTAAGATATTTTAAAACATATTTTAATAATTTATTCTTAATTCTTGTAAATTTTCTACAATATGCTAATAATTATCTATAAAAAAATTTACATATGTGCAGATTTTTTTATTATATCTATTATATTATTAGCTCCATTACCTATTTTACTCATTTTCATAGAATTTAAGTACTTTTCTCGATTTTTTTCTATTTCCTTTATTGATTTTAATAATACTTCTGAATTAAGTTCCTCTTCTTTTATGACCATAGAATATCCACTCTTTTCAAATGAGTTAGCATTTAAAACTTGATCTCCTCTTGAAGCATTAGCTGATAAAGGTATTAATATATTCAATTTTCTAAGAGCTAAAAGTTCAAATATTGTATTTGCTCCTGCTCTAGATATAACTAAATCTGCTAAAGCCATTAAATCTGGAAGTTCCTCTGATATATACTCATATTGTCTATATCCATCTAAATTCTTTAATGATTCATCTAGATTCCCTTTTCCACATAAATGTATGACATTATATTCTTTTAATATCTCATTTAAAATTTTTCTAACGCTTTCATTTATAACTTTTGAACCTAAACTACCACCAACTATCATAAGAACCTTTTTATTTTCTTTGAAGTTACAGAATTTTCTTCCTCTTTCTTTGTCTCCATTTAAAAGTTCTTCTCTTATTGGTGTTCCTGTTAATTCACCTTTATTATCTTTTATATACTTTAGACTTTCTGGAAATGTAACACAAAGAGTATCACAAAATGGTGATGCTATTTTATTGGCTAATCCAGGTGTTAAGTCTGATTCATGAGATACTACAGGAATTTTTTTTATTGAGGCTGCTATTACTACAGGTACTGTAACAAATCCACCTTTTGAAAATATAACATCTGGTTTTTCTTTTGAAAGTATTCTTGAGGCATCCATAATACCTTTTAATACTTTAAATGGATCTGTAAAGTTTTTTATATCAAAATATCTTCTAAGCTTACCTGATGATATTGAATAATAAGGTATATTTTCCTTAGTTATTATTTCTTTTTCTATACCATTTTTACTTCCTATATATTTTATTTCAAAACCTAACTCTTTTAATTTAGGAACTAAAGCTAAATTTGGGGTAACATGACCTGCTGAACCTCCACCAGTCATAATTATTTTATACTTTTTCAAAAAATCAACTCCCTTAATAATCTATGGTTTTATAAATATTTTTTTGTAATAACTCCTATAATTCCCTCTCATATTTTACTCTATTCTACACAATATATAAATGCAAACTCAATTAATAACTAAGGAGGAATTCAAAATGGCACAATTAGTTCCAGAATCAAAAAACGGATTAGCAAAATTCAAAAATGAGGTAGCATCTGAAATGGGAGTACCATTCTCAGACTACAATGGAGATTTAAGCTCTAAACAATGCGGAAGCGTTGGTGGAGAAATGGTTAAAAGAATGGTAGAACAATACGAAAAAGGAATTTAATCTAAAGCAATTAAAATCTACTGTTAAATAAAATTAAATATTTATAGTGTATATAATTAATTTATGCCTAATTATACACAAAACATTGGAGCAATATTTTTAAAATATTGCTCCTTTAGTTTTATAATCTAAAATATTTTATATTAGCTTGAATTGATTTATTCCCATTAAATTCGTTTATATTTGGATAATAAATTAAATCAACACTAAAATTACAGTTTCCACCATCTAATACTCTTAATAATTCTTCTTTTCCATATTTATTAGAAAAATCCTCTTTAAATTCCTCAACTTTATTACCAAATGCTATGGCATCTATTGTTTTGTAACTATTCCTTAATTTACATCTAAATTTAATTACATTCTGTTCTTTGCCAATTATCCAAACCCTACTCACTTTAACATCTTTTTCTCCAAAAAGTGGGCTAGAATTTCCTTTTCCAAAAGGTTCTAACTTATCTAAATTGTCTACTAATCCATAATTTAAACTTTCTAAAGGTAACTTAACATCTATTCTAACCTTTGGTATTATATCATAATCTGTTAATTTACAGTTTTCTAATAACATATTTCTTAATATAGGTATGTTTTTTTCTTCCACAGATAGACCAGCAGCCATTGGATGGCCTCCAAATTTACTTATGACCTCTTTGCATTTTGATAATTCCTCAAAGATATTATATTCTTCTATAGACCTTGCAGAACCCTTAGGCATATCTTTTCCCTTAGTCATTATTATTGTAGGAACATTATATTTTTCTTTTATTCTTCCTGCTACAATTCCAGCAATACTTTCATGTATATAAGGATTATAAATCAAAATAACCTTATCATTTTCCATATTATTATCTTCTATTTGCTTTATTACCATATCAACGCTATTTTTAGTCAATTCCTGTCTTCTTTGATTCAATTCAAAAAGTTCCTTAGCCAAAGCATCTGCCTTTTCATCCTCTTCAGATAAAAGTAATTCAACAGATAAATCAGCCGTTTCAAGTCTTCCAGTAGCATTTATACAAGGCCCTATAACAAATCCTAAATGATATTGAGCTATTTCTTTTCCTTCAAGACCTGTGTATTTTTTTAATGCTATTAAACCTTTATTTTTAGTGTTATTAAGCATTTCTAATCCATTTTTCACTATTATTCTGTTTTCTCCTAATAAATCAACTACATCACAAACCGTAGCAATAGCGCATATTTCCAGTAGTTCTAAAGCTTCCTCATGAGGTATTCCTAGCTCTTTATATAATGCACATATAAATTTAAAGGCAATTCCTGCTCCACATAGAGATTTAAATGGATAATTACAATCTTCTTGTTTAGGATTTATAACAGCATAAGCCTTTGGAATTTCTTTTTTCACCTCTCCATTTTCATCCTTAATTAGAGAAATATCGTGATGATCTGTTAAAATTACATCCATACCTAAGTTTTGTGCTAAATCTATTTCTTCAAATGCTGCTATTCCATTATCACAAGTTAAAATTACCTCTGTACCTTCTTCCTTTAAAATTTTAACTCTATTTAAATTCATACCATACCCTTCATCTTCCCTATCTGGTATATGATAATTAAAGTTAGCATTGCATCTTTTTAGCCCTTTATATAATATTGAAGTACTTGATACACCGTCACAATCATAATCTCCATATATAGTTATTTTATTCCCCTTTTCTATAGCTTCTTTTACCCTTTTAACTCCTTTCTCCATATCTTTCATAAGATATGGATCATTTAAATTTTCAATTCCACCAAATAAAAATTCATTCGCATCTTTCTTATCTTTTATATTTCTATTCACTAAAAGAATAGATGTTAATAAATCTATATTTAATTCTTCCTTTAAAATTTCTATTTCATCTCTTTTTCTTTGTTTAAGTAGCCACTGTTCTCTCACTACATCACCTCTTAGTTAATTATTTGCACAATGGATTTCTTTAAAACTCTTTTTATTAAATTTTTCATATCTTTTAAACTTAAATCTTCAACTAAGTTTAATTCTTCAAAAATATAGTCTCCTCTATTAAACATAGTTTCATATATAGCCATTCTATTAGCAAGAACTATACTTTTTTCTAAATCTAATGAATTTTTAAGTTTAAATCTTTTTATTAGCTTATTTAATCCCTCTTCAGTTAAATAATCTTCTATATTCATAGCCTTTGATATACATTTTTCAATAAGCCCTAATGCCTTTTCTTCCTTTTCTTTAGATGTTCCTAAATAAATTTTAAATAATCTTATTCCCTTTTCATACTTAACTTCACTATAAACTTCATAGGCTAGTCCATTTTTAGTTCTAATCTCATCATATAATACTGAACTTACCCCTTCACCAAACCAAAGATTAAATACTTTAAGTAAGGTTACCTCCTCCATACTTAAATCATTTATATCAAATAAACAGCATATTTTTGCCCCAGTATTTCCATCTATCTTTTTAGAGAATATACCACATTTAATATTTCTTTCTAAATTATCTTTAGATATCTTTCCTCTCTTTGCTTTATTAAAATTTTTCTCTACAACCTCTTTTACTTTTTCTAAAGGAAGAGAAGAAACAACTGAAACAACTATATTTTCACTGAAATAGTTTCTTTCATAAAAATCTTTTAACCCTTGAAAACTTATATCTTCTATATGTTTTTTTTCTCCTATTATCAAGTTTCCGATTCTTTCATCTGGTAAGCCATTCATTAAAGCAAGGTCTTCTACATGTTGCTCTAAATCTTCTTTCCACTCATCGCTTTCTTGTTTTATAACATTTAGTTCTTCTAAAAAACCAAACTCCTGAAAATCTGAATTTAAAACTATATCTGAATATAAAGAAAATCCTTCTTCAAAATCTTCCTTTGCAGTAGTTCCATAATAAATAACATAAGGGAAATTAGTCATAGCATTATTGAATCCAAATAAATCATCTAATTTTTCATTTATTTCATCTTCCTTAAGCTTGTGATTTCCTTTAAATAAAATATGCTCTAAAGCATGTGCCATTCCTATTTCATCTTTATTTTCTGCATTAGCTCCACTTTCTAAGCTTATGCAAAAAGATGTATGTTCTATATCTTTTAATTTATATAATAATCTAACTCCATTATTTAAAATTATTTTTTGCATATATTTTCCTCCAAATATATTAAATCTTATTATATTTTAACATACCTAATAAGCTTGTAAAAAACAAAAAGAGTTATATCAAAACTCAAAACAAAATTTATAAATGAAATATTTACTATAAACTTCTTAGTTTAATTAAGTAATTTTCCAAATATGTTATAAATTTTATTTGTAAGTTATCTTGATACAACTCTTTTTAATTTATTAAAGCACTACTTACCTTCTTTTTCTAAGAAAAAGTTAATAAGCATTCCTTCTCTTATTTCATTTGCTTCTTTTTCATATCCCAGCTTTTTTAATATTTCTAAGCCAAATACTAAGGCAGTTGCAGGCCCTCTACTAGTTATTATGTTTCCATCAACAACTACTGTGTCTTCTTCCACATAATTAACATTTCCAAGTTCCTCTTTAAATCCTGGATAACTTGTAACTGTTTTTCCTTCAATAACTCCAGCCTTAGCTAAGGCTATTGGAGCAGCACATATTGCAGATACAATTTTATTTCCTTTATTATATTCTTTTATCAATGATTGTACTCTTTCATTATCTCTAAGATTTATAGCTCCTGGCATTCCACCAGGAAGTACAATTGCATCATAAGTTTCTAAATCATTATCTGATATTAATTTATCACAAATAACCATTGTTCCATGAGCACTATTAACGGTTTTATTTTCTGTAATGCTACATGCATGGCATGTTACCTTAGCTCTATTACAAACATCCACAACTGATAATGCTTCTATAGTCTCAAAACCTTCTGCTAAAAATACTAATACTTTCTTCATGACCATACCTCCTACTTAATAATTACGTCCTTTATGTAGTCTTCCAATACTAAAATCATTAAACTACTTCCTCTTCCAGCTCTATTTTGTAATTTAATATCTTCAATATTGACCTCAGCCTTTTCTTTCTGCTTAGACTCTAAAACAAGTTTCTCATAATTACTAGTTAATTCTTTTTTATAGTCATTATACGCCTCTAAAGTTTTATCATCAATACCTTCAGTTGGTGATATAACCTTACCAAATATAACCTTATTATCATCTTTTAAACTTATTCCTGTTACCCCTGAAGCCACTCTTCCCATTGGATTAATAGCTGTAGCTAAGAATTTAATTCCCATACCATTCTTAGTTACTAAGATTACTGTAGCATTTTCAAAATTTATGTCTACATTTACTAACTCATCCTTTGGAGTTTTAAATTTATAAGCTATTTGATTATTAAATTCTCCTAAAAATTCTCTTAAAGATGTCTTTTTAACTAATCCTTCTCTTGAGAAAAAATAAACAAATAAATCTTCATCTATTTTTCCAAATTCATTTATAGGAGCTACTTTTATTATAAGTTCATCCTTTTCAAATCCATCTACTAAATCTGAAATATTACTTTCCTCCGTATTTTGAAGTAAGTATGCTGGGAATTTAAATACTTTTCCTTTATTTGAAAAAGCAATTATATTTCTAAATGAATTAACTTTTATCTTTTCATAAGAATTGCTATTCATATTACTAAAAGTTTTTATATTTCCCTTTTTATTTATTCCTATGATAAATTCTTTATATTCATAGTTATCTACAAATCTTATATTTTTAATTTTGTTACCACTCTTTAATGGTACTAATTGAACCCCTAGTATATTTCTATCTGTAAATTCTAATTCTGGTTCTGAAGCAACAAAGTTTAGCCCATTAGTTGTTTCAATTTCAACAAATCTTTCTTCATCCTGTGAATCTATTAAAGATACACTTGCCAATAAATCATCATTCTTAAGCTTTATAGCCATAAGTTTTGAATAAGCAGTAACAAATTTATCTAAAGTAGTCTTCTTTATCAATCCATTAGCAGTTATAAACTTAAAGCATTTGTTTGGAAGGAAATTATCAATTGATTCAAGAGCAATAATTTTTTCATCTTCTAAACTTAATCCTCTTATTAAATCCTCAAGTCTTTCTCCTTTGTCTTTCCATTTCTTATCTGCTACAGAATTACATTTTATTTGATAAACAGTTCCCTTATCAGTAAATATAGCCAAAGTATTCTTAGTGTTTGATTTAATAAGGAATTTTAAATAATCTCCTTCTCTATATTCAATTTCATTTTCATCAACATTTGAACGATTATAAGTTTTAAGAGGAATCTTCTTTATAAATCCTTCATTTGATAAAGTAACCATAACATCTTCAGCCACTATTAACTCTTCTAGATCTATTTTAGCTTCGCTTTCATCTTCTATTAAAGCAGTTCTTCTTTCATCTCCATAGACTTCAGCTACTTCTTTTAATTCATCTTTTATAACACCTAAAAGAACTGACTCATTTTCTAAAATCTTTCTAAGTGCTTTTATTTTCTTTGATAATTCTTTATGCTCTTTTTGGAATACTTTTATCTCTAATCCAGTTAATCTATAAAGCATTAATTCTAGAATTGCTTCTGACTGTAAGTCAGTAAATTCAAATTTTGAAACTAAATTCTCATGAGCATCTTTCTTTGATTTTGAAGCTCTAATTGTAGCTATAACTTCATCCATTATTCCTATAGCCTTTATAAAACCTTCAACTATGTGGAATCTCTTTTCTGCTACTTCTAGCTCTCTTTTTGTTCTTCTTGTAACAACATCCTTTTGATGATTTACATAATGAGATATTATTGTTTTTAATCCCATAGTTTCTGGTTTTCCATCTGCTAAGGCAACCATATTAAAACTTATATTACCTTGAAGATCAGTTTTTTTATAAAGATACTTAAGAACTTTATCAGCCATATCAAGATCTACAGACTTCTTAAATTCTATTACAGCTCTTATACCAGTTCTATCTGATTCATCTCTAATATCCACTATTCCATCTAAAGCTTTAGCATGTCTCTTGTCACCAGTCATATCGGATATTGTTTGAAGTATTCTAGCCTTATTTCTTCTATAAGGGAATTCAGTTATTACTATTCCAAGTCTTCCATTTTCTAAAGTTTCAATTTTAGCCTTAGATCTTAAAGTTACTTTTCCTTCCCCTGTTTCATAAGCGGATAATAGAGTTTTTTCACCAATTAAAACTCCTCCTGTTGGAAGATCTGGCCCTTTTATATAATTCATTAACTCTCTAGTAGTAATTTCATTATTATCTATATAAGCTAAAGTACCTTCTATAACTTCTTTTAAATTATGTGGTGGTATATTAGTTGAAAGTCCAACAGCTATTCCAAAAGTTCCATTTACTAAAAGGTTTGGATATCTAGCTGGTAATACCTTGGGTTCCATTTCAGAATCTGAGTAATTTGGAACCATATCTACTACATTTTTTTCTATATCTCTAAGCATCTCCATAGATATACTAGAAAGTCTAGCCTCTGTATATCTCATAGCAGCTGCTCCATCTCCATCTATACTTCCCCAGTTACCATGTCCATCAATCAAAGGAGCTCTTGTACTAAAATTTTGAGCTAGAATTACCATAGCATCATAAACTGAACTATCTCCATGTGGGTGATATTTACCTAGTATATCTCCTACTATTCTAGCTGATTTATAATAAGGTTTATCTGGAAAAGCTTTTAACATATATGCACCATATAAAATCCTTCTATGTACAGGCTTTAATCCATCTCTTACATCTGGAAGTGCTCTATCCTTAGCAACTTCTACTGCATAAGGTAAATAGTTATCAGGCATAACCTCTTCAAGAGGCATTCTGATAATATTATTATCCTTAGGTATTTCAATATTCTTCTTAGCCATTTAATCTCCTCCTTTAGAACTCAGCATACTTATACATATAGTTCTTTCTTGGCTGAACAACATCACCCATCAATAAAGAAACCATTTTTTCAGCCTTAGCTGCATCTTCTATAGTAACTTGTACTAAAGTTCTTGTTTCCGGATTTAAAGTTGTATCCCATAATTGATCTGGATTCATTTCTCCAAGTCCTTTAAATCTTTGAATAATTGCTCCCTTTCCTAATTTCTTTTTAACTTCTTCTAATTCATCTTCACTATAAGCATAAAGAATCTTATCTTTACTCTTACCTGATTTAGCAACTTTATAAAGAGGTGGTTGCGCTAAATAAAGATGACCATTAGCTATAAGAGATCTCATGTATCTATAGATATATGTTATCCAAAGAGTTCTTATATGATATCCATCTACGTCAGCATCACTCATTATAATTATTTTGTCATATTTTAAATCTTCTTCATTATAATTATCTAAAATTCCTGTACCTATGGCAGTATTAAAGATTTTTAATTCCTCAGAAGCTATAACATTTTCTAACTTTTGCTTTTCTGTATTCATTATTTTACCCTTTGAAGGCATTATTGTTTGGAATCTTCTATCTCTAGCTTGTTTAGCTGATCCACCTGCAGAATCTCCTTCAACTACTATGAATTCATTAACTTCCTTATTTTTCAATGTGCATACTGCAACCTTTCCTGCTAAAGGTGCTGTCCCTTTTCCAATTTTCTTTCTCTCTGCATCATTAATCTTTTTAATTTTTTCTCTTCTAGCAGCTGCATCTAATGCATTATTTATAATCATAGTTGCAACTTCTTTATTATCCTCTATCCATTCACCAAATTTAGTATAAGCTAAATCATTCATCATTGTATAAGCTTCATTATTTCCAAGCTTAGTTTTTGTTTGTCCTTCAAAGACTGGATTTGTAATTTTTATTCTGACAATAGCCGTCATACCTTCTCTTAAATCATCACCTTCAAAATCCTTATCTTTTTCCTTTACAAGATTAAGCTTTTTAGCCCATTCTTTAAAAGCACGAGTCATTCCTGTTTTAAAACCAGTTTCATGGGTACCAGCCTCTGTAGTAGGAATATTGTTTACGTAACTAACTATGTTCTCTGTTGTTGAATCAGTAAATTGAAGACATATTTCTCCACACATTTGTATATTATTTACTTCTCTTTCTCCCTCAAATAAAACAGGAGTTGGATGAAGGGGAGTTTTACTTTCATTTAAATAATCTATAAAGTCTAAAAGTCCTCTTTCAGAGTAATATTCTTTACTTACACTCTCTTCTTTTCTATTATCAATAAGTTCTAATCTTATTCCTTTGTTTTGAAAAGCTAATTCTTGTAATCTTTCATCTATTATGTCAAATTTAAAATCTGATGTTGAAAATACTTCTCTATCTGGTAAAAAAGTAACCTTTGTGCCTGTTTCCTCAGATTCTCCTACTACTTCTAGCGGAGTTACTGGTGTTCCTGGCATATCTTTTTTAAGCTCTTTGTCATAAGCATATTCAAATCTTTGTCTATATATTTTTCCGTTTTGTTTTACTTCAACTTCTAACCATCTTGATAAGGCATTAACAACTGCCGCCCCAACACCATGAAGTCCTCCAGAAGTCTTATAATTTTGGTTATTAAACTTACCACCAGTATGAAGTTCTGTAAATACCATCTCAACACCAGTTTTTTTCTTTATTGGATGCATCCCTGTAGGAATTCCTCTTCCATTATCTATTACAGTTACACTTTTATCTTTATTTAAAATAATTTTAGCTTTATTTCCATATCCGTTTGATATTTCATCTATAGAGTTATCTAATATTTCCCATATACAATGATGAAGTCCCTTGCTTCCTGTAGAACCTATGTACATTCCTGGTCTTACTCTTACTGGTTCTAACTTTTCTAAAGAAGTTAAAGAGGTAACATCATAATTGTTATTTCTACTACTCATATAAATCCTCCCTTAATTCTTCTAAAATCTCTTTATATATTTCTTCTAATTTAAACAATTCATTTTCTATATCATTTATCTCTAATTCGTTTCTGAAAGTTTTTTTCTTTGCACTTGTTCCATATCTAGGATCATAATATTTTTCCATAAGTTCTAAGGCCACTTTCTTATAGTCACCTTTAGCTACTAAGTCTTTATATTGTTCCACTCTTTCTGAACTTATATGCTTATTAAGAACTCCTAAAGCTTCATCTAGTTGTTCATTTACATTTTCAAAGGCAGTATATTCTCTAACTAATCTTTCTGCTCTTACTTCTGGATCAGCACTTATTTTAAGTTTTGCACCCTCATACATCTTTTCAAATAAAGGATCTGGAATTAAAATTTTCCCTATTCTTTTACTTTCTCCTTCAATGAATACAACATTAGAACTTCTATATCTAAGTTTATGATAAACTAATGCATCAAATCTCTTCTGAGTGTTGCAATCACCCAATCCAACGCCTCCTAGAATTGAACCTCTATGATTTGCACATCCCTCTAAATCTAAAATATCATATCCCTTTTCTTCTAACTTATATAACATTTCTGTTTTTCCTACACCAGTATTTCCATATAATACTATAAAATTAATTTTCCTTGAGAATTCTTCAATTTTATTTATTATAAAACTTCTATATGATTTATACCCACCTTCTAATTTATAACAATTTATTCCTAAACTATTTAGTAATGAATGCAGACTTCCACTTCTCATTCCACCTCTTGCACAAAAAACAACAAGTTTTTTACCATGCTTATTCCTATAAAGTTCTTGAACTTGTTTAAATATTTCAGGCAATCTTCTAGAGATGAATTCTATTCCTTGCTCTTTTGCAGCCTCTGCACTCTCTCTAACATATAAAGTTCCGACTACATCTCTCTCTTCATTTAAAAGCACTGGAATATTTATAGCTCCTATCATAGGCTCTTCAAAAAATTCTCTTTGGCTTCTAACATCTATAAAGATATACTCGTCCTCATGTCCATATATCTCCTCATAACTTATTAATCCAAACATTTATATATCATCCTTTCAATTTACTAAAATAGTATAATTCTTTAAAAATACATTGTCAAACGTTTGTTCTCATATAACATATCTTTATATCACTTCACGATTATTAATTATATCAAAAGATTTTAAAATACAAAAATTTACGTTATATAAATAATATGTTCTTAGTAATATTGTCAACTTTATATTCTCGTAATCACTTTTATAGCAAAAATATAAGACATCCATTAATGGATGTCTTATCATAATTAAACTTCATATATTCCAATTTGTCTAACGTGTTTAGTATGTGACCATTCTTTTTTATCTTTATCTATTATACCTTGGATTGTTATTGGTATCCAAGTTAATATGTATAATGGATAAATTAAGTATCTGTAGAACATTTGGAAATTTCTCTTACCTAAGAATAATAAAGTTCCTATTAAAAATATTCCTACATAAGCCACATTAAATAGTGTTAATAATACTACATTGTCTAATATACCTAATTGAGTTATTAAGTATGGTTGTATAAATACATTACATGCATATAGTCCTAAAACTACAAATAACTTTCCACTCATCTTTTTATCAAATAGTAACGCAAATGGTGTTAATAAGAATTGGAATACGCAGAATAATTGCCATACTGTTGCATTAAACAAATAACTTATAACAAATATTCCAAGACCATCTACTGCCCTTATTTGTATGAAAGTTAATAAACCAGCTAATCCAGTTGCTAAAGTAACAAATGGTTGCATTACATATAAAGTACAGTCAAAAGCAACTAAGCTTCTATCTTTTATAGATTTCTTTAAAAGTTTCATTCCATATCTAGTAGCAACATCAGCAAATCCTTGCATCCATCTCTTTCTCTGGTTCCATGAAGCCTTTAAAGTTAATGGTTTTTCATCATATATTATAGCATCGTGTGCCCAACCTACTTTTTCTCCATTTAATATAAGCTTACAACTAAATTCTAAGTCTTCTGTTAAGCAAGTAGCTCCCCAACCTAATTTTTTAAGAGTTGCAGTATCTATAACGAATCCTGTTCCACCTATTTGAGCTGATAAACCTATGTTGCTTTTAGCTAATTGAAGCATTCTATTAGCTGATGTAAATGCTATAGCATAAGATTCTGTTATCCATGAATCCTGTGGATTCTTAGAATCTATATATCCTTGAACAACCTTAAATCCTTCACACATTTTATTGTTCATTTCTTTTAAGAAATTTTTATCAACTAAGTTGTCAGCATCAAAAACTGCTATTCCATCATAATGAGTATCCATTTTGAATATTTTATCAAACATCCATTCTAATGCGAAACCTTTACCTCTTTTTTCTTTATTAAATCTTTCAAATACATTTGCCCCTGCTTTTCTAGCAATCTTAGCAGTATTATCAGTACAGTTATCTGCAATAACAAATATATCATATAATTCTTTTGGATAATCTAAATGTTTTAAACTTTCAACTAGATTTTCTATAACTACTTCTTCATTATGGGCTGCTACAAGCATTGCAAATTTCTTTTGAGGCTCAAAAGTTTTTGTATCTTTTTTCTTATAGAATCCAAATAACGCTATGAATAAATAGTATAGCATTAGAGCAAATACGCCTATTTGAAAAATAGCTGTTACCCAAAATATATACTTTTCCATAAATTCCACTCCTATAACTTAAATTAACCTCTGACATTATAACAGTTGTTTATATATTTTGTAAAATATATTTTTTTGTTATTTTTTAATAAACTATTAAAAAACATCCTAACTGGAATAAAATTAACATTTTAAAATAAATATTGTCATAAAATTTTCATAGCAATTGATTCATAAAACAAAGTATGTTTTATGAATCAATTGCACCAAAATTTTAAGTATTACAACGATCTATTTAAGATGTTTTAACTCCCTAAAAGTTTAATTAGATGTTTTCTTGAAATACTTTTATATTTTAAACAACCATTTTTTTACAAAGGTTCCTTTTGAATTTTCCTAAGAATTTTTTTAAATTTCTTATCATTATTTGTTACTATTCTTTTACTAACCATATAATCGTCATATTCTGCAGTATGTTTAGTCCATTCTATAATACTAGTTAAATACTGCCTACTCTAAAAAAATCAGTTTAAGCTTCGTTTTATTTAATATTATAAGCCACTAAAAAATTATTATTTTTTAATTTTGGATATATCACTAAACCCTTAATTTTTTGCCTCGTATTTTAAACATTTTATCAAAGTTTGCTTTATATAACCTCATAGTTATACTCACTGTCCTTTAGATTAAATTTATATATTTAATTATAACAAATAAAATTTACAAACTTCTTATACTTCTTTAAATCTAAATATATATCTTTTTCATAATATAATTTTGCCATATAACCCCCTTATGAATTATTACAAAATTATTAATTTATAAATAAAAAGTGATGATTATTATAGTTCCTAAACTATTATTTAGCAATAATTTCACTATTTTTATTTTAATAAGTATTTATATTTAATTATTAAATAATATCCCAAAAATTTATCAAATTACCAAACTTCCTCCCTTGTATTTTTTATTTAAATGCAAAATATATAATTAATATTTTGAAAAGGACTGATTGTATGAAAATAGGATATGCTTGTACTCCAATAACAATAAATGCTAGAACCAATCGTAGAATATTACTAAAGAATTTTTCTAAGAGTAAATTTCTTTCTATTGCAAAGCAAAATTTAGAAGACTTACAAAAAATATTAGAATGGAATATTAAAAATGATATTTACCTATTTAGAATAGGGTCAGATATTATTCCCTTAGGCTCCCATAAAATAAATAATATTAACTGGCAAAAAGAATTTAAATACAATTTAGAATCCATAGGAACTTTTATTAAGAATAATAACATTAGAGTTTCTATGCATCCTGGTCAATATACAGTAATAAACACTCCTAAAGAGGATATATTATACAAATCTATTAAAGATATTGAGTACCATTGTAAATTTTTAGACTCATTAAATATAGATTATAAAAATAAAATAATACTTCATATAGGAGGAGTGTATGGTGACAAAAAATTAGCAAAAGAAAATTTTTTAAAAGGATTTAATAAACTTTCTGATTCTTCTAAAAAGCGATTAGTCATAGAAAATGATGAGAGAAATTTTTCTCTAGATGATGTATTAGATATTTCTAGTAAAATAAATATTCCTGTTATATTTGATAATTTACATAACATATGCTATGGAGATAACTCCTATAGTTTAAAAGAAATATACTCTCTTGTAATCAAAACATGGAATAAAAAGTTAGATGGAAATATGAAAGTTCATTATAGTCAACAAAATATTTTTAAAAAGAAAGGATCGCATTCCTCTTCAATTTCTATAAATAGTTTTTTAGATTATTATGAGGAAGTTAAAGAGTTTTCTCCAGATATAATGTTAGAAGTTAAGGATAAGGATATTTCTTCAATTAAATGCATAAATTCCTTAAAAGAAATAAATAAAACTTTAGATATTAAAACTTATAGAAAAGAATTAGAGGATTATAAATTACTTTTGCTCCAATATGATAAAAACTTTCAGAAAAAACTTAACTCCTTTTCTCATGGATTGATAGAACTCTACTCTTATCTAGATAACTTATTATTATCTCCTAAGGATATAATAGGATTCAAATACTCTTTAGAATTAGCTTTTACTATTTTAAAAGATCATATTAGTAATAGAGAAACCCTATATTTTAAAAAGCTTATTAATGAAAAAGAATATGAAAAAGCTAAAATTTATTTAACAAAGTTAGTAAAAAAAATAGAATTTCCACCTAAGGAATTATCTTATTATATTTCTCAATCTTAAACTTACTCACACTACAAAATTGTCACAATTTATATATTAATAAAATATATTGGAATTAACAGTAAAATTTTGGAGGCAGAAAAAGTGAGCTTTTTAAGTATACTTCTTTTTGTAATTGCTGCAAGTTTAGATATACTTGTTGTTTCTCTAGCATATGGTTTAAAAGACATAAAAATAAATTTTTCAAGTACTCTTGTCATAGCATCCATATCTGCTTTAGGAACTTTTATTTCAATGATATTAGGACAATTTTTAGTGAATTTAATTCCTGTTAAATTAGGAGATATTATAGGTGGTTTAGTTCTCCTTGCATTAGGTTTTTATTCTATATATTCTTATTTTAAAGAAAAAAAAATACTAACCTCACCTAATAGTGATAATAACTCCTCTCCAACCTTTATATTAGAAAATCCAGAATTTGCTGATAAAGATAAGTCTGGTAATATTGACTTTAAAGAATCTCTAGCCTTATCCTTAGCCTTGGCCTTAAACAACTTCGGTTTAGGAATAGGAGCTAGCATCTCTAGACTTAATATTACATTTACAACAATATCAACATTTATTATTTCATTGATATTTATATCTTTAGGCTTCTATTTATCAAAAACAATAAAAAGTAAAAATATTTCAAAAAATAGTAACTTAATTGCAGGAATAATAATCATCATATTATCACTATTTATTATTTTTTAGATACAATTAAGTTTTATTCAAAATATAAAAAACCTTACCATACAGAAATAAACTATAACTTATTAACTAAATTAACTCTTAATAAAATATAAAAGGCCTTACTTCTAGTACCTTAACTAAAGTATGACCTTTTCATATTTTTTAAATTAATCAAATAATATTTTTATATTAAACTGTTGTTATATCAATATCCTCTGAGTAATCTACTCCCTCTAAACTAAATCCAAATAACTTAAAGAATTCTTTTTTAAACCCTTCTGCATCACTTAATTCAAAAACATTCTCACTAGTTATTTGTGGCCATATTTCCTCAATAGCCTTTTGTACATCCTCATCCATTTCTAAATTATCTATTCTAATTCTATTTTCTGAATCTAAATTTAAGTTTCCTTCATAAAGCTCTTTAAACATTCTGTATATTTGCTCAATACAACCCTCATGAGTACCTTTTTCCTTCATAACCTTATAAAGAATTGAAATATATAAAGATACTATTGGAATAGCTGAACTAGCTTGTGTTACTAAGGCCTTATTTACAGATATATACCCTTCTCCATTTAATGATTTTAAAACTTCAGTTATCTCTCCTGCAGTTTTTTCCAAATCATTTTTAGCTCTTCCTATAGTTCCTTCTCTATATATTGGATAGGTAACTTCTGGCCCAATGTATGAATAAGCTATTGTTTTAACTCCATATTCTAATACATCAGCTTCTTTTAAAGCTTGAATCCATAGCATCCAATCTTCTCCACCCATTACTTTTCTAGTACCTTCTATTTCCTCCTCTGTAGCTGGGTTAATAGTGATATCATGTATTTCTCCTGTATGGAAATTTAAAGTTTTACTAGTAAATGGATTTCCTACAGTTTTTAAACAAGAGCTATAAACCTCTCCTGAAACTGGATCCTTTCTCTTTGGAGCAGCCAATGAATATATAACTAAGTCTACCTTACCCATATTTTCTTTTATTAATTCTATAACTTCATTTTTAACTTCATTAGAAAAAGCATCTCCATTTACTGATATAAATTTTTTACCTTCACCTTCTGCAAACTTCTTTAATGACTCTATATTATACCAACCTGCTGAAGCTGTCCTCTTACCTTTTGCCTCTCTCTCAAATGAAACACCTAAAACTTCTGCATCACATGCCTCAGAAGCCACAATAGCACTTGCTAAGCCATATCCAGTGGAAGACCCTAGTACAAGTACTTTTTTAGCTCCCTCTATCTTTCCTTTTTCTTTTACATACTCTATTTGATTTTCAACATTTTTTTTACACCCTACAGGATGTGATGTAGTACATATAAATCCTCTAAACTTTGGTTCTACTATCATTCTGATTTCTCTCCATTTTTCTTTTATATTTATTATTTTCAAACTCTCATATTTTCTTGAAAGCTTTCTCTACTCTCTTTTTAATTTCTCATAAATATTTTGTTTGATTATCAAAATATATTATAATTATCATATTATCATATTTCATATATTTTGTCATTATAATTATCCTAATAAACTTCCAAAAATATAAAGTTTTAGCATATAAAAAAAGCACCCTAAAAGAGTGCTTTTTTACTATTTATTTTCGAATTTTGTTGCTGCTGCTTCTCTTACTGCATCATCATATACTTTTCCATTAGTTCTCTTAGCTATTTTAGGTAATATTAATCCTAATCCTATTAGTACTAAAGGTGTACCAATATTCATTCCTACTCTAAACATCCATTCTTCAGAAAATGCTTGAATATCTGTTGGGAACATACCTAATATACAAGCGAATGCTGTAAATGCAAAACACCAAGCCCCAATTAACATTGCAAATTTATCATTTTTAACAAACTTGTACTCTGACTTGAATTGACCTTTTATAGCTTTTCTTAGCATTATATAAGCTAAGAATACCCATAAATATCTCATTGGCATAACAACAGCATTTAATTTTAATAACCAAGTAAATAAAGCATTGAAGTTTCCAATTCCTAAAGCTGGAACTATTATTAATATTCCAACTAAAACAGAAGTCATTATATATCCATTTATTGGAGCTCCATTCTTATTAGTCTTAGTTAATGCTATTGGAACATATCTTGCATCAGTGTCCGCTAATAAAACTTTTAACGGAGCGTCTATTGAGAATACTAAGGCTGAAACTTGAGTTGCAAAGTTTGCTAATGCATATAATATTAATAAAGAATTTCCTATTCCATAATAATTCCCCAATTTTTGGAATGCATAGTAAGCACCATTTAACATTAAGTCATCTGGAACATTATTTGAATCAAACATCATTCCCATTGCTATTGATCCAAGAAGCGCTGTAACTGCAACCATTACAGCTAAAGCTATCATACCTTTTGAAAAACCTTTTTTAGAATCTTTCATGTTATTAACATATGGAGATATCTTTTCAGCTCCTCCAACTGAGAATACCAACATAGCTATAGTGGTAAAATATGCAAAATCAAATTTTGGTATATATGTTTTTATTGAAGTCATATTCGGGCTTGCTATGTGAGTTCCTGTAATAGCTGGTGCTGTTAACATAAGTATTATGTAAAGAATAGACATAACGAACATAGCAGTACCTGCTATTGTTCCTATTTTACCTAATGAATTTACTCCCCTTGAAGCAATCCAAACAAAAAATAAAAATATTACTAAACATACTAATTGAGTAATTTTAGGATCTATAGTTTTTATAGTGCTTCCATCTTGAAACACTGCCCATCCTAATGAAACAAGTACTGCTTGTGGTTTTTGTGCTAAATAAGGTACATGCACTACCCAATAAGTCCAACCTGCTAAGTAAGCTAATCCAGGCCCCATTGTTTTACCTATCCATGAACTTACTCCACCTTTACTATCTCTAAAAGTTGATCCTAACTCTCCAACCATAAGTGCGTATGGTACAAAGTATAAAGCTATTATTAATATCCATGATGTTACTACAGTTAACCCTTGAGTTGCGAAGTTATTTACTATGTTACCAAATCCCCAAACTGATACGAATGCCATTAGTCCAAGGTTGTACCACATAAGCTTCTTTTCATCATTGCTATTGCTCATATCTTTTTCCTCCTAATTTTTATTTGCAAAACAATCCCCCTATAAATCTTCCGAAAAATAATTGTCCACTTTTAAAATAATACATAAAAAATCTATTATAACGTTAAATATTACATATTAATTTTATCATCCTATTAAAATTAACGCAATATTGTTAAAATCCTTTATTAAACTAAATTTATAAAGCTTCTTCTTGCTTATCTTGTTATTACTTTTATTTTCTTTCCTTCACTTCAAAACTTTTACTTTTAAGTTCTAATAATAAAAAAATCTTTATTAAGTAGACAAAATTTTAATAACTATCTTTTAATTTAATTAATAAGTATGACCACTAACATTTTTTTAAATATTAGTGGTCATATGTTACTTATTATGTTAAATTAATTTAATAATCTCTTTATTTGTAAAAATAATTTATGATAAATCATTTTATTATTTGAATTTCTATATCTTCTCTAATATAGTCACTATGAATATACTTAAATTCTTCTTTTTCATTGACAACTTCTATTTCCATATAATTATATTTTCCTTCTAAATATTCCATAGTATGTCCATCATCATTATAGTGGAATCCTTTAGCATTCTCTCCAAAAACCTTAAGAAGTACATTATTTGGTCTTTCTTTAAAATTTCTAAATTTCTTATTATATATTGGTATTATTGACCCTTCTCTAACAAAAACTAAAATCTCATCTAATTCACAAGGAATCTTATGCCATTTTCCCCCTTGTAACTTCTCCATTGTGAAATAATTAAACCAAATCCCCTTTGGTAAATATACAGTTTTGCTTCTTTCCCCTTCATATAATACTGGTGCAACAATCATACTTTCACCTAACATAAATTGTTCTCTCATATTTAATAAATTCATATCTTTCTCATATTCCATTATCATAGGTCTAAATATAGGTAATCCTTCTTCATGTGATATATAATATAAATCATAAATATATGGAAGTAATTCATACCTTAATTCAATATATTTTTTTGCTATTTTTTCAGCTCTTGGTCCAAAAGCCCACGGTTCTTGTCTTCTAGTGTACATATTTGAGTGATTTCTGAATATAGGAATAAATGCTCCCATTTCCATCCACCTTATGAATAATTCTTCACTTGAATCTAATCCAAAACCTGAAACATCATTTCCAACGAAAGAAAAACCACTTATCCCCAAGTTAGCATTCATTGATATTGACATTATCATTTGGCTCCAAAGACTCATATTATCTCCAGTCCAAACTGATGAATATCTTTGACCACCGGCATAAGTAGCTCTAGTCATTGAAAATCCTCTTTCATTAGGATGTAATTCTTCTTGTGCTTCCTTAGAACATCTACTCATTTCAAAACCATATCTATTATGAAATTCCTTATGTTCTATAACTCCATTATCACTATTATGAAGACATGTTTCTATCATTGTTTTATGATCATTATTAAACACACAAGGTTCATTCATGTCATTCCAAATCCCATCAATTCCATATTCACTTATGAATTTTTTAAGTTCATATTTCCACCATTCTCTACAATCCTTATTTGAAAAGTCAGGGAAAGCACTATCCCCTGGCCAAACTGCTCCAATAAACATTTCTCCATCTAACTTCTTAGTAAAATAGTTTCCTTCTTTACCTCTTTTAAATATCTGGTAATCTTCATCTACCTTAACACCAGGATCAATAATAGTAATAGTTCTTACTCCTTTTTCTTTTAAATCACTAATAAGACACGCCGCATCATCAAAATTGGGAGTTTTAAAAGTCATAACTCTGAATCCATCCATGTAATCTATATCTAAATAAACTACATCTAATGGAATATCTTTTTCTTCAAAAGTTCTTACTAACTCTCTTACTTCATCTTGGCTAAAATAAC
>NZ_JARHZJ010000078.1 GCF_029258205.1 Clostridium sp.
TATTGTTAAGAAGGTAGTAATTATAAAGCTTTCTTAAAAATGCCCACATTAATTTATAAAATTAACAAAGGAGGAACTGAAGATGAAATCTTTAATGAGTTTTATTCCAATGATTTTATCATTGGCAATTGCAACTTTTATTTTTGCACCTATAAATAAAAGTTTAAAATTATCAGATAAAATAGCAAAAATTATTCCTACAACACCTAAATTTAAGCCACTATTTATTATAGCTTGTATATTTTTACTTTTACTTACAATAGGAATACTAGGGTTATATGTAATACCAATGAATAATTTAACTTACTACATATTAACCGGAATAATAGCAGGCATTGGCATTAGTATAACAGTTGAAATTTCACCAAAGCATCATAAATAATATAATACTATTAAATGGATAAAGAGGTTGTCCAAAAACTTATTAAAACTAACAAACATTACTAAACCTAAGATTAGGTATTGATTGAATGTTTTTTATTTTAAAGTTTTGGACAACCTCTTTTTTTATATTCTAATTATAAAAAAAGGATAAGTTTTAATCTACCCTATATTTATAAATGACACTAATTATTTTTTGATTTCCACTCGTTTAATTGTTTTTGTGTTTCATCTTTAACTTCATTTATACCTGAATCATTTAATTTTTTTTAAAATCATTTAATCAAACTTCAGGATCTATAGAACCAGTATATAATACTTTTTCAAACTCTTGTAACACAGTGATTATTAAAGCATTTTCAGTATTAAATCTAAATCCTGTTCTTCTCTTTATTCATCTCTAAAATCATATTTACCATTAGGTAAATCTATATTATGACTATTTATAGAGATTGTATCCTTATCAATCCAAGTCATATTTGCTTCATTTATATGATAATCCCTATATATCTCTTTTTTACTTTTCCCTTCATTTAAATAACACTTAACTGACCAATCTACTGTCGCTCCTCCATTGATAAGATAAGCCTCAACCTTATACTTTCCGTCACTAGATACTGTTTCTCCTAAAAATTCTTCACTTGCTTTAGAATCTTTAAAACTCTTCCTAAACGTCATTATTGATGATGATATTTTAAAAGTAGACACTCCTACAAATATTAAAAGGATAATACTATAAACTCCCCATCTAAACTTAAAGTTCTTATACTTTAAATATTTATTAGTCTTTTTTCCCTCCACAATATTCCTCCTAACATATTAAAATATAAACCTTAGATTAATTTTATATAATTTATCACATTAAATCCACTAATATTTAACCAATAACTCATTCCATAATACATCTAAAATTTATCTAAATTATAAAAATCATTTTATTAACATTAGTTATATATTTAATTTCGCAAATTAATATATTATTAATTGTTTATTAATACATTTTATTACTTTTATACCAATTTTGTTTATTTTTTGACCAGTTATGTAAAACCTATTGATTAATTCATTATTATTTTTTAATATAAGATTAAAATTTAAATAAAGATTTTAAGTAAGGAGAAAATATTTGAATGCTTATATATTATTGTATTGCTTTAATAATACTTTTAACTATACTAATGACTGGGATTGTTAATCCAATTTGTTCATTTTTTAACGGAGATACTGTCATTAGATTTAATGGAATTCTCTACACAAATTTAAATGAAGAAAAATATAAAAAAATATTATTTTCAACATTTTTAAATTTCATTATTCTAATATTATGTCTATTTATAGTATGCTCTAAATTTAACCATTTTTTCCCTATTTTTTCAACTATATTATGCATAGTATTTTTACAATACTATATACTAAAGCCTCTAAAATAAAAGTTATTTAGAAAATCTTATTTAAATAATTCCTCAATTAAATAATAATAAAAAAATTCAACATAATTTTAAATATTTTGCTTCATATAAAATTAAGAAGGGATTTGTATTTACAATACAAATCCCTTCTGCTTTACTTAAATTTTAAAATTCTCTTTTAACCTATTTTTATTATCTACTTACTAAAGTTGAAAGAGTAGCTACATATTTTCCATCTAAATCCTGATATACTGCTGATATACCATTAACACCTTCTTTTAAAAGCTTAGTATCTATTTCTAAATTTCCATTATTTAAAGAAGTTTTAACATCAATTTTTGATACATTAATCTTTGATTCAACTGTAGTTCTTATACTTATTTCATTAGGAAGTAATTTCTCTCCATCTTTTCCTACAAAAGCTTCATTTATAACATATTTTCCATTAACTTCTTTTGGTGATTCTATAACTATATATTGTTCTTTTATACTTACATCATTAAGTTTCTTTAAACCTTTTATTTGAGATATATCCTTTATTTCATTGTAGTCAAGATTTAAACTTTCTAAGTTTATAGCATATTGTAATCCTTCTAAGCTTCTTATTTCCTGTCCTGCTGCTGATAAATTCTTTAACTTATTTATATCTCCTCTTGTTATTACATCACTTGATAAATTTAATTGACCTTTTATAGCTTTTTTCAAATTATTATCTGGTATATTAACTTCTTCTGTTAAATCAATAGCCTTCTCTAATTTATTCATAGAATCTATAAGCTCTAAATTTGTAGAATCTATTAATGATTGTTCTGGATTAGGAGTTTCTAATACTTTGTTAGCTTTTTCTAAAACAGTTTGTAATTCATTAAAGCTTTCTTCAGTATATAATTTTCCATCTAAGCTATTTGCTTCCTGAGCTGTTTTTTCTAAAGCAGTAAAATCTTTAGGAGCTGCATATAAAAACTTAGCATCTGCCCAGTCTGCATGGTCTCCTCCATTTCCATTACCACCATCTTTAGCAACTAATTTAAGTTCACTTACTCCAACTACTGGAATTAAAACATGCTTTCTTGGAGTACTTGAATTCATAACACCACTATCAAATACTTTTTTACCATCAGCATAAATTTCAAAGTTTACTGATGAAACTTGTGAGTGTTTCATTTCTCTATCTACACCAACATATGTTTCAAACATTCCATAATTTTTGCCTGATAAATCATATACTATTGTTGAATTTGCATGAGTTCCTAATCCTTTATTATATGTAACTTCTTGTCCATTTTCATCTAATAAAGTTATAGTACGATCTTCAACACTTTTATCTTTTCTTACACTTCTCCATCCTGAATTAGCTGATTTCCATTCTTTATCACTTATATAGTCACTTGCATTAACAACTGATACGTTTCTATCTAATGTTACTTTATTTCCATGAGAGTCAGTAACTTCATATGATACTACATAGTTACCTCCTCTTTTTGTGTTTACATTATTATTTATAATTTTTATATCCTTTGTTATATCTCCATCTTCCGGATCATTAGCAACTATTCCTTTTAACGGTTCAAATGTATCTCCTATATTTAAAGCTACATCTTCACCAGTTAATATTGGCTTATCGCTTGTAGTGTAAACTTTAGCATCAGCCCAATCTGCATGATTACCAGCATTTCCATTACCACCATTTTTAGCAACCAACTTAAGTTCACTTGCTCCTGCTATTGGTATTAACACATGTTTTCTTTCAGTGTTAACATTCATAACGCCACTATCAAACACTTTTTCCCCATCAACATAAACTTCGAAAATTACTGATGGTGCATTAGAGTTTTTCATCTCTCTATCTATACCAACATAAGATTCAAACATTCCATAGTTTTTACCTGATAAATCATAAACTATTTCTGAATTTGCATGAGTTCCAAGACCTTTATCACATTGAACTTCTTGTCCTTTTTCATCTAGTAATGTTATAGTATTTCCTTCAATACTATGGTTTTTATTTACTTCTTTCCATCCTGAAGTAGCTTTTTTCCATTCTTTATCACTTAGATTTTCAGCTGTAGTTATAGTGTATATTTTTCTCTCTTTTTCAACTTTATTTCCATCTTTGTCTACAACTTCATATACTACAGTATATACTCCACCTCTATTTGGTTTAAAATCACTTGATTTTACTTTTATACTTGATGTTAAATCTCCATCTTCTGCATCTTTTGCTGTAACACCATTTAATACATTAAATTCATCTTTAACATTAATTATTGCATTTTCAAGTTCTATAGTAGGTTTTGCATTGTTTGTAGTCAATTTAGGATTAGCTATTACTCCATGGTCTAAAGTTCTTCCATTTCCAGCATCAGTTACCTTTATTACTAATTGTTTTACTCCTTTAACTGGAACATTTATATAGCTCATATTATCTGCATGTTTTAAAACATCAGTAGTAGCTAAAGTTTTACCGTCAGCTATTACTTCAAATTTTATGCTAGAATTATTTTGTGCTTCTATTCCTCCATCAACTCCAACTAAAGCTTCAAAATTATCATAGTCTTTTCCTGATAGATCATAAGTTATTGTTCCATTTGCATGTATTCCAAAACCTTTTTCAAAGTCTTTTATTTCTCCATTTACTCTACCTTTTATATTTTTATTTCTTCTTGGAGTTCCCCATTGAGTTTCTACTTTTGTCCACTCTGAATCTGATAAGTAATCATAATCACTAACTACTTCAACTTGTAAACTCTTTTCAGATGATATTCCTCTGTCATCTGAAATGTACTTAACTTCATATATACCAGATTTATTAGTATCTACATTACTTTCAACTTTTACATTAGAAGTTAAATCATTTCCTTCATAGTCTAATGCCTTAACATAATCTAGAGGATTAAACTTTTCTCCTAATTTTAGAGTTATTTTCTTTTGTTGAACATTTATACTTGGCGCAAATGAATTTACTACAAAAGCTTTACCTGTTCCTAGGTTAATATCATATGGTATTACTTCATACTTAGAATTTTTACTCATATCTGCATTTGTATCTGTGAATGTATTAGTTGATGTAAATCCTATTACTTCACCATCTTTTAATATTTCATAACCTAGTAAATCAGACTTAACATCATCATTTACATTGAAATCTAACTTAATTCCATTATCAACTTTGTTTAATGAAACATCTAAACCAGTATCTTTAGTAAATCCATTACCTTTATAACCAATCTTCTTATTGTTTAGATACCATATTTTCTTATCTGGCTTTTTATATTTGCTAGTTTCTTTTTTAGTTTCTTCATTAACTTCAAATCCATGTCTAGCAAAGTATTCACTTAAATCTTCTCCAACAACTTCTGATGAGAATTTAACTAAGTATTGCATTTTAACATTGTTAGGATTTTCACTTCCTAAATCAACATTTCTCTCTCTGTATAATTTATTTAGTTGTGTCCAGTAACCTGGTTTATACATTTCTAACTGCCAATATACAGCTAAGTTTTCAAAATACTCACCATTTGTATATTTATTAGAATTCTCACTTATTACATTTTTATAAATCTTAGACTCGTATGGTATTCTTTGATCTATATGATTGTAATAAACAGACATATACATAGGTAACATATTATTTGTAACGTCTCCGTATACTCTTGAACTTACATCCATTTTATGCCCTATTTCATGAGTTAATCCCCATGATGGTCCTCTATCTTCAAATGGAATTAAGTGATTAGCCATTACATCTCCTTGAACTCCTATATGTCCATTAGCTGCATACATATATCCAAATGGTTGTGCTAATCTAACATTTTCTCTTATATATTTAGGATCATTTTGTTCACTACTTCCATCTAAACCATAATATTTAAATATTTGTTCCATATGAGTATTATAAGATTTTATTGTATCTAAAGGATTTACTCCTTGCTCTATATAAGCTTCATATGCGCCTGTTGTAGTACCTGTCCATACTATGTGATCACTTACAAACTCAAAAACATCTAATACTTCTCTATCTTTAACATTTGGATGTTTTGCTACATCTTCATCTATTGACTTTTTGTACTCTTTTAAGAATTCCTTAAACTCTTCAATATTAGTATCTTTTGTAACAAATGGGAACTTATGTCCAGAAGCAAATCTTAAAACTGGTGCTTTAGTTTGTTCTTTACTAGTATAAGGATTTACTATGTATATTGATCCTCCTTTAGTTACATCATGATTATACCATTTATCTTTTCCTATTTCTGGAACAGTTATTACATTCTTACCAGGTTTCAAGTTCACAGTTCTTAACCAATTACCGAAACTTGCTTCTTGTTGAGAAAATGCTAATTTT
The DNA here is from genome assembly GCF_029258205.1 of Clostridium sp. GTDB lineage: Bacteria > Bacillota > Clostridia > Clostridiales > Clostridiaceae > Sarcina. The sequence continues at coordinate 6,133 of NZ_JARHZJ010000078.1, forward strand.
GGCAATGGTTGTGTTGGATCTGCATCTACATAAACAGTTATTATCTCTCCTGGTTTTGCATATATTCCTGTTGGTTGATTGTTGTTACCAAATCCAAACTTTAAGTTTTTGTTAGCATGTGCTACCATATCTCCATGTTGCTCTGCAGTAATAGTCTTTACATTTTCTAACTGTCCATTAAGTATTTTGTGTGCTAATTCAAACTTTTCTGTAAATAAAGTTTTTAAAGGATGTTCATTCACTTCATTTTCTAAAGCTGTTAATTTTTCTTCTGTATTAAAGTCTTCTGATAATTCATTCATTAATCTGTTTGTAAATAATCCATTGACTTTATCTAATGTTTTATCTTCTTTATATAATCCAAACTCACTAGCACAAGCCCAATCTTCATAACCCTTTTTAAATACAAATTTAATTCTTCTAAACTCTGTTGGATTAAACTTTATCTCTAGAGAATTTTGTGTTGGAGTAACTTTACCACTAGTTACCTTTTCATAATTATCGCCTTTTGTTGTTCTTGATGCATATATATCAAAGGCTTCAGCAAAACCTCTATTTGTGCCACGTGGTGATGTATATACTATTCTGTTTAATGTAGTTAATTCATTTAACTCAATTTCAACTTCATTTGTAAAGTTTTGTGTATTTTGTTTTCCTGAATGCCATTTTGTATTAAAATCTCCATCTATAGCTTTATCTATAGATTCTGATGCATATTGTCCACCATTAGTTTTTATTGATTTTATTTTACTCTTATCTAACTTATAAACAGCATCATAAGCTGGAAGTAATTCATTGCCTGGGTTTAAGAAATCAGATATTTTAGCATCAGTATATTGAACTTGTTTATTTTCAACCATTAATCTAGCATTATCTAAATCTTCTTTATAATCATTATAAAGAGGATGCTTCTTAGCTTCTTCTTCTAAATTTTCTAATTTATCTAAAGTGTTAAATTCTTCAGATACTTGATTCATACTACTATCTGTAAATAATCTATCCATTTTATCACTTAATACGTCTTGTTTATAGAAAGATATTTCTGATAAAGTAGCCCAATTTTGATCTGAATTTTTAAATTTAAATTTCATTCTTTTAAATTTAGTTGGATTAAACTTAGCTTCAACTAATCCAGATACTTTGTTATAGTCACCAGTTGCTATAAGTTGATATGTATCTCCTTTAGATGTTGTAGAACCATATATTTCAAATTCATTAGCAAATCCTTTATTATCAGATTTTCTTGCTCCATAGACTACTCTGTCTAATTCTACAGGCTCTTTAAACTCTACTTCCACTTCATTTTTAAAATCATTTGTGTTTGATTTATTTGTTTCCCAGTATGTATCTAAATTACCATCTATAGCATTATTTATTACTTGTCCACCATAATTACCCGCATTATTCTTAATACTTTTTATATTACTATTATCCATTTTAAATAACTTTGAATAATCTTCATTAGAATAATATTTAAATTGTCTTGTCTTTGATTTTGTAGACTCTACTTTTTTTCCACTTATTACTTCCCTAGCATTGTCTAAATTCTCTTTAAAACAATCATAAAACGGATGCTCTTGAACTTCTTTTTCTAATATTTCTAATTTTTCCAAACTATCAAACTCATCAGATACTTTACTCATAGTATTATCTGTGAATAATCTATTCATCTTGTCTAGTTTATTATCTTCTTTATAAAACCAAAACTCGGATGCACTTGCCCAATCTTGATTAGCTTTTTTAAATACGAATTTAATCTTCTTAGCTTGTACTGTGTTAAACTTAAACTCCATAAGGTTTCCTGTTGA
>NZ_JARHZJ010000090.1 GCF_029258205.1 Clostridium sp.
TACATGAAAGTAATAATGCAACTCCACAGTAAATTGAGTGATCTGATATACAGTTATAAGTATAAGCAAAGTTCCATAAATCATAAGCTATAACCCATGCCCATATCATATCTGGCCATATCATATCCTTTGTTTCATTTTTTGATATAAATATTCCGTACCAACCACAAATAGTAACTATATTTAATAATCCTGCTATACCATTCATGATATTCCAAGGTCCAGAGATTGTCCAAAGATTGTCTACAACACCACCATTAGTTAATCCATAACTAAATATTTGAAAATCTCTAATAGCAGCCTCTAATATGTTAACTGCTAGAATAATTGCTGGAAGAGCTAATGCCCATTTTTTTTTCTGTAATGATGGAATATATCTAAGAGCCATAAACCAGATACATCCTGCAAGTGCTGAATAAGTTTTTACCCAGTTAAACCAAGTTCCAGTTCCATATTCATTTCCTGGAGCAGCTGTAGTTGGCCAAACAAAAATAGTTAAAAATGTAGGTACTATTATAAATAGTAATATACCTGCCCATTTTTTTGATCTTCCAAGCTCATTAAATGCCATAAGTGCCATTAATACAAAAAGAACTATTGCCCATCCTTCAAAAGACATTCTTTCATATAAAATTCCCATAGTGTACCTCCAATTATTATTTTTTTTCAATGTGTTTTTCATTAATTATTTAGTTTAACTTATTGCTACAGCTTTTTAAATTTTATAATACCTTATGCAGAACTATATTCACCGAATATTATTCTGCACATAAAATATAGCATGATTTAATTTATTTTTCAAATATCTAATTAAATTATTTTAATTTTTTTTACAAATACATATGTACACGGTTTTTTATGCTATACTAAATAATCATATAATTAACCAAATTAATATGACATTAATCTAAAGGAGTTTTATAATGAAAAAATTAACTGATAGACAAAAACAAGCTATTAAAACAAAACTAAAAATCACCCAAGTAGCTACTGAGCTTTTTAAGATAAATGGATTTGATCGTGTGAAAATTCAAGATATTTGCAAAGCTGCCGATATCTCAATAGGAGCATTTTATCACCATTTTAAATCAAAAGCTGAAATAATTAATAAAACATATGAACAAGTTGATATTTTAGTAATGGATAAATTTCAAACAAAAAAATTCGCTTCAAACTTTGAAAAACTATTCTTTTTATTAGTTGAAGGTGCAACTACTATGGAGAAACTTGGTTGGGTGTTTGTGAGTGAAATATATAAAAATTTACTCTCTATAAATGAAAATTATACTATTAAACCAGATCGTCATATGGCATTAGAAGTTAAATCTATTGTAGAAGAGTTGCTAAAAAACAATGAGTTAGAAAGCTCTCTTTCTTCATTAGATTTAACTATGATAATACTTAGGATGTCTAGAGGTACCGTATTTGATTGGTGTCTTCATCAAGGAAGTTATAATCTTAAATCTCAAATGGAATTTGACTTAAAATTAGTTCTTTCTAATTTTAAGCCTAAAAATATAAATTAAATAAAAGTCGCTAATAAGAGCGACTTTTTTATTATCATTACTAAAAAATTAAAGCTTCAAATAAGTAAATTAATTGGTGTTCTATGTTGTAATTAAAATTCATATTATTTTTTAAATATAATATTGTGCTTGAGCACTATACATAGTTTCATACTCATTACCTTTATCTTTTACAAGTTCATCATGAGTTCCATATTGAATAAGCTTTCCTTTTTGAAATACTGCTATTTTGTCACAAAATCTACAGCTAGATAATCTATGAGAAATATATATTGTTGTCTTTTTTCCTATAAGTTCATTGAACTTACTATATATTTCATACTCAGCCTTTGGATCTAAAGCTGCCGTTGGTTCATCAAGGATTACTATTGGTGCATCCTTATAAACTGCTCTAGCTATGGCTAATTTCTGTGCTTGTCCTCCCGAAAACTCTATTCCACCCTCATCAAAGTTTTTATATACAGGAGTGTTTATTCCCTTTTGTAATTTTTCTAAGTCTTTTCCAAAACCACTCTTTATTAGAACATCTTCTATTTCCTCATCCTTAACCTTATGAAAATCATTTAAAGCTATATTTTCCTTAATTGAAAAGGACATTAGTTTAAAATCTTGAAATACTACTGATAGAAGTTTCATATATTCATCATAATCATATTCATTTATATTAACTCCATTTAATAAAATTTCACCTTCTGTTGGATCATAAAGCCTTGCTAAAAGTTTTATAAAAGTAGTTTTTCCAGCACCATTTAATCCAACTACTGATAACTTTTCACCCTCATTCATTTTTATTGAAACATTTTTTAAAGTAAACTCTTTACTTCTTGGATATTTAAAGGATACATCTTTAAATTCAATATTAACCTTTTCTAAGTTTCCAATCTTCTTTCCAACTTTAGTGTGTTTAGACTCTATATTTTCAAATTCCACAAAGGCTTGAAGATATCTACACATTTGTCTTACCATTACATAATTTCTAAAAAGATTAGATATGGATTTACTAAAATTTATGGTAGCATTAGTGTACATTGTAAAGTCACCAATTCCTATACTATTTATTAAAACTCTATAAGTTATATATCCATAAACTATAACCATTTGAAATTGTAATACTATTTCATTGAATCCTTGATACTTCCCTACTTTGCTAAACATTTTAATAAATACATTAGTACTATTTATATTAAAATCATCTAGTTTCTTTACAAATAAAGGAGCTACATTATAAAGTCTTATATCTTTACCTGCTGAAAAATCATTTATTGTATTAATATAATAGCCAAACTCTCTATTTAGTGGAATTAAGGAATCAAAGAATTTATGCTGTAACCTTTGAGATTTCTTATACATAAATGAACTTAAAAGAACAATTAAAATTATTAAGGCTATAATAATCCAATCAAGAGTTAAAATAACCCCTATTAATCCAATTATTTTAAGTATCTCAGTTAATCCCTTAGATATATTATCTGTAAGTTGCCAAATAGCCCCTTGATTTCTTATTGGAAATAAAGCTCTTTCCTTTAAGTTTAAAATCTCTGGATCTTCAATGTTTTCAAAATCCATGTCCATAACTTTCTTTCCTATAAGCAAATCAAATCCCGCTACTACTTCTTCATTTTTAATATTACATTTTTTCTCTAAAACTCTATTTATTAAATTTAATACTCCATTGCCTAGTACAGTTAATAAAACTAACATAACAAGAACCTTTATTCTTCTCGCTCCTAAGAGTTCATCTATAATATACTTTGGCATTATTATATTTAAGAACGGAACTGCTGCTGCAAATAAAGATGAAAAGAATAATGTTGGTATATAGGTCTTTGATATTCCATGAGCTAATTTTAAGAAATGTTTTATTATATATAAATCACTTGTGTACTTTTCTTTATTCTCCATTATGCTAAAGCCCCACTTTCTTCTTTATAATATTGTGCTTGTATATTAAACATATCACTATACTTACCATTTTTCTTTAATAATTCCTCATGGGTTCCATACTCAACAATCTCACCGTTTTCAAAGAAAGCTATAACATCACAGAACTTTGTACTTGCTAATCTATGAGATATATAAATTGCTGTTTTATCTCCAATTAGTTCATCAAATCCCTTATAAATATTATATTCAGCTACAGCGTCTAAAGCTGAGGTTGGTTCATCTAATATTACTATTTTTCCATTCTTATACAAGGCTCTAGCTAGAGCTAACTTTTGATTTTCTCCTCCTGATAACTCAACCCCTTCTCCATCTAAAATTTTTAAAAGAGAAGTGTCTATTCCCTTTTGAAGAGAATTTATTTTATCTCCTACCCCAGCCTTTTCTATGCATTGTAAAACCTTTTCTCTATTAATATCTTCTAAATTCTCTAGAGAAACATTTTCTGCAACAGTAAATGCAAAGGTTTTAATATCTTGAAAAACTACTGATAAGATTTTATAATACTCTTCCTTAGAAAAGTTTTTTATATTTATCCCATTTATTAAAATCTCCCCACTTGTTGGCTCATAAAGTCTACATAAAAGCTTAACAAATGTTGTTTTACCTGCTCCATTAATTCCAACAATAGCAAGCCTTTGCCCCTTTTTAATCTTTAAAGAAATATTTTTATAAATATATTTATCTGTTTTTGGATATTTAAACGATACATTTTTAAATTCTATTTCATAAGAGCTATCAATAGGTATATCACTAATTTTTTCTTTATCCTCACTCTTTATTTCTAAGAACTCTCTCATATCATCTAAATACATATTTTGTGCCTTAATATGAGCTAAGTCATCTAATATACCTTTCATCCAATCTCCAAATCCATTTATTGTTGAAAAATACATTGTGAAATCCCCTATGCCCATTCCAGTAAAAAGCACATTATATATTAAATATCCATAAACCACACATTCTCTTATTACAAGAAGTATTACATCAACAATCTTAACCTTTAATTGTTTTTCTTGAACATCCTTAGATATATCTATTCTCTCTCCCCTAAATTTCTTAAATTTATCAATAAGTATATTTTTTAAGTCATATATTCTTATATCTTTACCATAAGCAAAATCATACATTGTATCAAATACATAGAAAGTTCTTCTATCCTTATCAGCTGCCTTTTCTTTTTGACTATACTCATACTTTTTAACCATCATAGTTAAAGCATAGCTTATTAAAACATTTATTATTAAGAATAATAAAATCCATGGACTTAAAAATAATACTATAGATATATATCCTACAAAGGCAGTTAACTTTCCAAAGAGCCCTAAAAGTGTATGATATACTCCTTCAACCCCTGTATTATTACTCATAACTGCATTCATAACACTCTTTATTTTATTTAAAATCTCAGGATCCTCAGTATTTTTAAAATCCATTTTCATTATTTTATCACTTATCATAGTTATATAGTCGAATCTAATTTTAGTAACCCTAGGACTATATACACATCTAAGCCAAGCTATAGAATAGTTCACAATTGATGATAAAAGAAAAAATCCAATTAAAGTCATTAAAATTATCTCTATTCTTCTCTGTCCCAAAAGTTCATCAATTAAAAATTTTGGTAAAAAAATCCCTATAAACGGTGTAATAGATGCCAAAATAGTATAAACAGCACATTGCGCAAACAAAACCTTGTCCTGACTCCAAGCATATCCCATAATATACTTAAGATTACTTAAAAGAGTCCCCTTTTTCTTATTACTCCTCATAAATTCCATCTCCTAATTCCCATTAAACCCACTTATTTATCATCTTTAGCTCTAATTTATTAAACTATATTTTTTAACACTATCATTTACCATATCTAAATTTATTTTTTACTGACAAAGCTATTTTTTCTAAATTAAAGAAAATATTGTCACTTGAAAAATTAAAATAAAAATCCTATTTATATTATACACAATATACCAAAAATACCATAAAATTCACATAATATTTTATAAAATTTAATTTATTAAACTAAAAAAACTCATAAAAAGGGCGTGTATCAAAATAACTTTTGATACACGCCTTTTAAAATTACTATTCTATTTCATAAACTCTTGTGTAGCATAATATGTATTTCCTATTTTATAAACTCCTACACCAATAGAAGTAAAGTTAGGAGAAAGTATATTAGCTCTATGTCCTGATGAGTTCATCCAATTAGTCATAAATTGATTAGCTATGTTTGAATCACCTGAATATCCACTTAAATAAGCTATATTTTCACCCCAATAATTATATGAAATTCCATTAGCTTTCATTTTGGCTGTTATTAATTGTCCATTTGGATCTTCATGAGAAAAATATTTTCTCACTCCCATATCCTCTGACTTAATACGAGCATATTTTTGCATAGTGTTACTATAACTTAAAGGAGCAACCCCAGCTTTAGCTCTTTCTTCATTAACCTTATTGAATATCATTTGTTCAATTTGAGTTACATAAGAACTACTATTACTTGATTGTTCCACTGGTTTCTCAACTTTCTTTTCTACAGAATTATTTTCTTGTTTTTTCTCAGATTCTTTATTAGTTTCTTGTTTTTTCTCAAATTCTTTATTAGTCTCTTGTTTTTGCTCAGATTCTTTATTAGTTTCTTGTTTTTGCTCAGATTTTTTATTAGTTTCTTTCTCTACTTGCTTATTTTTATCTAGCTTTTCCTCTTGTTTATCATTTGAAGGTTTTGCCTCTTCATTATTATTTTGTGCAACTTCTTTATTTTCATTATTTGATTCAATAATTTCTAAATTTCCATTTTTATTATTAGATTCTACCTTTTTCTTTTCATCCTGTGAAGTATTTTTAATACTCTCTTGTTTTTTAGTAGTATCTATTGCTTTATCCTTAGAAAAATTCTTATTTTTATCATCAAAAACCTTAGTAAATGGATTACTGTTTAAACTATTAGTTTTCTCCTTGGATTGTTCTGATTGTTGTACTTCCATCTTTTCTTTATTTTGATTTGAAACACTTTGATTGGCTTGTACATTTTTATTGGATATATTATTACTATTAAAATATCTAGCCGCAACGCCTCCAGAACATAATCCTAAAGATAATAATATAGAAATTAAAGTTTTACTCATTTGTTTCCCTCCTAGTTTTCTTTTGTTTTCATAATAAGTGTAGCTAAAATCATTTTAGTCTCTCTTTATATAAGATATTACTACTTAAATAATTTATTATATTAAAGTAAAAATATAACTTTAAATCATTTAGCTATTAAATAAAAATTATAAAGTCTTGTCCATAGACTTTATATTAATTATATATGAATATTTAATTAACATCCAGCTTTTTCCCTAAAATTTTCCAATATTATTGCTGGTTATATAGTAAAAACAACTCTACACTAATAAATTATTCACTTCTTCCCTATTTTTTCTTATTAATTTCCATATAAATTATAAGGATATTTGTTCTTGATTTAGCTAATAATATTAATGGACCCTCTTACTCTTAAAACTTATAATTTCGACAGTTGTCGTCCTTTCAAAGTTACATAAAAAGAGTTATATCAATTACAACTTATAAATAAAAATTATAAATTATTAGTAAAATTAACTAATTACCTTAATATATTTATAATTTTTATATCTAAGTTTTGATATAACTCCATCTTTTTATTTGCAATACTTTAACTATTAACTTTACTTAACTTCTATAGAAATTTCTTGTTCAAAATACATGCTCTTAACTTTTATTTTGCAAAGACCATCTTCACCTTGAGTTCTCACCCAGAAAGCTGTTGCTCCACCAGAAATTCCAAACTTACTTGGTCCAATTATACTTAAAGGTCCATCTATTTCTACTTCAATAAAATCATTATTTAAGAAAAGAATTTCTCCTAAGTTATCTAAGAGCTTAACTACAATTCTAGTAGCATCATAACTTGTTTTATCTAAAGAAAGTTCTAAATCATCTGGTATAACTTCAAGTTTATTCATGCTTCTAAGCTCACCTATTTCTTTAGAAACAACCTCTTTATTATCTGTAAAACCTTTTATTATTAATGAGTTTTCCTTATCTCCCCAACCTCCAGCTAATTTGTAAACTAAAGACATTATTTTAAATACAGGTATATTTACTCTTTCACTAAAATCTTCAATATATTTAAAATCTTCTTCAGCTAAATTAGTTAAATTAGAATCTTTTAATTTATTTAATACAAAATCTTTAATTTCTTTTTTTGATTCTTCAGTAAGAGGTATTTCTGAATCCATAGATAAAATATGTGAAACCTCTATTGGTGGATGTGGTAAATTTGGAAACTTTTCTTTGTTAGGATAATAAGTATCTATATATATTCCATCTTTAAATATTTTTATATAATCACAGTTTGTAAGGACTGTAAATGGAAGTATTGCTCCTCCATCTCTTTCTCCTTTAGCTCCTAAAGTAATAGGCTCTAAAACTACCCCATCCTCTACTTTCTTTTGACTAGCATATGAATAAGCTGCATACTTAGGATTTCTAAACATATCAGAAACTCCATGATAACAAATTTTATCTCCTGAACCAAAGGAACTATGTGTATTATAATCAAAAGCACACCACCCTATAGCTCCACTTATTTCATCTAATCCAAAGGATTCTTCAATAACTCTTAAATGTCTATAAGCATGTTCAACTTTTTTACATTCTTGATCAAAACTTTTTGTTGGATACATATGACCATTATATTCAGTTACTAAATAAGGAACTTTCTCATCTTGTCCTGTTACTTCTCCTTGAGTTCTTAATACTTTTTCTCCACCACTATGTATAAAATCATTCATAGTATAAACATCTTCTATAAAATCACTATTTTCTAAATATCTAACTCCACCAGTTTGTCTAATAGGATCTAAACTTTTTGCCATAGCATTAGTTTTTAAATAAAACTCATGATTATCTTGAGACTCATTTATTCTAACTCCCCATAAAACTATGGAAGGTCTATTATAATCTCTTTTTATCATTTCCTCTACATTTTTAATAGATTCTTCTTGCCAAGCTTCATCCCCTATATGTTGCCATCCTGGTATCTCTTCAAAAACTAATAATCCAATCTCATCACATTTTCTTAAGAAATGTACTGATTGTGGGTAGTGAGATGTTCTAACTATATTAAGTCCTAATTCATATTTTAAAATTTCAGCATCCTTTTCTTGAACTCTTTGAGGCATAGCATATCCTACATATGGATAAGCCTGATGACGATTTAATCCAATAAGTTTTACTCTTCTTCCATTTAAATAGAAACCATCTGGTCTAAATTCAGCTTCTCTAAAGCCAAAAGTATCTTTATATTCATCTATAAGTTCTGAGCCATTTAATAACTTAACTTTTATTTCATAAAGCTTAGGATTTTCTATATCCCATAACTTAACCATATTTAATTTGTCTATTTCTATATTTTTAATACTTAATCCTTCTTCAATTGGTAATTTTGTACTTAAAGTTTCTTCAAAAGTATCATCACCAAACTCTACAACAACTTCAAAATCATCTCTATGATTTTGAAAGTTGTTTATTTCTATATCAAGATTTAATCTTTTTTCTTCCTTTAAACAATCATATGCTCTTGCATATAAATTATTTATAAATATAGGCTCAACTATTCTTAAGGAAACTTCTCTATATATTCCTCCATAAGTTAAATAATCAACAACATATCCATGAGGAGGTATATCAGGTCTTTCTGTTGAGTCAACAATAACTTTTAATATATTATCTTCATTAATTTTTAAGGCATCAGTAATATCTATTGAAAAGTTAGTGTAACCACCCTTATGTCCACCAACATGTATTCCATTTAAATACACTTCTGCCGCTATCATAACTCCTTCAAAATCTAAAAATACTTTTTTTCCTTTAATACTATCATTAAATTTTAAAATTTTAATATAAGTAGAAATAAATTGATATGATTTTTCATCAAAATAATTATATGGTAACTCTATATTTGTATGAGGTAAATCTACCCTTTCAAAATTACTAAAATTAAACTCATTTTTTAAATATTCATCTTTGTAATCATTTACATAAAACCATTGATCATTAATATGAATTATTTTCCTCATAAATTCTCCTCCTGATTTTGCGATTAATTGCATATAAATTTTCAGTTAATTATTACCATATATATTATACATGTTTTTACTATGAACTTTCTTTTAACAAATTAGAAACTTATATAAAGACTAAAAATTTTCAATCATAAAAACACTTTAACTCCAGTAAGATAATTCTTAAAGAAGATTAAAGTGTTTTTATTTTAACTTATATTTTAAAATATTTATAACTTTTTAAGTAAAGTTATTTTTCCTCTTGATAAAGTTAAAGCTCCTTCCTTTTCCATTTTTTTAAGCTTTCGACTTATCACTTCTCTCGATGTTCCTATTTCTTTTGCAATTTCATTATGAGTTATATAAATATTACTTGTTCCTCTTCCATTTAAAAATTTAATAAGCCTAATATCTACAGACTCATGTATTATATTTTCATTTTTATCTATGATTCTCTTAAACTTTTTGTATAGATCTTTATACAATACTTGAAAAAATTCTAAATCATTAAGCATATACATTCTTAATACTTCTGATGGAACTATAAAAATTTCTGAATCTTGAATAGCGTATCCTTCAATATTTAAAGGAAAACATTTTATAAAACACCCAAGAGCTTCATGACACAACTCTCCTTTTTTTATATTGTATAAATTAGTTTCATCACCTTCTTCATTTATTCTTTGAATTTTTAATTCTCCTTTAATAACAAAAGGAAATCCTGCACAACTTTTTTCTTCACTTGATTTAATAAATTCTCCACATTTTAACTTTATTAATACTATTTTTTCCTCAAAAGCTCCATTATTTTTTTTATTTATATTATTTAAAAAAGGGTAGGTTTCATATAACGCTTTTAACTTTTCTTCATAACACATTAATTAAAATTATACTCCGTTAATATTGATTCTCTTCCCATTGTCTTATCATTAAAATATTCATAAAAAGAAATTCCCAAGAAACTTCCTGTTATATTAATTATATTTTTATATCCTAAGTTTTGAAGAGCTAAAGTTGCATTATAACTTCTTTGACCAGTTCTACAATGAACATAAACTGGTATATCCTTTGGAATTTCGTTAACTCTTTCTCTTAATTGACTAAGAGGAATATTTTTTGCTCCCTTTATATGCCCTCTTGCAAATTCTCCCTCTTCTCTAACATCTATAATATAAGCTCCTAACTCTACTAATTTTCTTACTTGATCAACATTTATCTGTTTAAATGCTCCTTTTAGTAAGTTTGATGCAACATATCCAGCATAGTTTACAGGATCCTTTGCTGTTGAAAATGGAGGCGCATAACAAAGTTCTAAATCTCTTAAATCATCTACTGTAGCTCCAAACTTGATAGCTGTTGAAATTACATCAACCCTTTTAGTTGCATCTCCTTTTCCTATAGCTTGTGCACCTAAAACTTTTCCTGTTGGCACCTCATAAATTAATTTAAAATGAAGCGGATTGCTTCCAGGCATTATTCCAACCTTATCTGATAAAATTACTCTAACAATGTCATACTCTATATCCATTTTTAAAGCTTTTATTAAACCTTCATTTAATCCTGTAGAAGCTCCATTATAATTAAAAACTTTTATAGCTGATGAACCAATATATCCTTTATTTAAAACAGGTAAGCCATTTATATGATCTGCAACACTTCTTGCTTCTTTTTGAGCCGGTCCTGCTAATGAAATCTTTGCTTCTTTTCCTGTCAAAGCATTAAATACTTCTATAGCATCTCCTATAGCATAAATATCTTCATCTATAGTTCTATAATTTTGATTCACTTTTAAAGCACCAGTTTTACCAATTTCCAAACCTGCTTCCATAGCAAGGGAAGTTTCTGGAGATACACCAATTGCCATAACTACTGCTTCTGTTTTAACTTTTTTGCTTGATTCAAGTATAACCTCTTTTTCATTAAAAGAAGCCACCTTATCTCCTAATATTAAATTCACTCCATGGTCTAATAATTCTTTATGAAATATCTGCACCATATCATAATCAAATGGTTTTAATATTTGATCCATAGCTTCTATTAAAGTTACATTAACCCCAGCTTCTATCAAATTCTCAGCAACCTCAACTCCAATATATCCTCCACCAATTACTGTAACATCCTTAGCTTTGTTTGATTTTATAAAATTATTTAAATTGTCTATATCTAATACATTTCTTACAGAAAATACATTAACCTTTTCTATTCCCGGAATATTAGGAATTATAGGTTTTGCTCCTGGTGATAATACTAACTTATCATAAGATTCTTCATAAATTTCATCTGTAATAACATCTTTAACTATTACCAATTTTTTATCTCTATTTATAGAAATAACTTCACTATTTACTCTTGCATCAATATTATATTGCGCTAAAAATTTCTCTGGACTCATAAGAACAAGTCTACTAACTTCACTAATTGTTCCACTTAAATGATATGGAAGTGCACAATTTGAAAATGATACATGAGGTCCTTTTTCAAACATTATAATTTTATCATCTTCGCTAAGCCTTCTTAATCTAGTTGCAGTAGAAGCCCCTCCAGCAACTCCTCCAACTATTAAAATCTTTCTTTCCATAATAATATACCTCCATATTTTACAATCTATTAAGTTAAATGAATATTACTTTTTTCACTCCTAAAGTTATAATCTAATCTTCAGATACTTTTATTTCTTTGTTAGCTTTTACCCAAAATTTCATTCAAACTTATATAATTTTCAAATAACAAGTAATTTTTCGAATAGTTAAGCTATTTTCTCATCACAACTTAATAGAAATCATTTTTTCTATTAAATCAATTATTAGTATTTTAACTTAATTATAATTTCATTATACAACTAAAAAAAAATAGTTATGTGACTTAATCACACAACTATATATTTTAATATATTTACAATAATTACTACTAATATTTAATTAATGAATATTCAAACAGAGTTTCTTTTTTATAATTAGTCTTATTAAATGGCAAATACATAATAAAGATTCCTAATACAAAAATTAAATATGCAAATATTGATGTTGTAACAATATTATTTTCAATATTTATAAGAGTAAGTATTTTATATCCATCTGATGGATTTAAAAAGGCATAATTTGCATCAAATAAACAATTTGCTATAAAGGCAAAAACTGCAAATATAAAAGAAAAAATAAGTGCTTGTTTCATATTTTTTCTTTTTACTCTAAATTCATCTATTAATATTATATATAATGATGCTATCAATAAAAAATAATGGCCTATAAAAAATGTATAGTAAGTTATATGAGGAAAATTATAATAGTTAATTATTGGTATTATTAACGCTCCTATAGATCCTATTATTCCCCAAAAATAAGCTATTGACTTTGCAAATTCATTACTCTTCCATATCAATCCTATTGCTGCCATAATTATTGCAATTCTACATGGATACAAAGGTAAACTTTCTTGCAAATAAAAATTAGGAAATCTAGAATACCATATTGCTAAAAATATTTGAGTTGATACTAAAATAAGTGCTATAGTTATTTCAAGTATCCTTCTATATTTAAACCTCTTTATTTTTTCTTTAAATATAATTACTATAAATATTGTTGCTATTATTATACATAAAATAATTTTAAAATATAAAAATGAAAATAATGGAAAAGTATAATCATCTGTTTTTATCCTAAATATTTCATTGCTAATCTCTAACAATCTATTCAAAGTATTTTCACTACTCAAAATATTTGCTGAGTAGTTTCCTCCTTCTTAAATTTATTTTTAAACTATATTGTAAAACTCTACTAAAATATAACTTCTTAAATTTATAATCATACAGTTAATAACCCCCTTATATAATCAACTTCTTATTGCTTTAATAACTTTTTACTATATTATATACTTTATCATATTAAAAACAAATAATTTATTAATTTATTCTTTACAATATTTTGTTAATTTTCTTAATTATAAAAAATTAAAGCTACTAATTTTATTATTTAAATTATATCGCATAAAATTAGTAGCTTTTATCTATATTATTTTCTTATTTTTATCTATATACTTTATTAAATATTATCTTTTAAATAAAACTTATAACATATTTATTTAATACTTTTAAATTCAAAGCCCTTACTTTGTAAGTATTCAATTATTCTTGGCAGCGCCTTAACTGTTTCTTCTTTTCCATAAGTATCATGCATTAAAACTACAACATTATCTGCATTAGGACCTAAAGCTTCTACACTTTGTTTAGCAAATTCAACTAATTCATCTGCATTTTTCTTTTTTCCTTCTGCATCTGCATTTAAAGCATTCCAATCAATATTATATATTTGCTCTTGAATCATTTTTTCCTTCATAGGCGTTCTCTCTTGCCAAGACCAATATCCACCTGGAAATCTAACTATTCTTGTTGAGAAATCTTCACCTAATACTTCTTTCATTAAGTTTTCATTCTTATTTATGTCTGTCATTATATTATTTACATTCATCTTTCTATTAGGATAAAGATATTTGTAATCGTGACTATATGTATGATTTCCTATGGCATGTCCATTTTTAACGATTTGCTTTAACAATTCCTTTGATTTTTCTCCAGCTTTTATAGAATCTCCTGTTACAAAGAAAGTTCCTTTTATATTATACTTATCTAAAATATTTAAAACTTCTGGTGTATTAGTTGTTGATGGACCATCATCAAAAGTTAAATAAGCTATCTTTTTGCCATCTTTTCTAACTGGATACTGTAATGTTCCCTTTAAAAGACCATTAGTGTACTCTGACACAACCTTACCATCCTCAGCATTTGGATCTTTATCAAAAGGTAAATACTCTAATTCATTTGTCTTTGATTTATCTTTGACTTCTATACTTTTTTGATTCTCTGTATCCTTAGCTTCTACAGACTCTTTATTTTCTGTGGCCTCAACTTTCTTTTTATTTAGTGAATTGCATCCTACAAAAGATCCTAAACATATTAACATACTAAAAACAAGACCCATTTTCATTATTTTCTTCATCTATTTATCCCCCGTATTAATTAATATTACAAATTTATTATATAAAAATAAAAAGTACAAAAAAATACAAAACAGAAACAAACCGTTTAAAATTATTTTACTCTTTAATGTTATTTTAAAGAATAAAATATTTAAATCTAAAATTTATCTACTCAATTATAACACCTTAACATACTTTATATAATCTAAATTAAAATAAATTTCATTAAAAATAAAAAGCCACTAATTTAAGTAGCTTTTTAGACGGTTGCCCATGCCATGTAATAGTCATCTTTATTATCTTTATTAAAATTGACCTTAACAATTTTATAAGAACTATCGTTACAGCAACAAATCATTTTATTGCCATATTCATCATAAGTTCCTTTTTCATAATATTCTTTTAAAGAAATAAAATCATATCCTAAAGAATTTACTGTATCTTTTAAGTTTTCTATTCCAGTTCCTCTTATACCTAGCTTCTTTATTACATCGCATTGGCACTCTTCACATAATATAATGGCATATAAATTTAGTTCAGAATCATAAAGAACCAATTCTACAGTACCAAATTTAGATAATAAATTTTTAAGTTTTTCTTTAAACATTAAATTCTCCCCCTTAAGTATAAACATATCATTACATTTATATCTTTTAAGCAAAGATTTCATACATTAATTAACTTATGCATCTTAAAATTTATTATACTCCTCTATATTTTCTCAATCAAACCTCCATAGAAAGCTTAAATCAGTAAAATTAATCAATATTCTTATTCACACTAATATTTGTTTACTTTTATACTAAAAATACATTTTTTATAAATAAAAACTTAAAATTATTTCTTCTTAAATAGTGCTTTTATCTCTCTTTTAACAACGTCAAAGAAGCTTAAAGACCTAACTATATGACTTGGATCAACATATTTTCTAATAGTACGAAGTACCTTCTTTGTATCTTTAGAAGAGAAAGAATATGTACCATTTTTCTTAGTTTTAATTGCATATCGTGGAATCCACTTCCCTTTAAACATTATTGATGCAATGACGTAATCAACTTCTTCCCAAGGAATTTGAATGAATTTTCTATAATCATTAGAGTTATAGAATTCAAAACCTTTATCGCCAATCATTATTTGTCCGTAATCAGCAAGACCTGCAAAAGATGTTGCATCAACTACTAAATCCACTTTTGTATTAAGTGACTGAACCATACATATACCTCTTTTCTACTTAATATATACATTTATTTTTTTATATATTTATTAAAAAATCAAGATAAATTAGAAAAATTTTTTCTAATTCTATTTTAATTTCTTTATGTTTAAAAAAAGCCTAGGCTAAGTAAAAAATATTATACTAACCTAGGCTAAATAAAAATATTACATTAATCCTATTACATGGAAAATAATACCGATTACGAATAAAGCAAGAATAATCACAATTGGAGATACTTTCTTCTTAAGTAACCACATACAAAGGAATGTTAATAATAATCCTGCAAGTCCAGGAATTAATGAATCTAAGTTTCCTTGTAATGTTGTAACTTTATCAGCAGTTAAAGATAATCCAGATGATTGTTGTAATAAAGCTTGCTTAATACCTTCTGCTCCTGATGGAAGGCTATCCCAATTAATATAAGCACCTTCACTTAATTGAACACTTGATACTACTGGTGTAAATTTAATAGATACCCATCTATTAACTAATGACCCTAATATGAACATACCAAGTATAGATGCACCTTTTGTAATATCTTGTAATAAATTTCCTGATAAATCCTCTGTAATACGAGAACCTGCTTTGTAACCAAACTCTTGTGTATACCAAGTAAATGCCATACGAATAATATTCCAACCGAAGAAGAATATAATTGGTCCTAATATATTACCAGCCATAGCAAGTGAAGCACCTAATGCCCCTAATATAGGTCTAACAGTAAACCAGAATACAGGATCTCCGATACCTGCTAAAGGTCCCATCATACCAACTTTAACCCCTTGAATAGTTACATCATCTACTTCAGCTCCATTTGCACGGTCTTCTTCTAATGCTAATGTTACCCCAATAATAGGTGAAGCTACATATGGGTGAGTATTAAAGAATTCTAAGTGACGTGTTAATGCCGCTGATCTTTCTTCTTTAGTTTTGTATAATTTTTTGATTGCAGGAATTAATGAGAATGCCCAACCACCATTTTGCATTCTTTCATAGTTCCAAGATCCTTGAATGAAAGTTGAACGCCACCAAATAGAAAGACGATCTTTTTTTGTTAACTTTAAATTTTTCTCCATTTTCGTCTTCTCTCCCTTCTTAGTATCTATCGATAATGTCGCCTACTGGATCTCCAATGTTTGATCCACCATTACCTGAGCCACCTTTTTTGCTAAGTGCTAAGTAAATAAAGGCTAATGCTACACCAATTGCACCTAATCCTATAAGTGTAAGTTGAGGAATAGTTGCTAATACAAAACCAATTGCAAAGAATGGCCATACTTCTTTTGTTGCCATCATGTTAATTACCATTGCATAACCAACAGCTACTACCATTCCACCACCTACTGCTAAACCATCTGTTAACCAAAGAGGCATAGAAGCAAGTAATGCACTTATTGGACCAGCACCTATTAATAAAATTAATGCAGCTGGAAGTGCTATACGTACACCTTGCATAATGATAGCAATAACATGCCACATTTCAACTTTTCTTATATTTCCTTCTTTAGCAGCAGAATCCATAAGATGTACAAATGCTGTAGCTAGTGTACGACAAATAATTGTTAATAATAATCCTGCAACAGCTAATGGAATTGCTATAGCAATAGCTGAAGAAATTCCAGCTTGCCCTTCTCCACTAAGAACTAAGATAATTGCAGCTGCAACAGATGCTAAAGCTGCGTCTGGCGCTACGGCAGCACCTATATTTGCCCAACCTAAAGCGATCATTTGTAAACTACCGCCTAGGATTAAACATGGTATTAAGTTACCTGTAACTAATCCTATTAAAGTACAAGCAACTAGCGGTTGATGAAATTGGAATTCGTCTAGGATCCCTCCTATACCAGCTAAAAATGCAATAATAATAACTAATATTACTTGAATTATATTTAAATCCACTGTTATTAATCCTCCTTTTCATTAAAATAATTTATATTAAATTATTTTAATTTATTTAATTCCTCTTGTGCTTTTTTAAGAATTTCATCCATATTTCCTTTTGTATCATTTGGAACTTTACGAACATCAAAATCTAATCCAGCTTTTTTAAGTTTATCAAAAGTATCAATATCTTCTTGATTAAAAGCAAGTACTTTGTTTGGTTGAACCTTACCTGGAGAATGAGCCATAGAACCAACATTAACTGTCTTTATAGGTACTCCTCCCTCTACTGCTCTAAGTACATCTTCTGGATTTTCAAAAAGAAGTAATGCACGTTGTCCTCCGAAGTGCTGATCATCTTTTGCAAGCTTAATCATTTGACTAACTGGAATAGTATGAGCTTTAACTCCTGGAGGAGCAGCTTGTTGAATCAATTTCTTACGAAGATCATCTTTAGCTACATCGTCTGATACAACAATAATTCTTGTTGGTTTTACAGTTTTTGTCCAAGCAGTTGCCACTTGACCATGAAGTAAACGTGAATCAATACGTGCTAAAACATATTCAAATGAGCCAGGTGCACCTACGTTAGATTGTTGAGCAGAATTTGTATTAGATTGTTCAGTAGCATCTACTGGTTCTAATGATTCTGGCTTAACTTTAACTCCTTCTCTAGCTGTTTTTAAAATATTTGCAGCAATTTCTTGTGCTGATTCCATTGAAAAACGTGAAGCATATGCTTCAATAACCATTGGTAAATTCATACCAGCTACGATTGCCCATTTATCTTTATGCTCTTCAACTAGACTATCTGCTTGGTTAAATGGTGTTCCTCCCCATAGATCAACTAAGAATAAAACCTCATCTTGATTGTCAAAGGATGCAATTGCTTCTTTCATTTTTGCTTTAATATCATCAGGCCCTTCACTAGGCATTAATGTAACCGCTTTTACATTTTCTTGTTCTCCAAAAATCATTGAACCAGATTGCATTATTCCTTTAGCAAACTCTCCATGACTAGCAAGAATAATTCCTACCATATGTATACCTCCTATTTTTTTATTTTTTAAGACAAATTTTTCACTTTATCCTATGTTAATTTTACAAGGTTTACATCCATTTTACAAGTCTTATATCAATTTTGTAAATATATATTTTTTTAAAATACAAATTTTATTTAATTAATAATATAACATAAAACAAGTATTTATCTAAATAAAGGACATTTTTCTCATTCATAAAAACGCCTTAAATCATTTTGAAATATTTTCAAAAAATTAAAACTTCACTTTCAAAAACAAAATAAAATCATCAATTTAATCATTTTTATTACTCATTATTTTTTTATTGTTTTTTTAATAATCTTAATAAAAAAACAATAAAAAATAAAAGAAGTATTTCATTTATGAAATTTTTATTATCAAACTTAATTTTACATATATATTATTCTTGATTTTTCCAAAATATTTTATGCATAATAATAAAATATAATCTAAATTTTCCTACTATTTAAATCTTTCACATAAAAATTTAATAACAGCATCATCATTGTTATTTCCAATAATACCTGTAGCGATGGATTTTAACCCTTCTGAAGCATTTTCTAAAGCATAACATTCGTCTGCAATTTCAAACATAGGAACATCATTTTCTCCATCACCAAAAGTTATAACTTTACTATGTTCTACATAATCTGCCAAGAACTTTATTCCATTAGCCTTAGAAGCCTCTTTATTATATACATCTAAGAAAAAAACTCCCTCATTATATATATCTTTATAACAATTACCAGTAACACCTTTTACTCTCATTATCTTCTCAAATAATTCCTCGGCTATAAATTTATTATCTTCAAAAAATACAAAATTTATTATTTGATTATCCTCTAAAACATCTAAATAACTTTCAATTTTTTTAAAAGACTTAAGTGGTTTATTGCATCTTTCCTCATAATATTTTCTCTCAAAATCATAAGTAAAATCTTTATGATAAACCCATAAATAATCATCTTTTATACCATAAAGAAAAAATGTTTTGTTATATTCTTCAAGTATTTTGATAACCTCTTTAACACTTTCTTTGTCTATTTCTTTAACATCTATATATTTTTTATTTTCAATATCAAAAATTATAACTCCATTCATAAGAACAACAGGTGTTTTTATATCTATTCCATATAAAATATCTGAAACAGTAGCTGGACTTCTAGCTGTAGCAATTGCGAAATTAACACCTGTGTTTATAAGTCTGTTTAATTCTCTTTTAGAATAATCTGATATAACTTGATCCTTATTTAATAAAGTTCCATCTAAATCTGAAACAAATAACTCCATTTACTACCTCTTTCTATAATGTACTAAACATTAATTACCTTTTTTATCTAATATACAATATATCTAAATATTATTCAAAGGTACTAAATAAAAAGCCATTTATTAAAAGATTTATCTTTTAATAAATGGCCTTGAAAACTTATATTTATTTTATTTTCTTAATTAATTATTTAGTTTATCTAGCTGTTCTTAATGTTATTGTATCTCTTTTTGAAATTTTACCATTAGAATACTTAGCCGCAACTTTAAAGTTATAAATTGTATGTCTGTTTAACTTTCCGACTGTAAATTCAGTTTGATCTGCTGAAACTTCTCCAACTTTCTTGTTATCCTTATAGATTATATATCCATCTAATCCATAAGTATTTTTTGGTGAATCCCAAGAAATACTTACACTCTTCTTTTGAACATCTACTGCTTTTAAGTTAGTCGGTGCTTCATTTTCTATTTTCATTTCTATTTCACCAAAACCTGAGTACGGAACTTCAATTCTTTTAACCTTCTTACCTTCTGATTTAATTTCTAATGTTAATACTCCACCATCTGTATTAACAGATATTCTATCTAAAATAGCTATATCTTCTCCTTCAGCTACTGGAACACTAACCTTCTCCGGGAACATTGAATCTTTATCATTAAATATGCTTACAATATCTCCAGCTTCTAAATCCTTTATTTTTAAAGTACCATAATTATGATTTTCTCCATTCATTCCTGGTGCCTTATAAGGAATTAATTCAAATCTTTCTGGAGCCTTTGAATACTCCCAATTTTCTCCTTCAAAAGCAACACTCATTCTTAAGCTTTCTCTCTTACCTTCTTCACTTATTCCATAATAAACTCTTCCACCATCTTCACCAAAATCTAACCCTTCAAATCTAGCTTGTCCGCTAGAGTCTATAGTAGCAGTAGCAAAAGAAGTTTCATCATTTAATCCTTTATAAAGGTTAACAGTTTGTCCTTCTTTACCTCTTGTAAATAATATAGAGTCATTAGCTCCTTTATTATTTTTAGCATTTACAAATCTCATTGGAATCTCAGTTGTTTGATCTATAAATGTTTCCTCATATAATTGGAATTCATATACTCTTATAGCTGCCCAAGGTGAATTTCCTGAATCATCAATTCTAAGTCTTAAATGTTGTGCAACTATTGGATCTACTAGATTTCTATCAGTAATAGCCTCTGTATTATCTCTTACAGTATCTACCGGCTCATAAGTTTTTCCTCCATCATATGAAACCTCTAAAGCAAAATCCTTTGTATTCATTTCTTTTGCTTCTCCACCAGCTTCAGCATGTTTAACAACCCATCTTTGAATCTTTTTTTGCTCTCCTAAGTCAATTGTTAACCAACCATCCTTAGCTCCAGCGGCACACCATTTACTATTATTATCAACTTTTCCATCAACAGCTTTAAGTCCTGGCTCTGCGGCACCCTCTGCACTAGTTTTAACTTCTTTATATAATGCAAAGTTTTCAAATTCTTTCTTTTCTGGAATTTGTGTAGCATCATGAGGAATTCCCCAATTAAATGTTACTCTCTTTCCTTCTCCTCTATTGTAATTTACATCTACAGGAACTACTTCAATGTCAAATTCCATTTCTTCACCATATCTCTCAAACTCTTGAACATAGTAAGCATCATTTGGAGTTGCTCCCATAAGTTCTCTAGAGCCATCTGGCTTAATTCTATATATTTCATAGAAAGCTAAGTCATCATTATTTCCTGATTCTAATCCATTCCAGTAAATTCTAGCCTCTGCACTATTTGAATTATGAACCATTGTTTCTTCTAAAATAACATCACTATTTTTTAAACTTTTATTATTTTTATCAGCTTCTTCTATAGATATTTGTCCTAAATTAATTTTAAAGTTTTCAACATCTTGACCACTTTCAAACTTTAATGATATTGCAGAAATTGTTTTCCCAACATAGTCACCTAAAGGTATTTTAACCTCTGTCCATTCTCCATTACTATTTTTATTTACATCAAAGAATGTAAAGTTTTCTTCATCATAATTTTCTCCAAAACATAATCCTACTTTCATATTTGGAGCTGATTCTGTTTTATAAACAATTGATAATTCTGTTGAGTTATTCTCTATATTTAAGTCTGTGCTGTATAACTTAATATGGTTTGGATTTGCAGCCTCTAACTTACCTTCAACCTTTAATGAACTTCCTCCATTGTATGCAGTTTTAAAGTCAAAATCCGGATTAAGTTTTGAACCATTTGATTCAACTATCCATCTCCAAGTTGGTAAATATTCTTGCATTGCTCTATTATTCCACTCTTCATCCCTTGAAAGTGAACCATCTATATAATAATCTTCTCCATGTCCTAAATTAAAGTTTGTCACAAATGGTAGGTCATTTATTGCTGATCTATCTGGAACATAGTTAGCTAATCCTGTCCAATCTTGATCTGTATCTGATTTTGATGGATCACCTGTTGGTCCTACCCAGAATTTTTGATCATTCTTATAGAAATCATAAACATCCTTAGACATTGAAAATGTTGAATTTGGAGTATACATAGCTAAAGAAAGTCTAAGCTTTCCATTCTCATTCAATAAGTAATCATCATTAAATGTAGTATTATATGCATTTTGTTGAACATCTAATCCTGCATAAACATCAAAAGGATTTCTTCCCAATGATTTAGCAGTATTAACTGTAGTTTCTATTTTTTCTGGAGTCCAATTATAATTTAAAAAGAATTCATCAGTTGTTCTATTTTCTCCATTTTGGAAGAAAGCAGCATTCTTATCATTTAAAGCATCTTGCCATTTAACATTTCCGTCTACAGTCATAGAATCATACCAACCTACTACCATATTGGGAGCTTTCTTTTTGATATACTCAAGTATTTCTACCATTCTATCTGCATCATTTTTTACACAACCATAAGATTCTTGGTTAAAAAAATATCCATCAAATCCATAATAATTAGCTACTTCAATCATTTTATCTGCAACTGGGAAGTTTCCATTTTTATCTTTTTGAAGGAATTCTCTTACTTGCTCAGCATATCCTTCTCCTGGTCCCCATGGGAATCCTATTGTAGCTAAAACTGGAACACCATTTTTATGTGCATTATCAACTACATCTGGAGTTGGAAGTGCAAAGATTCCTCTACTTGATCCTCCCCAATAAACATATGAATTTACATACTGCCAATATGAGAATACATATGAATCCATTGAATCACTCCCTTGTGATGGTGCTTTATCAATATATGGGTTGGTTAAAGCAACATTCATTATTTTAGCTTCTGGATTAGCATTTTCATTTACAATATCTCCCATAAACCTATCTTTAAGCTCAATACTTGCTCTATTATACTTAGCATCCGGATCACTTTCTGGTGTCCAATTTAGTAAAGTTTCAATACTATATACTTCTCCTAATGGTGATAATGATTCTTTTTGATCATATGGAACATTGGGTGAAGCCTTAACTTCTAATCCTCTAAACCCAAATAATGATGTCATCACTGATGCCATACATAAAACAGATAGCAAACGTTTACTCATGATACCTCTTTTTCTCATTCCCCTTTTCCCCCTAAAATATAAGTATTAATTTTATTATGTTATATTTATATTCAAGAAAATCATATAATATGACAACAATAAAAATTTTTCCAGAAAAATTTTATTTTTTTCAAATCCACTCCCTATTTATTTAAAAATATTGTCTTAATATGTTTAAATCAATTCTAAATAGTAATATAATTCTAAATTTATTCGGTTAAATTACTTACAATACTATCTATAAGAAGGAAATAATAAAAATATATGATAAAGAACATCACATCAAATAGTTTATAATGTAATATCAATTAACATAATTCTTTTTAATACATTTATTGTAATAGTTACTTAATATTTAAATCATAATTATGTAAGGTATATATGAGAGAATAGTCTTAAGGATAAAATTTGTATTAATTTAAAGAATAAACATAGGAAGTGATTATTTGCTAAAGAAGAAAATTTTAGTTGTAATATCTATTTTAATAGGATTAATTATTGTAGTCTTCCTTATTTTCGAAGGTTTTTTAACATATAAAATGATTAATTTTAAAAATATAAATCAACTTAAAGATGTAGAATATGAAATAATCTTAGGTGCAGGATTGTATGGAGACAAGCCAAGTCCAATCTTACAGGAAAGATTAGATGAAGGTTTGAAATACTTGGAATTACACCCTAATACTAAAGTAATAGTTTCAGGTGGACAAGGAATTAACGAATTAATACCTGAATCTGAGGCTATGAAAAAATTTCTTGTTAATAAAGGAATTAATTCTAATAGAATTATAGAAGAAAATAAATCTAAATCAACCTTTCAAAATTTAGAATTCAGTAAAAAAATTCTTGAAGAAAGGAATGCTGATAAAGATCAAGTATTAATAGTAACAAGTGATTTTCATTTATTTAGAGCTATGGAAATCGCAGATTATCTTGATATTAAAAATCAAGGTCTTCCTTCCAAAACTCCTATATATTTAAGAGTTCAATATATGGTTAGAGAATTTCCTGCTATGATTAAATTAATTCTACAAGAAACATTTTTAGATACCAAGGATATTATTTAACAAAAATTAGCCCAATAAATATCAAGTTATAACTTGATATTTATTGGGCTAATTTAAAACTTTCTATTTTTATATTTAATATATTTATTTCTGGACTATTTCTATCTACTTTTTCAATTTTAGCTATAATATATTTTGCTTCTTCTATATCGCCTCTTCTTATAGCTTTATCAGCCTTATTTGAAAAATCGTCTATTATACATTTCTTACAAACTTCTATTTCTTTCTCACTATTTCTTTTTAAATCATTTGAATCATCATCAATTTCTCTAAAAGTATCTATGGCTTCTGAATATCTTTTTAACCTTTTTAGTCGCAATCCCTTATCATAAAGTTCTTGTTGTTCTTTATCACTCTCTATTTCCTGTATTTTTTTGCATATTATATGTGTCTTATGATCCATTAATTTAGCCTTTTCTAATAATACTTCTGCAGTTTCATATTCTTTATTTTCAATAGCTTTATTAGCATTTTCTATAATGTTATTAACCCTTTCTTCTCTTAAATTTGTATAATGTCTAGATATTAACAAACTACCTAATCCTAAAGATATAATAACTAATAAAACTATAATCAATTTCTTCATATAAATCTCCACCTTTAAAGATACAAAATATTTATTCACACTTTGTTCATCTTTATTATAGCATTACAGAAAACGTTTGTATATATAGAGAAATTTTTATTTAAATACTTATTTCATTAAAGTTTCTTTTATTTATACAACCAAATTAAACATCAAAAATACTATTTAATCCTTTACTTATATTTATAAAAAGTTTATATTAATATAGGGTTAATTAACATTTTGTTCACCTTAAGAGTAGTTTTAAATTATTATTTCTAAAACTCAATAGCTTTTAACTAAAAAAATTAAAAGCTGTTTCATATTCAATATTTAATTATATTAAGGAGTTGAAAAAATTGAATAAAACAAACAAATTTAAAAACACTATTTCAATATTAATCATGATTGCTTTATCATTTTTAATAATCTACTTGTTACATGATATTTCAAAAGCTTTAGTTGGATTATTATGTGGAGGAAAAATAGAATTTAGTCATGGTATCACAGTAGTGAATGCTAATTATGACAAATTTTCTTATGCTCTTAATCTTGTACTAGGAATATCAATACCTGTATTATTTTTGTTTGTGCTAGTACTTATATTTAATAATTCATTAAGAAATGGCTTATATCATAAATTTACTATTATATTTTTCATATGTTCATTGTTAAGTATCTCAGTGTACTTAATTTTCTATCCATTTATATCATTATTTACTGATCTTGGATTACATACTGAATTGGATGAATTAATAGAAATAACAGGAATAAATCCTCTAATTATATTATTGTTAGCCTTATTAATAATAGCTTTCTTAATAAAACTAGCTTCTAGAAAAAATTTATTTAGAAATATGCATAATATTAAATAATTTTTTAAATCTATTTATTTTAGATAAATGTTGATTTTAGGTAGAACTATAGCATTTTAAAATTTAATTTTATCTATTATTTTGAATAGATAATATAAACTATATATAAAATTAAATGTATCTAAATAGATACCTAAAATCAACACTTATCTAATTTTAAATATTTATTATTCTTTTTCTTTTCAAGCATTATGTTAAGTATAGTATCATCAACATTTTTAAAACCATTTTGTATTAATTTTTCTATGCTTTCAATTGTTTATTCTACATCCTTTGCCACTATTCCATCATTAGCAGTTGCTGATATAACATTCTTAGCTAAATTCGAACATTGTATTGCTACATTAGTTCCTGTTGCAATCTTTATCCTTTGCTCCATAGCATATCAATAACTGAAAGATCTAGAATCATATTATTTATACTATAAAAACTCTTTTATACATTTTATATATTTAGCAGAATGAGAATCACTTCCTAAAACCATAGGTATTCCCTTCTCAATTGCCATTTCTAGAACTTTTCCTTCTATATAAAGTTCATTACACTCTTTTTTTCTTAAACCTGAAATATTAAAATCAAGTTCATATCCTTTTTCTTTTATAATCTCTAATATCATATCTATCTTTGGAATATATTTTTCATAGTTATAAAGAAATTGCTTATTAAACTTTCTTACTAGATTCAAATGTCCTATTCTCTTTGGTTTGTATGGTCCTAAATCACTTTTTAATGCCATAATTAATGTATCATAATATTTATCATATACTTCCTCTAAAGAACCTAAGTCATCTATAATATTTTTAAATTCCTCTACACTAAAATCAATACAATAATATCCTTTATTTCCTTTTATCATATGAACAGATAAGATTCCATCATCTAAGTACTCTCCATATTTATTTAAAAGGCACTTAGTCTCACTTTCATAATCTTCTATGTAATCTACTTCTACTCCAGTATTTACTTTTATCTTATCTTTATACTTTTCTTTTAATACTTGTAACTCTTTTAAATAAGATTCCATTTCTTCTAATTTCATAGCACTATCTTTCAAAGGCGAAGGATCAGTAAAATTTTCTGGAAGTGGTAAATGCTCAGTAAAACTTATTTCATCCAATTTACATTTTATAGCTTTTTCAATATAATCTTCAATATTGTCATCACTACCATGAGGGCAATATTTTGTATGAACATGACCATCTTTATTTTTAAAATTATACTCTTTAATCATATCGTTAAAAAATCTATACCCTCCTTTTTCTCTATTTTTCACTTTATACATAGCTTTATCAGAATTTCTCATCAGTACTTCTATTTTCTCTCCATCATCTGGAAATATTGTTATACCTATTGATGAGTCAATATTACATGTAATATCTCCTATTTTTATTATTTTTCTTAAGGAATTTTGAATATCTTTAACTATTTCTTCAATTTCTTTTCTATCACATATATCCTTTAATATAGCTGAGAATTCATCTCCACCTATTCTTCCTAAAATATCACCTTTTCTTAAACATTTATATACCCTTTTAACTGCACAAACTAGAACTTCGTCACCTACATTATGTCCATAATTATCATTTATTTCCTTGAAACAATCTAAATCTATAAAAAGAACTGCAAATTTCTTATCCATATTTTTACTTTCATTTATAGTATTTCTAAAAGATTTGAAAAACAATCTCATGTTGGGAATATTAGTTAATTCATCATAATTGGCCATTCTATCCAATTTAATCTCCAAATTTTTCCTATTTGTAATATCTTGTCTTGAACCTACTATAAAAACACCATCATCTTCATCTAAAATAGGCAGTAGCTTAGTTAAAAACACCTTTCTTTTTCCATTCAAAACCAAATCATCTTCGAATACAACTACTCTTTTTGCTTCTATACAATTCTTATAATAACTACAGAACTTTTTTCCAATCTCTTCACCAAAAACTTCTTTTGGAGTCTTATTTATAATCTCTTCTCCTTTAAGTCCAAATTCATCAAGATATGCATTGTTATTTCTCACATATCTAAAATTTCCATCCTTAAGCATTTGAACTAAAAATAGAGCATCTTGAGTTCCATTAAAAACTATATAATATTGCTTTAACAAACTTTTTATGTTCTTTAGAGCTTCATATAAAGTATTTTTTCTTTCACAATTTCCGCATAAATTTTCTATTAACTTCAATTCATTTTCTATCTTAAGACTTAAGATATCCATTTTAATATTTTTATCTTCTTTGCTATCTTCATAATTTACTTCATCTATATTTTCTTCTAAATAGTACATTTTCATATCTTCCCCTCACTTATGAAGTATATGATTTAATAATCATAACAAATATAAATTAATATTTCATTAAAAAGATTAACATTTTATCCATATACAGTATATAATATTAGTTTAATAATTTCTATCTTAATAATTATAAAATACTAAAATTATGATAAATATTATTTTTAAGACTATTTAATTGTTTTATATATCCATTCTAATTCCATTATCTTTTAACCAGATTTTCTTTTCTTTATAATTTGGAATAATCTTAGAAACATAAATCCAATAATTCTTTGAATGATTTTTATGAATCATATGCGTCATTTCATGCACAACTATATAATCAATTACCTCTAAAGGTGCCATTATACACCTCCAATTAAAAAGTAAATCATTATAATATGTACAACTACCCCATCTCCTTTTTTGTTCTTTAACCTTTACACTTCTAGCATTCAAAGGATAAAATTTTAAATAGTGTTTAACTCTTTCTTTAATTATCCTTAATCCTTCCTCTCTATACCATAATTCAATTGCTTTCCTTAATTTTTCCTTATTGTATTTATTAATATGAACAACTAATTCTTTTTCTATTAAATTAACAGAAATCTTTTTTAAAAATGGGCTAAACTTTATTTTTAATGGATATTCATTTCCTAAATACATAAATAAATCTCCATCCTTATAGCTTTTTTCAACCTTTTTATAATTACGTTTGCAAGCCTGTTCTTTCTTTTCAATGATCCAATTTCCTTTTTTTCTAACATGACTAATAATAACTTCCTCTGAAATACCAATAGGTGCTCTAACTTTTACTTCTCCCTCAACTGAAATCTCTATACTCATAGTTTTTCTTTTACTTAATATTAATTCAAAATCTATAATCCTCTTTTCATGTTCAAATCTTACTATCATAACAAACCTTTCTATAACTTTTGATCTTTAATTTTTAAGCTTTAAGTTAATTAAAATAATATTCCATAAAAAAGATAGTACAAATAAAATATAAAAAATGCTTCACAAAGTTTTGTGAAGCATTTTAATTATATTTTTTATTTTCTTCCATAATTCTTACTATTCCAGCTATAGAAAACACTATAACTTCTACCATTCCTAGTGAAACAGCTAAAGACATTCCTATGTTTATAATATACTTTATAAGTGATGTATTTAAAACCTCAGTATTAATTACATTTAAAGAAACTAATAATATACCTAAAATAATCATTATACTTATTCCATATTTAAATACACATGAATAAAACTTACTAAAATATTTAAGACTTTTAATTCTATCAGTAAAACCTTTAATCCAAGATGTAAAAGTTAACCCTCGCTTCTTTAAATCCCATATATGGTATCCTAAAGCAAAAATAGTCCATAAAAGAGCAATTCCTGCCAATATTGACTCTTCTAAAGAACTACTTGCTTTTCTTATCATAAATATATAATCAATCATTACAAAAATAGTAATAATCTCAATCTTTAATTTTCTCTCGTAATTTTTCATTATCTCCTCCAAAACTTTTAAATCCTATATAATAAATATTATCAATTTAAAGTTTCTTTGTAAATAAATTTCATTTTATATCTCTAATATAAAGATAATCTTCAGCTTTATCATTTAAATATTAATTGCTTTTTATAATTATTATGGATTAGATTTTGTATTTTCAGCATAATCAAATATAAAATTATATTAATATTAAAAATTTATAAAATTTAAATTATAAAAACCTATAATAACTATAAATAAATCAAATAAGTAAATTTATTTTAGTATAAACAAAAAGATGATATACTTTAGAAAAGATTCTTAAAGTGAGGTGAATATTTATGTTTACAATTAATAATTTCGCTTTTGATTCTATAAAAAAATTAAATGAATTAAAACCATATAACTGTTTAGACATAAGATCATATAAAAAAAATAGAAAAGTAGTTATAGAAAAACTTGAAGATACATTCAATGTATATGAAGATGGATATGAAAAAAGAGAATTCCTTAATATTTCAAAAGAAGAGTTAAAAAAACTTTTAAGAATTATAGAAAAAATTGAATTCCCTAGAAGTAATAAACTTAGAGTATATGTTTTAGAAACAAAAGATCAAAGTACTTGTAGAGCAAACTATAGAGATGAAAGCATTTTTGAAGATGAAGAAGAAAAAATTTCTATATTTATAGAAACATCTTATAGTTCCTATGAAGCAATAAAAAGTTTAATTGAAGACAGTAATGATTTGATTTTAGAAGTAAACTTCGCTCAAAATGTAACTATAAAATCAAAGGTTTCAGATGAAACATACTTAACTTTAAAAAACTACTTAAAAGATAGACAAGATACAAATATGTTTGCATGCTAGTTTATATTGTAAATTATTAAAATATAAACTAAAGCATTAATTTTCACTTGACCTGTATTTTCAATCCTAATGCAATAAAAAACTCCATCCTAAATATAAATAGGACGAAGTTAAAAATTCTCATTTCCATCTACTATTTTAATCTTTTGTAAATACAGGCAGTAAAATTTTAGCAAATTCTAAATTATTAAAATCATGCTCTTTTATATAATTTAATAAGTCAATTAAATAAGTTTTGTGATGCTCTACAACCTTTGAGAAACACTGAATAAATCTTACTACTTCTTCTTTTGAAAGAAATTTATTTAACTTACCTTTATTCTTATTTTTCTTATCATATATATACATACCAACTAAATAAAATCTTATAAATGTATATCTTATAAGCAACATGATATAGCTATCAAATATTGATTCTCTCTCACACAATGGAAATAAATTACTATAAATAAAATTAACTATGTAGTTTTCAAATATATAACTATTTTGCTCTATAAATACTTTTTCATATTCTTCAAAAGCATTTATATACATTTGAACATTTTTAACTAAATAATTTTCTTCATCTAAATTAAATCCTATCTTAACTTCTTTTGAATAATCCTTAAACCTATCACTATCTATATCCTTGTCTATCCTAAGCATAGTAAGTAATTTCTTAAAGAAATCAACTTGAATAACATAATTCATAGAATTTTCTTCATATGAGTCTTGAAGATTATTTATGTCATATTCCTTTATAAAGCTTAAAGTATTATTGTAATTATATTCATACTCATCCTCTAAAGAGTTTATAAATTCACCTAATATGTAAAGTCTTTTATTTAATGAAAACTCTCTATTTTTCATTATATTTATACTAATCTCTCTAATTTCTTTAAGAAACTCTACTGGAAGCCATGACTCTTGATTAACTTTAGTATTAATCTCACTTGATATTATGTGTTTTTCTAAAGTTTCATTACTTTCTGAAAACTCAATACCGTCCTTATTAAGCAAAAGTATTCTAGCAGCCTCTGGACATGCTACATTAATAGACATTTCATAAATTGAATCAATCTTATTGGTTACCCTAGGAAATGATGTACAAACATTTGAAAGATACTCTTCTCCAAGATTAGAATGAATAGCACAGTAGTTATCACTTTTTAAAAATGGACATCTCTTACTTTCTCCTAATTTAACTTTAGCAAAATCAATTTCATCACATTGACACTTCTTATTTTTAATAATATTACTTTCAAGTATATTCTTTATATCATTATTGCTTACACTTTCATACTGCTCAAAAGTAAACTTATCAATATCAACATCCCAGCCTATACAACAGCTATCTTCGCATTTTCCTCCAATACACTTAAACTCTTTAAGATGTATTGGATATCTCATTTTAACATTCTTCATTATATACTTCCCTCTTAAATAAAATAATTTAATTTACTTAATTATTTTATCACACTATATTATCTTATTTTAAAGCCAAATACTAATAAAATTCTTTAATTTTTTTAATCATACTTTCTTTATTTTCTTTTAATTGAGGTATTCTATTTACATTTGCACCAGATGGATGTGGAAATCCCCTAAGTATTTGTCCTTCACTTATAAATCCCTCTTCATTAAGCTTAAATAGTACTTCCTCAACTGCTTTTCCTAAAGGTATCAATAATATATTTTCAAAATCATCTAAACTCTTGATTTCCTCAATAAAGTTCTCATAAACATACTTCATTAAAAAATTACTCTTTATAAGTTTAGGAGTGTGTCCTGTATAATTTGCTTTTTTAACAAAAACAGAATAAGGAATTAAGGATACCGTATGTAATAAATAATCTTTTTTTCCAAAAAGCTCTTCGCAATCATTTATGTTTAATGTCTTACTAAGTTCTATCTCATTTAACATACTAATTATATTTTTTCTTAATGCTCCACTAAAACGCCCTGCAACTTTGCATTTATATTGAATCCCTTTAATATCATTACCAAATTCTAATTCTTTTCTTGCTGTAGCTATAGCTGTGCTCATTTGATTAAAACCTGGAGTTATACCAATTATAAACACCTTGGCATTAGGATTTATATATTCATTATGCGGAGCATAATAAATTTCAATATTTCCATCTTTATCAATAAGAAAATCATCTATTAAAAGTTCTTCTTTTGTATATTTATCTTTTAAAGGAAGCTTTTTAATTGCTTCTTCATAATCATATAATGTCTTTTTCATATTAACATCTCCAAATAATATTCTTACAAAATAAATATAATCTTAATATAATCTCAATTCAACATATATTATTCTTTATTTTTATATAAAAATTAATTTTTTGTAACTTTTGTGTAGTTTCTTAAAAAAACAAAATATATATAATTAATATTAAATGTGTACAAGCATTATAAAAATTTTTAAATATAGCAAATGAAAAAATTATTAAGGAGAAATACATATGAATTTTTGGAATAACATTTTTAACTCTATTAATGGGTTGGCAGGAAAAAATCACTTATTAGATTCAATTATGCTTTTCAGTTCACAAATATTGCCATATATTCTTTTAGGTACAGTAGTTATAGTTTATTTAATAGGTATTATAAGTAAAAAGAAAAAAGCTAGAGGACTAGCTGTTGATACTATTGTTTTTACTGCAATAAATTTACTGTTATCAGCAGTAATAAGTCACTTTTTTTATGCTCCAAGACCCTTTGTAAATGATCCTAATGCAAATCTATTATATCCACACAAGCCAGATTCATCTTTTCCAAGTGATCATGCAGTTGGTAGCATGAGTATAGCTTTAGGATTAAATAGATATAATAAAATTCTTGGAACAATTGAAATAATTCTATCTATATTAATAGGAATTTCTAGAGTATATGTTGGGCACCATTATCCTCAACATGTCGTTGCTTCATTTATACTTGTAATTATACTAAACGTACTTTACATAAAATTCTTAAGCAAAAGTGTTCAAAAAATTTATTTTTCAATTGAAAAACATATACCAATTTTAAATAAATTAGTTAAATAATCTAAAACCTTAAAGTTTAAGATAATTTAAATTAAATTCTAATTTCTATAATATATATTATGATAATCTAGAATAATTTGTGTAATTTAATATTCTGTATCGGTTATATAGCTGGAAATTTTATTTCCAGTTATATTTTTATATTTTTCTTCAAATATTAATAATGAGTTATTATTTTAATTTTATTATGTGCAAATTTTTGAAATATATACTTTAAATGCAACTATATACAAGCTAAATTGCTAGTGCAGTTTCGATTCTCTCCGCAAAAATTATTTCAAATTGTAGTAGAATAGGACTCCTATTTGCTATTGGTGAAGTCCATTTTTTCATCATTTGATCTTTAGCTAAATATAGAGACTTCCTTAGTGATTCGTCTGTTGGAAATACTGTTCTTATCTTAGTAAATTTTCTTAACTGTCTATTGAATCCTTCAAGCAAATTTGTAGTATAAATCATTTTTCTTATACCACTTTAAAAATCAAAGAATGTACTTAAATTATTCCAATTAGAGTACCATGAATCTATGACATTAGCATATTTATAATCCCATTTTTCTTTTAACACGTCTAACTGCGATAACGCTAGTCCCACGGTTTCAGCCGTATATAATAATTTTAAATCCTTCATAAAGTATTTTTTATCCTTGTAAGATATGTATTTTAATGAGTTTCTTATTTGATTAACTATACAATTTTGTATATAAACATTAGGAAATAAAGCTTTTATGGCTTCTGGAAGTCCTCTCAATCCATCCATGCAAGCTATTAATATATCTTTAACACCACGATTATTCAAATCATTACAGACACTTAACCAAAATTTAGCTCTCTCTGCTTCACCAATCCATATTCCAAGAATATCTTTATGTCCATTCATGTCTATTCCTAAACATATATATGCAGTCTTAGATACAATTTTATTATCTTCTCTAACTTTAAAATGAATTGCATCCATATATACAATTGGATATACCTTATCAATCATTCGGTTTTGCCATTCGGCAACAGCTACGAGAACTTTATCTGTTATATGAGAAATAGCCGATGTAGACAGTTCAATTCCATATAATTCTTCCATTTCTGATTGAATATCTCTAGTAGACATTCCTCTGGCATATAATCCAATAATTTTCTGGTCAAATTCATTACAATCTTTTTTATTTTTTTACTGAAACAGGGTTAAAGTCACCGTTTCTATCACGTGGAATATCTAATTCCACATCTCCGTAACTACTTCTAACAGTTTTGTTTTAAGTGCCATTTCTATAATTTTTAGAATTTTCTTCAGAACATCTTTCATATTTAGTTCTACCTAGGTGTTCTTCCATCTCGGCATCTAACAATTGTTGCATAACATCTTTAAATAGTCTTTTTATCAATCTATTCTTACCAACTAAATCTTCAACTGATTTACAATTTTTAATTTCTTCTTGATAATTGATTTCTTTACTCATTTGAAATCCTCCTTAAAATATTAAGAATATTATTACAAATTTTCCAGCTAAGTATTCAAAAACTGTAGAGAAATTAATATATAAAAAAGAAAGTAGGTAGTTTTATTTTTTAATAAAACTACCTACTTTCTTTTTTAGTTATTAAGATTTTTTCAAAATATATATAAATTAATTGTAATTTAATATTTACATATATTTAAATAATAATATCAATTTAAATTCATTTATAATCATTAACTTCTAGTGTTACTAATGTCTTTTTTACTCTTTTTTCCTAATATCAATAGAGCAATTGAGCATATTAATATTATAGCAAAATATTCTATACCACTTGATGCTTCTCCAGTTTTCGGTAAATTTGACTTAACTTTAGTATTTTCAGAAGTTTTTATTTTTTCTGGTTTTGCTGTATCTTCACAATCATCAACTTTTTCCATATACTTATCTACCATTACAACTGGTGCATCACCTTTTACTTCTGCTCCATCATCTAATACTTTACCATCTTTATCAGATATAAAGTTAATTAATGGTGATAATGAATATCCATCTACCATTACAATTAGCGCATCACCTTTTACTTCTTTCCCATCAGCTACTACTTTACCATCTTTATCAATTGTAAAATTAATTGCTGTTGCTACTTCGTATCCATTCGGTGCTGCTGTTTCTACCAATTTGTAACTTCCAGGTTTTACTATGAATTTTTTTTCTTCTCCTGTTGATACCCATTCTTCTACTAAGCTTCCATCTTCTTTTTGTAGTTGGATTGTTGCTCCTTCTAATTCTTTTCCAGCTACATCTCTTTTAGAGAATTTAACTGTTTGGTCTGAATATCCATCTATCATCTTAACTGTAGAATTTTCTTTTGAAATCCATTTACCATTTTCTTTTACTTCAAGCTTACCTTCATGAGTTACTCCAAATGTAATACTTTCTGCCTTCTCGTACCCATTTGGTGCTTGAGTTTCTATCATGGTATAAACACCTTCTTTTAGCTTAAGCTTTTCTTGTGTTTTACTGGATGTCCACTCTTTTACTAACTTACCACTTTCGTCTTCACCTTCAACTACTTTTAATTTAGCTCCAACTAGTTCTTCAGTTCCATTTACTTCAACTTTACTAAAATAAACTTCTTTTTCTACTGGTAAGTATACATTTGTTATAGTATAGCCGGTTTTAGAATCTCCTGTAACATTTACATTATATGTATTATTTTCTATTTCAACTTTTCCTGATACTGTTCCTTCTTCTTGCACTGTATATGTTATTCCTGTCTTATCTATAACATTATCTACTACTGGTAGGTCTGTAAATTCTCCACTCCAGTTGTTATTTTTATTTAGAGTTATACTCTTATCAGTTTTTTGGCCATTCTTATATAGGAATACTTTTACTTCTGGAGCTCTATCCTTTTTAATCCCTTTCCATTTCTTTGTTACTGATACTTTTGTTTTTGCTGGGTTAAGTGTTAACTGTTTTAAAGCATCTACCATCTTAACTGTAGAATTTTCTTTTGAAATCCAATTGCCGTTTTCTTTTACTTCAAGCTTACCTTCACTAGTTACTCTAAATGTAATACTTTCTGCCTTATCATAACCATTTGGTGCTTGAGTTTCTATCATGGTATAAACACCTTTTTTTAGCTTAATCTTTTCTTGTGTTTCACTTGATGTCCACTCTTTTACTAACTTACCACTTTGGCTTTCACCTTCAACTACTTTTAATTTAGCTCCAACTAGTTCTTTGGTTCCATTTACTTCAACTTTACTAAATAACACTTCTTTTGATAAATCATCAATTACATTTAATTTTAAAACTTCACTTTTTTGGTCATTTTCATTTAAATTAAGTACACCTATCTTTTGACTTTTATCTAAAACTTCTACATATCTTTTACCTATATCTTGGTGTCTAATTAAGTTTAAAGTTACATCTTCAACATTATTTAAATTATTATTTTTAGCAACTATATGAATTTTATTATCTTTAATACTTGCTTTTATGTCTTTAGATGAAGTAATCTCTTTATAAATATTAAGCTTATTATTCTTTTCTGTAATATCTATACCCTTTATTAAATCACTTTTTTTAACATTTATAGTATTATCTTTAATCTCTAAATTATTATAATAAAAATCAGGTTTAAACTTCTTGTTTTTATAGTATAAATCAACTTTATCTTTAATTTGTTTTTTCATACTTTCTACTTTTTGTGAATCCCAATATGGATAAGCATAATGATTTTTATCAAGAATATAAAGTTGTGAAAAATCTTTATAACCAAGTTCTTCCCAAATTAATATTTGAGTTGCAATATACCAATTATTGTCTGTACAATCTTTATTATCTGGATTTCCATACCCATAATGTGAATATAATGCTATTTTTTCTTCTTGATTAGAAGTTAATTTCAAATTAGAATTTTTAAAATCTTCTGCCTTATAACCATCTAAATTTTTAGTATTTACTCCAACCTCAGGCTCTAAGCAATAGACAGGCTTTCCATTTAAAAGTATTTTAGAAATACCAACAATATGTTGTTTACTAAAATTACCTGTAGAAGGATTATATACTAAAATCTTTTTTCCATCTTTATCTTTGGCATCAATAATAACAATTTCATTACCATTAATTAAATTAGATTCGATAGTAAATTTGTTGTTATCTTGAGCAAATGTTATAAAATCTTTTGGTAAAACACTTAATCCCATCATAAAAATTGTAAATAATGAAATAAATCTTTTCAATCTTTCCATAAATTCCTCCTTTTGTAATAATATAATCTGTCAATTTAAATGAATATTTCTTTTTTCAATTATTTAAAATAAAATAAATTTTATAAAAAAATTTATTTTCATAAAAAATGCGAAAAAAGTAATAAATAAAATTAATTTAATAATTCCTAATTGTCATTTAAAAAAACTATTTAAATTTTGATTTGACAATAAGGATAATCAAAAATATCAATGTAAAAAGTATGATAAATAATCCTTTTTTGATTTCGTCCCTCATGGATTATTAAATGGTTCTACACCTTCCGAAGTACTGATTTTAGTACTAATTATTTAAATAAAAATAATTGGTTTATTGCTACTTAAATTATTGATATCTTTGATTAACCTACAAAAATCAAATCACCTTTTAAAGTTTTATCATGAAAAAATTTATTTAATATTATATAAAATTTAAATAATGATTAATTTTACCAACAGTTAAGCTATTTTTCATAATAACCTAACATGTTCAAATACTTTAAATAACTAAATCAATATTCTAATCTATTATTAAAAATAATAAGTAAGTTTGATATATAATTATTAATCTAAAATCATAATAAGTTGTACATTTTTTCTTGTTTTAAAATATGATAACTTTTTATTTAATTTTAAAAATTATATTTTATTCATACTCCAATATTCTTGCAGATTCATTTGTTAATTTAGTTAAAAATTATATTCCTCTTCTCCAAGTATCTCTTTATAACGATTATGTAACTTTAATCTGTATTTTTGTATATCCTCTTGTATTTTTTCTCCACTATCAGTTAGATATATATGGGTTAA
Organism: Clostridium sp.; assembly: GCF_029258205.1. Taxonomy (GTDB): domain Bacteria; phylum Bacillota; class Clostridia; order Clostridiales; family Clostridiaceae; genus Sarcina. The sequence continues at coordinate 38,708 of NZ_JARHZJ010000090.1, forward strand.
CTTCCCTTCTGATTTCCTTTCCACCAATCCATTTATAACTAATTTATCTATAAGTCTAGTTATTGTAGACGGCTTCAAATGAAGCTACTCACATAATTCTTTTGAGTTATTCCTGGTTTAAAATTTACACCAAGAAGTATATATACATATGTTGGAGATATTCCTAATGGTTTTAATTCATCTTCAGCTATTTTAGCTACTATTTTTTTCAATCTGGTTGCAGTTAAAAACAAGCACTGGCAAAAATTTTCTTCAAGGCATTATATACTCAATCCTAACCGCTTAAAATTTATTTATATATTATAATAAATATAAGTATTTAAATTTGCAATCAAATTAATTCCATTTTTTTTAATTAAATGAAATTTTATTATACTATTATTTTATAATTAAAATAATTATTTAATTATATAATTATAAAATATAAAAAGTTGATTTCTATAAAATATAAAAATCAACTTCTTAAAATAACTATATTTATTATATATTCTTATTTAATAAGTAATTGCTCTTTTGCATGAACAAGTGTAGTAAGTAAGTCATTATATGGTGTATTTATATTAAACTCTTTGCCTTTTCTTGATACATAACCATTTATATAATCTATTTCTGTAAGACGATTATTTTGTATTAAATCTTGATGCATTGATGGATAATGAGCTCCAGCTTGACTTGGATCATATATTGCTTCTATTCCTCTTGCAACCTCTTCAATATCTAACTTCACTCCATATTTAGCTGCAACTTCAGCAAATTCTTTTATTATATTACGTATAAGTTGTGGAGCTTCCTTTAGTTCACCAAATTCTTTAATATTACAATCTAAAATTGTACATCCACTATTTAAAGTTCCATTTACACAAGCTTTACGCCATATTGAAAATAGTACATTTTCACTATAGTGAACTTTTAATCCTGCATTACTTAATATATGGCAAATTTCTTTTGCTTCCACTTCCATACTTGGATCAATATTTTGAACTTCTAGACTTCCGCTTCCTGTTAATACAACATGTCCTGGCCCTTTTAACCCAGCTGTCCATAAAGTTACTCCCATAAGTATGTTTTTACTATCAACATATTTTGCCACAGTTTCATTATGTCCTAATCCATTTAATAGACATAATACTTTTGTATTTTTTCCTAATATATCTTTTATAGATTCTAACATTGGTTCTAATCCCATAGATTTAGTAAATAATATTATTAACTCTGGAATTTCCTTAGCATCTTGAGGTAGCATTGCTGGTATTTTTACTTTTTTAATTTCTCCATTTTCCTCAACAGTTAATCCATCTCTATTTATAGTATCTATATGATCTTTCCATGCATCTATTAACATAACTTCATTTCCAGCTTCATGCAGCATATATCCATAACGTGATCCCATTGCTCCTGCTCCAACAATTCCGATTTTCATTTCAATCAACTCTCCTCTTTTATCTTTTTTATAAATTAAATATATTTAAAAATATTTTCATCATATAAATGTATAACTTTTCTACAAAACCACTCAATAATAAATGCTCCTACAAAATGTATTACGAAGAATGCCAATATCACTACTAATATATCATTTGTAGCTCCAGTAGTATTTATAGCCACTAAAGGCTCATCATATTTCTCTTCTTCCTATTATAAAAATTTTTTTAAGTTGCAATCTATAGCAATACAAATTTCATTAAATAGTATCTCTAAAAAACATTTATTATACTAAGACTTTGTTTATTTTTTATCATTTGTATTTTTATAAATTTTTATTTTAAAATCATTTTTTGTAAATCACTAGTAATTATATAAAAATCAATAGTTTTAACATATGAATTTATACATTTTTTTACTTTATTTGTATGTATAACTAATTTTCCCGCTATAAATATACCATAACATAAACATAAATTGCAATACGTTTAAGATATGAAGGTTAAAAATATAACAAATCATTATGCAAAATTAATATTTTTATTCTTTATAGATCAATTGATTTTATAATATCTAACCCTTCTTCTCTTAATTCTGAAGTTATACCATCTTTATTTATTTATTATTCTTAAAAAGTCAGTTAACATGTTGATTCTTTCAGAATCAATAACCTTTGCTTATCCATCTTTTAATATTACTTTTTTATTTTCCATATATAAATTTTAATAGCACAATAAATTTTTGCTAGATACTTCCTCCTTTTCACTTGATTATTGTCTCTATTATAATGCTATTATAAATTTAAAGTTGTTATTTAAAATATGACTGGGGTCACATTAAAAAATTTAAAGAAGAAAATAAAATATTATATCTATTTCCCGCTAGTGGAATTTTAATAGTACTACCAATATCTACGTTATTAATGGCTGTATTAGTATTTAGATAAGCATTATTTTTACTTCCATCAACTGATATATATAATGGGAATGGGATAAGTAAAATATAGATTTATTAAATTAAGAAAAATAACTAATATTTTTAATGATTTGCAAAGTTTTATATAAATTTTCAATAAAATTCTTATAAGCTTGTCTTAAAAATCTTGATTTATCTTAGTTTTTAATATGTATAACTATTAAAAACTATTGTACATAAAAGAGGTATATCAAAACACAGTTTGATATACCTCTTTCAAGCTTACAACTATTTATAATAATACTCTAAATTATTTTTATATTATCAAAATAATATCTATAATACTTATTTATTTTTCTTTCTCTTCAATATCCTTGTTCCCCATATACCTATACTAGATAAAGCAGAAAGTACTAATATAAATGCAATATTTTTTAAATTTTTATTCTTTTCTACATTTGTATAAGAAGAATTATTCACATGATTTTCTGTATCTTTAGAGTCTTTTGACTTTTCATCACTAACGGTATCGACTGCTCCTTTAGATTCAGATGATTCATTCTTAGTTTCATTTGATATATTACTATCTGCGCTACCTACATTTATATTATTTGAAGTATTGTTATGCATATCTATATTATTATTAGTATTATTATTATTATTAGTATTATTATTATTGTTATTAGTAGTATTATTACCACCAATTATTACATTCTCACTTGGCTTATCTGTTATATTTGAATCTTGTAAATTATTATTACTACTATTATTGTTTGGGTCTTCAACTACAACTCCATTATTTACACTACCATTTTTATCACTACTATCTGGTCTATTAACTATGCCAGCATCTGAATCTTTTTTTATCCAATCCACAGTAACTGGAACTTCAAATTCATATCCTGTACTCTTAAGTCTAAGCTTAAATATAAATGTCTTATTTTCATTAAATAAATAATATGGTTTTCCATCATTATTTAGAACTTCAACTTCATTAGGATTTATATCTAAACACGCCTTAACTTCTTGTCCTTTTTTATCATTAATATTTTCAAAATTAATGAAATTGTCCTTTTTACTCTTATCAATCCATGTTACTTTAGCTTCTGCCACTCCAACATTTCCAGCTTCATCTACAAATTCAAACTTATAACACCCATTATCTTTAAATGTATATGAATCTGAACCACCATTTAACATAGTAACTTTTTTACTTATATTGCTTAACTTTGCTGTAACATTGTCTTTAGTCCAAGTATTAATATCATAAACTACTGTAGCAGTAGGAGCTACTTTATCTATCCAATTTACTGCTGTCGGTACAATTGTAGTATTACCAGCTTTGTCTTTAATTATAAAGTTAAACACTCCATTTTCTTTGAAGGTATATGATGCTTTTCCATTGTTATTTTCAATGTACTCACCTTCTTGTAAGTCACCTATAGTAACTGTAACATCCTTGTTAGTTTTATTAGTTTCACTATAACTAACTTTGACAACAGGTCTTTCTTTATCTATCCAACTTACAGCTACAGGTATTTTAGTTATATTTCCTGCTTTATCTTCTAGTTCAAACTCAAAACTTCCGTTCTCTTTGAAGGTATATGAAGCTTCACCATTATTATTTTTTACCTTTGCATCTGGTGATATATCATTTAATGTCACTATAACATTTCCATTAGTAGGATTTTTAGTACTATAAACCACTGTTGCTTTTGGTGCTTCTTTATCTATCCAATCCACTGTAGCATCTATAGTTTTTTCTTCTCCATCTATATCTGTATATCTAAATGTGTGAGTCCCATTACCAGTAAATGTATAAGTATTATCTCCAATTATAGTACATCCTTTCGGAAGTGTAATTGTTGCAATTACATCATCTTTTGTAGGATTTGCACTTGAATACTTAATAGTTGGGTTAGAATCATAATTTTTAGTTGCATCCTCATAGAAATTTAACATATTACCTGAAAAATACATATCACATTCCCCTGGAGTATTTCCATATGTATTATCAGCAACAATTTTTATGTATCTACAAGCAGTAGGCTTATCTAAATTTAATACTTTAAGAGTATTATCCCTAGCTAAATCTTTAAATGTACCTGATTGAGTCCACTCTTTTCCATCTAAGCTTGTATATATTTTCCCATTTTTTAATTTACCATTATTTCCAAGAGATAAATATTCTAATGAAGTTATATATCTTACTTTATCTAACTTAACTGTATAGAATTTATCCTTTTCTCTTTTTCCAAAAGTAGTATGCCAACTTGTATTAGGTGTACCATCTATAAAATTAGTAGCAGCATGATTTTTGTCATTTTGTGAGCTATATTCTGTAACATGTATATTTTTTAATTGAACATACTTTCTTGTATCTGTATCAGTATCTTTTGTAAATTTATAATCAAATTCATTACTCTTTAGATAATTTCCATGAGCCTTATATCTAACCTTTACAGATTTATCTCCATCAAATCTAATACTTCCTTCTGAATCATTTGCATTATTTCTAGAAGAATCAGATTTATCAATAGGATAATCACACCATGTTTTACCATTATCAAGGCTAAATTCTAAATTATCTAAATTACCTATAAGTGCATTTTCTAAATCATTTGCATATATAACCGAATTATCAATTTTTTTACCTGGTAATATGTCTATTGTATAAGTAACATTATCACCTACTAGTCCAACTATTATATTGTTTTCAGCATTTATAGAATTTAATTCCTCACTACTTAATTCTATAACCTGATTATCTGTTTCTTTCCAATTTTTACCTCCATCAAGACTATATTTAACTCTTATTGATGAACCCTCGTATTTAGGATTTATAACTATTTTATTAGCATTATTTCCATCAAAAGAGAATGTCGCTAATTCATTAGATTTTTTATTCAAGTAAAAATCAGCCAATTGCTTACATGCTTGAACATTAGAAGTTAATTCTGGAGTTGCATTAGATGCCTTTATTAAAGCTTGATGAATTAATAAGTCCAACTGAGCTATATTAGCTTTATCAGTTATATTATCTTTAAGCTTATCTAATAATTCCATCATAACCTGAGGATAATATGTAAAATCACTTATAATTTCTTTTGCAAGGTCTAAATATGTGCTAGTTTGTATAGTATTATCTTTTTTATAACTATCAATAAGGCCATTCATAGAATCTAAGTTTATTTTTTGATATTTTAAAGCCTCTTTATAAATTGATTCTTTAATTTTATTATCACTATAACTATCAGCTAGCAAATTAAGCATAGTTGCCTTTAAATAATTTTCAGAATCATAAACGGCATCAGTTGCTAAAACAACATAACTTGCATTATGCCAACTAACTTTACTCCAATCTCCTACTCCCCAATTAAGCATTCTATCATCAAATTGATTTCCTGTTTGTGTCCAACCAGAAACATCATTTTGCAACATCCATTCATACCTTTTATTTTTATTATGCCATCCATATGTTATAGAGGCAGCATGTCCAGGTTGTCCGCAAGGACTTGAAGGTCTCCCAAAAACCTCAGATAAAACTGAATATGTTTGAGCTAATCCTCCACAAACAGATCCTTCTTCAAAAACCATCCAAAGTCTATGAATACCTTTTTGACCAAAATCATTATAATATTTACTAAAATCGTACTTGTCATTATAATAATTAAAATTTTTTTTATCAAAGAATTTAGGATTATCATAATTATATCCATCTCTATATTGGATATAGTTATACGCATCTAAGAATTTTTTACCCATATTTTTTTGTTTAAGTGCATAGTCTGCTAACCATAAAATTTCATCATCATTTAAACGAGTATCTACATCCCATCTCATTAAAGGTATTGGTAAATCCTTAAATTGTTTAGTCGACCACTTACCAAAATTCTCTTGTTTCCCAGCTTCATCCATTTTACCAAGTTCAATTAATTTCTTAAATGCTTCATATCTTTTTACTGAATCTACTGGCTTATCACTAGATACCCAAAACTTTACCATTTCTTCTCTAGCAAAAGCCAATGAGATACTTATAGCTAGTCTTAAATTAAAATTATCATCTGCATTATTTTTTAATTCATCCTTATATTTAGCGTATATGTCGCAGAAGTATCTTAAACTTCTTTGGTAGCTACCACCAATATTTACAGGACCACCAGTAATAAAGTATTTTAATGCTAATTCATTATTAAGCAAATAATCTATTGCATCAGCATAATCTTTTGATTTACTTGCTATTCTTTGTATACTTTCATATCCTACTCTGTTAACAAATGCTCTTCTTAAAATCATCATTTGGTTGTGTTGCATATTATATTCTACTCCTTTTGAAGAAAGAATATCATCATAATATTTTAAAGGATGTAAATTATCAATTTTAACGCCTGCTAAACTATAATCGTCTTTTACAAGTTTAGCATCCCCATATACAGAATGGTCATTACCATTATTTTTATTTTGATCAGCACATAATTTTATATAGTTTGCTCCATTTAAATTTATATCTACATACTTCGCCTCTTCATTTCCTTTTACAACACCTGAATCTTCAACCAAATCCCATTTTTTTCCATCTTTTGAAGTATATATTTTAAAAATTACACCGTCTCCTTTTGCCCCTTGTCTACTATCTATTCCAAGATAAGAAACAAACCTAGTATATTTATCTTTATATTTAGATATGTCGTACACTAATGTAGAAGGTGCATGACATCCCATACCTTTGTTAAACTCTACTGTCTCACCATCAACATTTAAACTTATTTTTTTACCATCTGTATTTAAATCTTTCATTATAGACCCATAGCCTACGCTAGAATCTTTTTTTATATAATCTATATCTGATAAATATATTTCTTTTTTCGCTTCATCATTCTGAGTTTCACTACTATAATTACTTTGTAGTTCTTTAGCACTTACAAGTTGCGTAGATTCTGATAAAGTAGTTAACACTATAGAACTAGTTAATCCAACAGCAATTATCTTTTTAATCTTCTGACTATTCATATTAGCCTCCTCCTTTTTTGCATTTTCGATCTGTTAAGTTAAATTGATTTTGATATACCATATTAAATACTTATTTTAAAAATAGACATTTCAAACTTATAAATTTTATATAATTTCCTTATAATCTTCTATATTTTTTTACTTCTCTCCATAGTAAAAACGCATTTTATCAAACTAGCTAAATATTATTTTACATAGTTCAATAAAACGTGTCTACTATTTTATACTAACATCACTCTTATTATTTTTTAAATATAATTCAATTCTTATTAGCATAGAAAATCTTTCTGATTTTCCATGTAATAAAAAAATAACTTTTATACAATAATATTACAACATATATCGGTAAACGATTAACAAAGAAGCTATTTCGCATTATTCACCTGTTTGTTTTGTTTAATATAAATTATTATATGATATAATATTTTATCTAATTAATATTATTAAATCAACCCTATAAATTTATAAATATAAAATAAAAAAATAATAAATGAATTTAAATAAGGAAAGGAGTTTGAGCTGTATCAAAATATAAATATAAAACTCAAAAACATATTTTTATAATTACTAAATTATCTTTATATCCATTATGAGTTTTATAAAAATTTATTTTAAAATACAGCTATTTAATCACAATGATAAATATCTTAGGTTTAATATTATCCTTAATACTTATAATGTATCTTGCGTATAAAGGATACTCAACAATAATAACAGCGCCAATTGTGGCATTATTAACTATATTGCTTACTACTGGGTTAAAGGGACATTTAATGGCTAGCTATACAGAAATATACATGGCAGGCTTTGCAAGTTTTATAAAGAACTATTTCCCTCTTTTTATGACAGGAGCAATTTTTGCAAAATTAATGGAAGAAGTAGGTTATGCTAAATCAATAGCACACTTTATAACTAAAAAAATTGGAAAAGAAAAATCAATATTATCAGTTGTTCTTTCTGGAGCATTACTTACTTATGGTGGTGTTTCCTTATTTGTAGTTGCATTTATTCTTTATCCAATTGCCTCTACATTATTTAGAGAAGCTGATATTCCTAAAAGACTTATACCTGGAACAATAGCTCTTGGGGCATTTACTTTTACAATGACTGCTCTGCCAGGTTCACCAGAAATTCAAAATGTTATACCAATGAAATATTTTGGTACAGATACTTTTGCAGCACCATTTATAGGACTATTAGCAAGTATTATAATGCTAACTCTTGGTATGATATGGCTTACAAGACGTGCAAAATCAGCTAAAGCTAATGGTGAGGGATATGGAAATCATAATGATTCAGTAGTTAATGAAAACTATGAAAATTTACCTAGTATATTTAAAGCAATAATTCCTATAATAATAATTTTTATAGCTAATTTATTCTTTTCAAAAGTTTATTATGAAAATGTAGATGGAAGTTATCTTAAAGAATTTAATACAACTTTAAGTAATGTTTCTGGAACTTGGAGCGTAATAATTGCTATAGTTTTAGCTGACTTATTTTTAATAATAACTAATTTTAAGAAAATAAAAAACTTAAAATCAGTATTAGATAAAGGTGTTACTAACTCATTTAAACCACTATTAAATTCTAGTGCCATAGTTGGATATGGAAGTGTAATAAAGTCACTAGCTGTATTTACTCTTATACAATCTGTAATATTTGGTATTTCATCAAACCCAATAATCTCTGAAGCTTTGTCAGTTAACTTAATATGTGGACTTACAGCCTCAGCTTCTGGAGGACTTGGAATATCTTTAGATGCCCTTGCTCCAACATACTTACAGATGAGTAAAGCTATGAATATTTCACCAGAAATTCTTCATAGAATAGCTTCTCTATCTTCTGGAGGATTAGATACTCTTCCTCATAATGGAGCAGTTATTACTACTCTAGCCATTTGTAGTTTAACTCATAAAGAAGCTTATAAGGATATATTTGTAACATCTGTCCTTATTCCTATATTTACAACAGCGATAATAGTCTTATTAGTTTCTATAAAATTTGCTGTTTAATAATAAAATCTTTAATTAATATATAAAAAATACTATACTTAATAATGAAAATATATTAATTAGTTTAGATTGAGGAGTTTATATATGAGAAAAAAAGATATACTTGAATTAAAAAAACGTCTAAAAAAAGACCATTGTACCTTTACTAAAATGTGCGGATGCTATGTCAATGGAGAAAAAAATATTATTTTAAACTTTAGAGAAACTTTTCTAAACTTAGATGAAGATGAATATTTCAAATATTTAGAAATCGCTAAAAAGGTTATGTCTGGAACTATTGGAAATAATATTTTAGAACTAAACTTTCCTTTAAATGATTATCTTGTGAACGAGAGCCAAGTTTCTCTTATGCAATTAAAAAATAGTCAATTAAAGGATGATGAACTTCTTAATGATTTTTATAAATTAGTTATAGATAATTATGATTACACAGGTAACTTTTTAATACTTCTTTTCCATGATGCTTATGATGTTATCACAAAAACTAAAGATAACCTCAAAGTAGATGAATCTGAAGAGGTATATGAATATATTTTATGTGCAGTATGTCCAGTTTCTCTTTCAGGTCCTGGTCTTAGATATTTTGAAGAAGAAAATCAAATAAAATCACGTATTAGAGATTGGGTAGTTGAAGCCCCTGCTAATGGATTTGTATTCCCTGCTTTTATAGATCGTAGCTCAGATGTTAATTCTGTAATGTATTATACTAAAAATGCTAAAGATACTCATCCAGAATTAATGGAAAATGTATTAGGTTGTACTTCAAAGCAAACTGCTACTATTCAAAAGCAAATATTCCAATCAATTATTAAGGATTCTTTCTTAGATGAAGAAAAAGCAGAAAAAGTATTTATGGAAGTACAAGAAAATTTAAATAATATGATAGAAGAACATAACTCTATGTATGAAGATACTCCTGACTGTGAACCTATAGCTTTAACAGATAAAGATGTTCAAAATATATTAATAGAAAGTGGAATTCCTGAAGATGTTACTAGCCAGATTGAAAAATCTTATGTAGAAAGCTTTGGTGAAGATATTCCTTTAGCTGAAAACTTAATTGATAACAAAACTCTAAAAGCAAATGAACAAAGAAAAAAAGAAGAGCATCTTGAAAAGCAAGTAGCAATACTAAAAACTAGACTTGAAGAAGTAAAAAAAGAATCTACTATGGGCACTGAAGAAGATGTTCTTACAGAAACTTGTGATATAGTTTCTGATGAAATTTTAAAAAATAATTTAGAAGAATCTGAAGATAATAATGATATTAATAGTGAATATGATATTGTACTTCAGGTAAAGCCTGAGAAAATACATGAAATAAAATCTCAAATAATTGATGGTCAAAAGTGCATAGTTATTCCTATTAATGAAGATGAACAAACTAAAGTTAATGGTTTAGATGATTTAATTTAAGTGTATTAAGAATAAAGATATAAAGTTATTTTGGGAATGAAGAATGTAGACTGTAGAATAATTTGTGTAATTTAATATTCTATATTGATTATATAACTGGAAATTTTATTTCCAGTTATATTTTTATAGTTTTTCCAATTAAATTATTAATCATTGTCATTTATAAGCATACTATTTAAATACTTAACAGAAGTAACTATTCCATTATCATCAAGAATTAAAACTGTATCATAATAAGATATTCTATACTCATCTTTAGTATAAGATCTATATCTACTACCAATTCTAACATTCATATTTCCTTTTTCATCAAAAAATTCATCATATACAATACTCTCATCATCATCCATTTTTAGTTTACTTATATTTTCTTTAATAGTATCAATATTTTCACCTATTATATTTACATTATCATACTTAACTATATTTCTTTCTATCCAAGCTTCTTTCACCTTTGTTTCTTCTGAATCAAATTTAATTACTATACCACCAAAATCATAAGTTTGATTTCCTAAGTACTTAAACACATCATTGCTGAATTTTTCCTTTGCACTAAATGGTTTTAAATCCTCAAAATCATATTCTTCTCTTATATCAAAATCAGGATTTTCTAAAAATTTAGATTCTCTATAATAATAACAATTACCTGGAGAATTATCACGTATTTCCTCAATATCAAGCTTTTTCATAACTATAGAATTTATAGGTTCATAAAAGTTTACCAATGAATCATGAAATGAAGATGAAGATACAGCTAGCAATAAATTTCCTTCTTTATACGCCAACTCTTCTCCTCTTGAATTAAAAATATATGGCACTAAAACAAAACCAAATGTTATAACAATACCTATTATAAAAGATAAAAATGTAGAAAACACCTTAGCTATCCTTCCTATCTCTTTCTCCTTCCAAATTTTTTTAATAAATAATACGTTCAATATTGCTATAAATATAAATTTATCTAAAGCAATAAAGTCTTTAATTCCTTCTCTAAACTCTATACCATAATTTAATAAAACAAACTTTGAAATCAAATAAACAATATAAATTAAAAAACTTACTATCAAAAGAATCCCTGAAACACTTAATTTCTTACCTTTCATAATGCCTACTCCTTAAAAATTCAAATAACTTAATTATAAACTCAAAATTATATTTTACAAATATATTATTTTATTTATAAATATTTGTAAAGAGTATAAAATTTTTAAAATCACTTTAACAATCATTCCTTTTAATGATAAACTCTATATAATAACTAATGGTCTTATATCTGTTCAAAATAAAAGAATAAGACAATCTACTATAGCAAAATATTTTGATCCTATAGTAATTTCTGAAGAAAAATTTATACAAATAATTCTTAAAAATATCTTTAACAAAAATGTAACTCTGCCTAATAATCAATATATTAAAAATAACAATCTATTTTAAATGAAGATTTACATTATAAGTATTCATTAAAAGCTATATTTAATAATTAAAAAGTAGATGATTCTATTTGAAAATTAAATCATCTACTTTTTCAGTTTAATAAATATTCTTTTAAAATTATTAGTCTTTATTATTAAAACTGACTAAATTATTCTGCCATCAAATTGATAAACTTCATGCTGAATAATCTGTGCAGTAAATCCTGAAAATTTTTCTTTATGTTTCTTGAAATTTCTATCAAGACATTCTACTTCAATTATTTCATATCTTGTTATTTTTCTAAAACCAGTTAAAGATAAGCAACTTTCTTCTATTTCATAACCCTTCTCTTTCTTTACTATAACTGGATTCACCATAGGAACTATAATATTTCCTATGCTAAACACAAGTATGCATTTTTTCACTCCTATAATATTAGCAACCATATCAACACAACTCTCTAAATTTAATCTTAGATTATCAACTAAATCATCAATAATTCCTATATCTTCTTTAGTTGCAGGTTCTGATTTTTGTCTTAAAAATAATAAATCCTTAACAATTGGTTTTATCATATCTATTTCAACCTTTATAATTTATTTGCCTTAATAAGATCTAAAATTAAAAATCTTTTTTTAAAATCATACTTAAAATATGTCTTATGATACAGATTTAATTTCCATTATTTTTTATTGACTAAAATTCACTCTAGTAACTTTTATTTGTATAATCTCATACTATATACTATAGAAATTTATCTTAATATACAAAAAGGAGAAAAGTTAGATGAAAAATATAAAAAAAATAATGTCTCAAATGCCTGGCTTAAGTAAACAAATCGCTGTTACACTAAATAATGAATATCTATCATTTGAAGGTACACAAACTGAAGAAATAAAAACTCAAGATGTTGAAGATAAAAATATACTACCAGACTGTTGTCAAAGAGAAAGTTCACCAAAACCAAGCTGTCAATCTCATAGTACTACCTGTAAAAATACTAATCGTTGTGTAGATTTTTGTTGTGCAATAAATCTACCAAATAATTTCAATGTCAATAAACATGACCCTCAAACTAGAATATTATACGACTTAAATTGCTTAAATGCTATTATTGTTCCATGCTGCTGTAATGGAGCCCCTAGATATGATATAAAAATAGTTGGATGTATTCCTTTCATTGTTAATGTTTCCGTTGTTAAAGATGAAGGACAATGTTTATACCCTCATCATAATAATATAGCCTTATCTTGTTATAATAGTGTATGTGTAGATAATGTTGTTTGCAATAAATGCACTTATGAAGAAGCTATACTTGCACGTGAAATTATAAAAGATAAATTAAGGCATTGTCACTGTGTAAGTGTACAAGATTTAAATACTGATGTTTGCTATCATTCCTGTGTAATAAAAGTAACTGGTAGATTTAAACTTCCAGATTGTGATAATAAATAATTATAAAAACAATTTATTTTTAATATCATATTAATTTATTAACAAATAAATATGATATAGGTTGGGTTGTATCGAAACTATAATTTAGTAAAATTATCGAGAAAACTCCGAATAAAAAATAACAAGTATAACTTCAATTGTTAAAGTGTACCATTTATCAAGGAGATTTTAAAAAAAGCTATACACCATTAAGAAGATGATTTCTGCAATTAACAGGAGTCATCTTTTTTAAATTCCATTTATCTCCACTGTTATTCTAAATCGTGGACATGTTTTTAGTAAATACTTAAATATTTTAATTCTAATATTGTTATGACATTAAGTTCAATATGCATATTGTATATAAATAAATTTATTCTGCGAGGTAAAATTTATAGTATCAGTAGAACAAAATACGTATGTTTTAAAACAATCTGATGATACTATATGGAACTTTTTCTATGATGAGATATTCGGTATTATATACAAGATTTGTAAAAGAAATGTGTGGTCAAATTATATTTACAAATAAAACCACTGGAAAATTTTCAGTAACTCTATTACCTAACGATAACATATTTATTATATATTAAGATTTATATGAAAGCTTAATTATGGAGTTATTTGATAATACAAAATGGAACCATTTTAATCTGCTTGAAAATGAAGATAATAAAAAATTTGATATTTACTTTAAAACTCTTTTCTTCAAAAATGATTTATAAATACTATATAGTATTTATAATAAACATACTAATATTCTAACATTAATCTCTCAAATAATTGACAAAAATGGAGAATTAACTTCCCCTAAATTAATTGATCAATTTAAAGGCATCTATGAAATTCCATTTTATAAGTATCCATTTATAATAAATATTTGTTAGAATAGTGTATAATATTATTAATTTATAAGTATTAAAAAATATAGAAAGGATTTATTAATTATGATTTTTACTTTTTTCTCCAATTTACTTCATATTGTAAATTTATTAACCATTTTTTATATGATTTTTAAAGAAAATCGTTCTTCTAAAAGTATAATTTCTTGGACATTAGTATTAATTATATTACCGTACATAGGTTTCATTTTATTTTTAATGTTAGGAAGAAAAGTTAATATTAAAGATATTTTTATAATGAAGAAATCTGAACTTACTCTCTTTGATAAATACATGAAGAAATTAAAAAACACAAATAATTTAAATGATGACTTAAAAAAATATAAACATAATGATATGATTAAAGCTATTGAAAACATGGAATATTCACCTTATAGAATAAATGTGGAAACCAAAGTATTTTTTGATGGAAAAGAATTATTTGATGATATTTTAGAAAGTTTAAAGAAAGCACAAAAAAGCATAAATATAGAATTTTACACATTCAAAAATGATGACATAGGCTCAAAAATCTTAGATATTCTTAAAGAAAAAGCTAAATCTGGTGTTGAAGTTAGATTATTATATGACTCTGTAGGCAGTAGAAGCACTAATAGAAAAAAACTTCAGTCTGCAATTGATGCCGGTGTAAAAGTTGGTGAATTCTTCCCTGCTATATTTAGATTGATAAACATAAATATGAACTTTAGAAATCATCGTAAAATAATAGTTATAGATAATAAAGTTGGCTATGTTGGTGGCTTTAATGTAGGAGATGAATATTTAGGTAAAGATCCTAAATTTGGTTACTGGAGAGATACTCATATAAAATTCATGGGTGACTCAGTAAGAGACTTAGATTTAAGATTTTGGGCTGATTGGAGATATGCTACTAAGGAAGATGTTGATTTAAGCTACTTAATAGATTGTAAAAATGAAGAAACACCTTCTACAATGGCTAATTATTCAAAATGTGGTATGCAAATAATATCTAGTGGTCCTAACCCTTATAACTTTTATGAAATTAAATTATCATATTTAGAAATGATTCAAAAAGCTAAAAAATATATTTACATACAATCACCATATCTAATTTTAGATGATAGCATAACTGATAGTTTAAAACTTGCATCTATATCTGGAATTGATGTAAGAATAATGATACCTGGCAAAGGTGATCATCCATTTGTTTATTGGGCAAATTTAAAGTATGCTGGTGATTTACTAAACTTTGGAGTAAAAATATATCATTATGACAAGAATGCATTCCTTCACTCTAAAACATTAGTTATAGATGATGAAGTATGTTCAATAGGAACTGCTAATATGGATACACGAAGCTTTGAACTAAATTTTGAAGTAATTTCTATGATATACTCAGATGAAATAGCAAAAATACAACGTAAACAGTTTGAAAAGGACATGCTTATTTCAAAGCAATTAACCAAAGAAGACTATCTTAATAGAGGAATTTCAGTTAAAATTAAAGAATCATTTTCAAAACTCTTCTCAGCTTTACTTTAAT
>NZ_JARHZJ010000097.1 GCF_029258205.1 Clostridium sp.
TATTTGAATTTTAAAGGAGGAATTTGCAATGTCAAAAGCAAAATTTGAAAGAAGCAAACCACACGTTAATATTGGAACAATCGGTCACGTAGACCACGGTAAAACAACTTTAACAGCAGCTATAACAACAGTTTTAGCACAAGCTGGTGGAGCAGAAGCGTTCAAATACGATGAAATAGATAAAGCTCCAGAAGAAAAAGAAAGAGGAATCACAATCAACACATCACATGTTGAGTATGAAACACCTAACAGACACTACGCACACGTTGACTGTCCAGGACATGCTGACTACGTTAAAAACATGATTACTGGAGCAGCTCAAATGGACGGAGCTATATTAGTTTGTTCAGCAGCTGATGGTCCAATGCCACAAACAAGAGAGCATATCTTATTATCATCAAGAGTTGGAGTTGACCACATCGTAGTATTCTTAAACAAAGCAGATATGGTTGACGATGAAGAATTATTAGAATTAGTTGAAATGGAAGTTAGAGAATTATTAAGCGAGTATAACTTCCCAGGAGATGATATTCCAGTAATCAAAGGATCAGCTTTAGTAGCATTAGAAAACCCAACTGACGAAGCTGCAACAGCTTGTATCAGAGAATTAATGGATGCTGTAGATAGCTACATCCCAACACCAGAAAGAGCAACAGATAAACCATTCTTAATGCCAGTAGAGGACGTATTCACAATCACTGGTAGAGGAACAGTTGCAACAGGAAGAGTTGAAAGAGGAATTCTACACGTTGGAGACGAAGTAGAGATAATCGGATTAACTGAAGAGAGAAGAAAAACTGTTGTTACAGGAATCGAAATGTTCAGAAAGTTATTAGATGAAGCACAAGCTGGAGATAACATAGGAGCATTATTAAGAGGGATCCAAAGAACTGACATCGAAAGAGGTCAAGTTTTAGCTCAAACTGGAACAATAAACCCACACAAAAAATTCGTAGGTCAAGTATACGTACTTAAAAAAGAAGAAGGTGGAAGACATACTCCATTCTTCGATGGATACAGACCACAATTCTACTTCAGAACAACAGACGTTACAGGATCAATCAAATTACCAGATGGAATGGAAATGGTTATGCCTGGAGACCACATCGATATGGAAGTTGAATTAATCACAGAAATCGCTATGGATGAAGGATTAAGATTCGCTATCAGAGAAGGTGGAAGAACTGTAGGTTCAGGAGTTGTTACTTCAATAATCGAGTAATTCTAACTTTTATAAAATTTATACTTAAATTTTAGTACCGTTGAACACGGGAATAATGCTAAATAGATTTGAATAATAGCTTAGCGCAAAAGTATATTATGAATTTCTATTTAAGAAAAATTTCTGAAGCATAGACGTATGAATCAGAAAGCTCTTAAAATAAAATACAAAATTAAAGCGCATTGATTTTGGGTTTTACAAAAAAGAGAGTTCAAGTCAAAAGGCCTGTGAGAAGAGAGAGAGGATTTTCCTCTCTCTTTTTTGTAATGAAACCCACTTGCTATGTGAATAGTCTTTATGGAAGTAAAACTTTTCACAAATAGTTATGACTTTAATAATTAAAATATATTCTATATAAGGATTAAGAAATATATGTAGTAATTTAAGAGTGTATTTTATGGAAAAAATTAGGATTTATACAATTTATGTAATTTTAAAATCCGGTTTATCAATAGTATATATTATATGCTTAGTTAAAAGTTTCAAACAATATAATTTGTAAGTTAGATTATTACTTATATAATATAAATAGAAATTAATGCTTAATTGTAAAATGAAATTGAACTAAATAAAAAATCCATGGTTGATTAACCTGTGTTATGATTTAATCGCAACAACAAAATACAACACACGGAGGATAATCACAATGGACTATCAAAATCATAAGATAGAGTAAAGAAAAAATAAACACTTAAATATGAAAGAGCATATGATAGTTGAAATACGTCTTAAAGATGGCTTTTCTGCTTACAAAATAGCAAAAGAACTAAATAGACCTAATAAATACCGTTTTAAACGAAACATGCCGTGGTACTACTAAGCAAATTAAGCAAGGTAAGGAATTTAAAGTGTACTTTGTTGCTGATACTGGAGAAGCTATTTATAAAAAGAATCGCTTAAAATCCAGTCGTAAATACAAACTATTAGAATGTAGTGATTTTAT
>NZ_JARHZJ010000001.1 GCF_029258205.1 Clostridium sp.
GTACAATACCGAGAGATTTCAATCGAAACTAAAAAACCGCACTCCAGTTGAATACCGAAGTGCGGCTTAGAAAAATGTAGCTTTTTTTAGCTGTGTCTACTTTATTGGGTCCACATCATTTTGATACAGACCCTTTCTATTTATTATTTTATAGGAATAACTACAGATGAGTTTTCAAAATCATAGAACATTATCCAATAACCATTTTCACTATTGCCATATCTGTCCCATGTAACAAAACCAGTTCTGCCACCATATGGTTGATCTTTTCTTTCCTTAGTTCCTGGAATAGCATATAGAATATATTTTATATAACCATCATTATCACACTTTATACCAAAGAAAAAATGTCCAGCTTTGCTTATATAAGGATAGTAATTAATCATAGGATAATATAACATTGTGTATTTATTATAATTGGACATATTACACATATCATCAAAGTTTCTAATATCAACTTTATACCATGCACATCTTTTTATATCATTTGCAAAATTAGAAACCTTCTTACATCCTTCTAAGGCACCCATTAATACTTCACCTATAGGACAATCAAAATCAACCTCATAAGTTTTTTCTTCTTTTTTCTTACAATCTCTAAGTTTCATTTGCTCTATTTCATTTTCGTACTCTGCAAATCCTCTACCTAGTTCATAACGTTCTCCATCATAAGGATCATATTCTCTTTCTAAATCTATTTTACTTGTAAATCTATCACAATCTTGTAATTTTGATCTATAGTCCAAATCATCCTCATTATTATATTTTTCCTTATAACAATCTTTATAACTTTCTATTTTCTTTTCTTCATATTTATCTTTGTCATTATATTCTTTATGCTCTTCCTTCTTATCTTTACAATCATCTTCTTTATCTTCTTTATCCTCTTTCTTATATTTATCTTCTTTATCCCACTTATCTTCTTTATTATCTTCCCAGTTCTCTTCATGCTGCTCTTTTTTCTCTTTATATTCTTCTTTTATATACTCTTTGCAATCATCTTCATCCTTACAATATTCTTTTTCTTTATTCTCTTCTTTTAAATATTCTTTATGCTTATCTTTTTCATCTTTATCTTTCTTGTCCTTATAATAATCTTTTTCATCATTATATTTATACTTATCCTCTTTCATATTAATAGGACATTCTTTTTTCAATTCATCTTGTTTATTATTTTTATCATAATGAGACTTTTCTTTACCTGCTATCATTTTAATCTCATAATTTTTCCAATTATCCTTTGGCATTTGATTATTTAAAAATCCACACATAAAGAATACTGTTCTACCATTAATATTTTTTCCTATAGCAGCTCCTACTATATTCTCATAAGATACATTTAAATCTCCTATGTTGATAGAATCATATTCTAAACTCATTTCTGCCTTGCCTTGTTGATTTATGTTCATTGGACCAAGATTTATATTCTTCTTAAAATCTTTTTTGTTACAAATAAGCATCATATAACAATCTTTGTAATCTTTCTTTAAATTTTGAGCGTAAAAAGAAACTTTACATTTATCATTCTTAGTTTCTATCTTGGCATATCCAGTTAAAGGCTTATCTGAAGCTATAGAATGCCCCTTTTCATCTTCTTGTAATATTATAAAAGTTCTATATGATTTATTATGTGCCAATTCTCTGGTCCCTCCAATATAATTTTATTCTCTACAGTATATGAGAGAATAAAAAAAAAGAGAATAAAAATTTTAAAATTCTTATTCTCTCTAAATATTCTAGTTATTCATATACTTATCTATGGCGTCTGAAAGAGCTCCAAACTCTTCTAAACTTAAAGTTTCTCCTCTTCTCTTAGGATCTATTCCTGCCTCTTGGTAAGCTTTTTCCATTAATTCCTTTGGAAGTTTTACATTTTTAGTTGCATTCCATAAAGTTTTTCTTCTCATGTTAAATGCATGTCTAACAATTTCAAAGAATAATTTTTCATTTTTAACCTTAACACTTGGTTCTTCTAATCTTTCTAATCTTATTACTATAGAATCAACCTTTGGTCTTGGTATAAAGCATGAAGGTGGTACCTTTCTAACTATTTTAGTGTTGCAGTAATATTGAACTAAAATTGATAAAGCACCGTAATCTTTACAATTAGGTTCTGCATTCATTCTTTCTGCTACTTCCTTTTGTATCATTATAGTTAAGGATTTAAAGTTATATCCACCCTTCAATAAATTTACTATTATAGGGGTAGTTACATAGTAAGGTAAGTTTGCAACTAACTTAACACTCTTTTCATCTCCTATAATTTCATTAAAATCAACTTTTAATGCATCATTATGTATTAATTGAAACTTTGGATTATCTCCAAGCTCTGCTGTTAATATTGGGATAAGTGAATTATCTAATTCAATAGCAACAACTCTCTTTGCCTTTTTAAGTAATTGTGCAGTAAGTGTTCCAACTCCAGGTCCAATTTCTATTACTAAATCATCTTCGCAAACATCTGCTCCTTCAACTATATCTCTTGGAACAGAATCATCAATTAAAAAGTTTTGTCCTAAGCTTTTTGAAAATCTAAAATTATACTTCTGAACAAGTTCTTTTGTCTTTATATCTTTTATTTCATTTATATCCATACATTACTCTCCTATATCATATTTTCTATCTTTTCTATAGCTTTAACAAATTCTTCTTTTGTTATGCCATAGTTATTTAATCTTGAAAGAACTTGGTTTGCATTTCCATAACCGATTCTTAATTCTTTACCAAGTAACTCTCTTCTCAATTTAGCCTTTGGGTCTGCTGATAGTCCAAAGTATATTAAATCTTGTATTGTAAATTCTTCTCTTTTTTCTTCTAAAGTTATTTTTGCACTTTCTAAAGCCCTAATTATAGCTTCTGGTGATGCATTCTCTACACCTATGTTTCCATCCTTAGCTCTAGTTCCCTCTGCTCTACCTATGTAAGCATGTTTAACACCTTTAACTCTCTTTGAGATTATTGATCTTATTTTTTCTCCAGCAAAATCTGGATCAGTAAATACAATAACTCCTTTTCTTTTCTGAGCTTCTTTTATTCTTTCTATAACCTTTGCATTTATTCCGAATCCACCAACAGCTATGATTTCAGCATCTATAGCTTTCTTAACTGCTGTTATATCATCTCTACCTTCAACTACTATAACTTCTTTAATCAAGGTTAAAACTCCCTTTCTAATTATATGTACTATATTTAATTTACCTATATCTCATTTAACTGTCAATAAAATGCTTTAATACAAAATAAATAGAGGGTCTAAAAGAATACTCTTTTAGAATCCCTCTCTTAAAATTACCATTCACCAGGATAAGCTATTATATAAAGATTAACATTTCTTCTTCCCCACTGTTTACATTCAGGTGATGAATTTAAGAATAAATCTATTATATTATTTTTTATAGCTCCACCAGTGTCTTCTGCTACTGCATATCCATAACCTTCTACATAAACCTTAGTTCCTAAAGGTATTACTCTAGGGTCAACAGCTATTGTACTTAATCCATTTGGATTTCTCTTAGGCACAGTTCCTGTAGCTGTTATTCCATCTCCAGAATAAGCAGTAGCTTCTACTACCATTGCTTTTTTATAATTTATATTATCGTTTCCTCTTGAAAGAACTAATTTCTCCATAGTTCCTTTAACCACTACTTCATCTACTGGTTCTTTAACAACTTTAGATTCCACTACTTCTCTGGATATTTCTTTTCCATCTTCCATAACTAACTTCATAGTTATTTTCTTTTCTCCAGAAGAACCCTCTTGAGTAGTCTTTTTAACTCCACTCTCTAAGCTATTATCTTCCTTTACTACAGTTTCAAAGTCTATTGGCTCTTTTTCAACTATGGTCTTCTCTTCAACTCTTGTAATCTTTATTTTCAAATTCTTTGATAGTTCTGTTTCTAATGAAGGCTCTACTTTGTCTAAATCATTTAGATTAATTCCTTCTTCAACCAGCATATTCTTCACTGAATCTTCCGCAGAATCTATCTCTATATTTTTTCCATCAACCATAACTTCCACTGGAACTGCTTTCTTAATGCTTATTAAAGCATTATCAGCAATATCACTTGTTAAACTTGGTTCTATTTTATCCTTGTTAGATAAGTAAATTCCTTGTTGACTCAAAACTGCTTGTACATTTCCTTTAAATGTAGAAACCTCTAAATTTTTACCATCTAAGTTTATGGTTATATTCTTATGTGCTGTAACTAAAATTGCTATAAAACTTGCTAAAACTAAACTAAATACTCCTAATACAATTTTTCCATTTTTCGAGGCAACTTTCTCTTTCAATGCCTTAATTATTTTTTTCATATAATCTTCCCCCTTTTAGGCAAGAGTCATTTCGACATTATATATTAACTTTTCAAGTATGTCAAATCTGATGACTCCTAAAATTTATACTTTTAGTTGTAAATTATAATAAATAATTGACCTCTGCTTATACAGGGATTTAATTAATAACAGTTGATTTATATTAAAAAAGTACACTATATTATATTAGTGTACTTTCCATGTTATTACATTTATTTTTTCTTCAGTTTAGTTATAGTTATATTAAATTTTGAATAATCTATTTTTATTGTTTAATAAGATTTCATTCATCTCTTCTCCTGAAATTTCTCTTATTTCACTCATTTTATCTATGATATATTCAATGTAATCTGACTTGTTTCTTTTGCCTCTAAAAGGAACTGGCGCCATAAAAGGACAATCTGTCTCAACTAAAATTCTTTCAGCAGGTATTTCTCTACAAACATCTACTAATTTTTTAGCATTTTTAAATGTTAAAACTCCTGTAAATCCAATGTAATATCCTAACTTAATGCATTCTTTTGCAAATTCAACTGAACCTGAAAAACAATGTACTACTCCAATTACATTTGGAAACTCTTTCATAATTTCTAAAGTGTCTTTATGAGCATCTCTATCATGTATAATAACTGGTAAATTTAATTCATCAGCTAATTTCATTTGTGCTCTAAAAACTTCTTTTTGAACTTCTCTCGGAGGATTTTCTTCCCAATAATAATCTAGTCCTATTTCTCCAATAGCTTTAACCTTTTCCTCTTTAACAAACTCTTTTATTTCTTTCACAACATCATCATTAAATTCATCTGCATTTTCTGGATGTATACCAACCGCTGCATAAAATATATCAAACTCTTTTGCAAGTTGAACTGATTTTCTTAATCCATAAAGATCAGATCCACAGTTTAAAACTCCAATAACTCCATTTTCTTTTAATTCTTTTATTACATTTTCTCTATCTTGATCAAAACTATCTGAATCATAATGTGCATGTGTATCAAATATTTTATATTTCATAATTTTCTCCTTTGAATTTTACATATAAATTGTAGATAAAAGTGGGGATAGAATTCCTAAAACTCCTCCTAATAAAGCTCCTAACCAAGTTATTGCCTTAAGTTCTTTATTAGCTATTCCAAGTATGATTTCTTCTGCATAATCAACTTCAAAAGCATTTATCTGCTCCTCTACTATTGAAGAAATATCCACAATTTCTAGTACTTTAGCTGATTTATTTTCCACAAAGTCATTATATAAATTATCTAAAATACTTATAATACTATTTTCTAGATTTTGTTTATTATAACATATATCACTTAAAGAATTCTGTAAAAATTTATCAAATATATTTTCAATTATTCTACTTATTTCAAAAGGTAATTTAGGATTATTAACAAACTGTGAAATCACTAAATCTATATTGTCAATTAGAATATTTTCATAGTCTTCAAATATTACTTTTATAATTTCTTCATAATTTCTAAAAGAAGAAACTTTACAATTTAGTTTGCTTATTATAGCATCTATATTTTCTTCTGTATTTAATTTTCTTGAAATCTTATCTCCTAAAGTTTCTGATATTATCTCTAGTTTTTCTTCTCCAACAGTATTTATTACATCACTTACTTTTTTCTTCATACTTTCATGTACAAAAGCTAAAGCAGCATCACATATATACTCTTTATTCTCTTCTTCATTTAAAGATTTATCAACTAATGAAACTAACTTTCCGTATATTATATCTCCACTTAAAAACATTGATACTATAGATGGTATATTATCATTTATTGCACTTTTTATCTTATGTGAAACCTCTTCATCTCTAAGTAGATTTTTTATGATATTTACAAGAGTATCCTTTTGAGATTTTACATACTCCTCTATATAAGGTTTAATATTTTCTGGAATAATTTCTTCAATAGTTAAATCTTCTTTTTCTAAACTTTTTACCTCTTTAAGTAAAGCCTTTCCTATTATCTCACTTGTTTTTTCTTCCTCTAAAATGTTTATTATTACTTCTCTGAACTTATTACTATTTATAAAATGAATTACCTTTTCAGGCTCTTTATTTAATTGTTCTTTAATAGAATCTACTATATAAAATTTAACCTTATTTTTAAATTCATCTTCCTGAATTGACTCTAAAATAGTTTTGGTTATATTGTTTATCATATTTCCTTTTAGAGAATAGTAATTTTCCCCTAAAATATTTTTTAATGAATCCTCTAAAGTTGAATTACTATTAATGACTTGATTAATTTTTTCTTTAGCAATCTCATTAAATTTTGATTTTATTTTATCATCCTTTAAAGCCTTACTTAAGCTATCTGAATTTAGTAAATGAGTGCCTACAGTTTCTCCAACCTTATTAGCTATTCTACTTTTTTCTTTAGGTATTAATCCTGGTGTAAAAGGGAGCTTCATACCCCAAATATACTTTGCTTCTCTTGGTCTAAATAACATTTTTATAGCAAGCCAGTTTGTTATATAACCTATTACTGCTCCAATTAAGGCCCCTATAATATAAATTTTCATCTATTTTCACTCCTATCAATTTAAAATTCACTTAAATAGTGTAAAATATTATATATTTATATTAATATAATACTACTTATTTTTTAAGGGTGGTGAATAAAATGAATTTAAAAAAAATATCCAATATAAAAGAATGTAGATTATTTTCTCACTTTAGTAATGATAATATTCAAGATTTATTAAGTTCTGGTTTTGCTTCAGTAAAATCATATTCAAAGGAAGATTTATTGTTTTCTGAAGGAGAGTATTGTAATTTTTTAAGCGTTGTTATAGAAGGGAAAATAGAAATTCAAAAATTAGATTCTAACGGAAACATATTAGTAGTTGCAACCTTAAATAGAGGAAATGTTTTTGGGGAAAATCTTCTTTTTGGAGATAGAAACTTCTATCCCATGTCTGTTGTAGCTAAAGAAAATTCTGAAGTTCTACATATAAAAAAGGAGTATATCTATAAACTATGTTCTTTAAATGAACCTTTTTTAAGAGAGCTACTTAGAATTCTTTCAAATAAAGCTCTTAATTTAAGTTCTAAACTTAAACAAGTTACAATGAAATCTATTAGAGAAATGGTTTGCAATTATTTATTAAAAAAATATAACAAAGAAAAATCCACAACTATAAAGCTAGAGTTTTCAAGAAAGGATTGGGCTGACAAACTTGGTGTTCAACGCCCATCATTATCTAGAGAACTTATGAAAATGAGAGATGCAGGTCTTATAGAGTTTTCAAAAAATATAATAGAAATAAAAGATTTGGATGGGTTAAAAGCTAATTTATTTTAAATAAAATGTTAATATTTTTGTACATTTTTTGACACATAAATGCCACATAAGAGGCTTAATATAATAATTGTAACGTAGCTAAAACACTAATTTAATTTTACCCCTTAAATGGCCCTTGAATAGTTTGTCCCCCTTACGCAAATATCAAGGGCTATTAAGTTTAATTAATTAAAAAAATTTCTATATAATAATTCCTAACCTTAAACCTTAAGATATACAATAAACCTTGTTTCTAAATTAATAGAAGCAAGGCTTATTTTATTTATAGCTTTTTATTTCTTAATCTATTTAACTCTTCTATCGCAACTCGCTTATCTATTTTATCAAATAAAAATTCAACCTTATTAACTCTTATATTATTTTTCTCTTCAAAGTTCCATTTTGTGTCCTTTATATCTAAGAACATTTTTATTTTCTCACAAGTAAAAGGAATTATAGGATTCATTAAATCAGTTAAAGATACTAATATTTGAGCACAAATATAAAGTACCTCTTCACATTTTTTCTTGTTATTATTTATTAAAACCCATGGTTTATTTTTATCAAAAAAATCATTTCCCTGTTTTATAAGACCAAATACTTCTTTCAATCCTGACTTAAACTCTCCATTTTCAAATTTATTACCAACAGAGGCATAAGTTCTTCTTATTAAGTTTTTCCACTTAAGAGGAAGTTCTTCTCCATTTATTCCACCATTAAAATTTTTCTTTATAAAGATTAAAACTCTATTTATAAAGTTACTAAACTCTCCTACCAATTCATTATTATTTGCATTTATAAAATCTCTCCAAGTAAAGTCAGAATTTTTATCCTCAGCACCTCTACTTATTAAATAATATCTAATAGAATCTATATTATACCTTTCAATAATATAGGGAATCCATATAGCCCAATTTCTATTAGTAGAAAAAGTTTTTCCTTGTAAAGTTAAATATTGAGAGGATACTATTCTGATTTGACTTTTCTCTAATCCAATTCCAGATAACATAGCTGGGAATATAGTTGTGTGAAATGGTATATTTTCCTTACCATGAACTAGGTATATCCTACTTTCTTCATTATTCCAATATTCTTCTAAAGATTGTCCTTTTCCTTCTATGACTTTCTTAGATGCAGTAATATAAGCTAACAAAGCATCAATCCAAACATAAACTCTTTTATCTTCAAATCCATTTACTGGAACTTCTATTCCCCAATCAATTTCTCTTGTTATAATTTTATCTCTTAGCCCACCTTCTAAATATCTCCTAGTTATTTTAATAGCATTTTCTCTCCAACTCTCTTCTTCATCTAATATACTTTGAATATAATTTTGAAAATAAGATAATTTAAAGAAAAGATTATTAGAATTTCTAACTTCAACTTTACTTCTACATTTATTACAAAGTCCATCTTTAACCCTAAATTTATCTAAGGTATCACAGCACTTTGGACAATAGAATTCTTCTGTTTCTTTTTCATATATAAATCCCTCATCATAAAGGCTTTTTATTATGTTTTTCACCTGTTGTTCATGATACTTACTATCTGTTCTTGTAAATATATCAAAAGAAAATTCTAATTTATTAAAGCATCTAACAAACTCTCTATGGTACTTATTTATAAGTTCTTCAGGAGACTTATTAATCTCCTTTGCTTTATTTAAAATTGGAGATCCATGACAGTCAGATCCTGAAACAAAGACAACTTCATCACCTCTAGCCCTATGATATCTTGCTAATATATCTCCTGCCATCCAAGATGAAACTCTTCCTATATGAAGAGATCCATTGGCATAGGGCCAAGCATTTCCTATAATTATTTTCATTTTATTAGCCCCCTTAAAATGATTCTTATCCATAATATTGTGGCATAAAAAAACTCTTATATTCCACAATCTAGTATGAATATAAGAGTTTTTTAATTTTACTATCTTACTTGGCTTCCAGTTAACATTTCTCCTGGGTTAACTAATAAAAGCTCTGAATCATCTGAAGGTGCTGCTGCAAGTATCATACCTTGAGATAATTCTCCTCTTAATTTAACTGGCTTTAAGTTAGCAACTAATACTACATACTTTCCAACTAACTCTTCTGGTTTATAGTATTGTGCTATTCCTGAAATAACCTGTCTTTCCTCTCCACCTAAATCAACCTTAAGTTTTAATAACTTTTTAGCTTTTTTAACTGGTTCACATTCTAATACTTTAACAACTCTTAAATCTATCTTGTCAAAGTCATCTATAGTTATTTCTTCTTTTATTGGATTTTTAACTAACTCTTCGTTAGCTGGTTTAACTGGAGCTGGTTTTAAAGCTTCAAGTTCTGCTAATTTTTCCTCAACATCTATTCTTGGGAATATAACATCACCCTTAACCACTTTATCTCCTGCAACTGTTCCATTAAACTCTTTTAAACTTTCCCAAGTTGTAACTTTAGTGTTTAATTGAGCATTAATTTTTACACTTGTTTCTGGTAAAAATGGTGAAATCATTACTGAAACAAATCTTAAAGTTTCTAATAAGTTATATAAAACTGTTCCTAGTCTTTCTTTCTTTTCTTCATCCTTAGCAAGTATCCAAGGAGTTGTTTCATCTATATATTTATTAGCTCTGCTTATTAAAGTCCATATACTTTCTAAAGCTTCTGGAATCTTTAATGCATCTATACTAGCTTCAACTTTTCCTGGAGTAGCTAAAGCTAAGTTTATTAATTCATCATCAATAGCTTCCTTGCATATTGGTGCTTGAATAACTCCATCAAAATATTTGTAAACCATAGCTATTGTTCTTGATAATAAGTTACCTAAGTCATTAGCTAAATCTGTATTTACTTTCTTTATAAATATTTCATTGTTGAATAATCCGTCTGAACCAAATGGTATTTCTCTTAATAAGTAGTATCTTACAGCGTCAGCTCCAAACATATTAACTAAAACTACTGGGTCAACAACATTACCTTTTGATTTTGACATTTTTCCTCCATCAACAAGTAACCATCCATGACCAAATACTTGCTTAGGTAATTCTAATCCTAAAGCCATTAACATTATTGGCCAATAAATTGTGTGGAATCTTAAAATATCTTTTCCTATTAAGTGAACATCTGCAGGCCAGAACTTATTGTATAACTCTTGATTTTCTTGGCCATATCCTAAAGCAGTTATGTAGTTTGATAATGCATCTATCCAAACATAGATAACATGCTTTTCATCAAAGCTTACAGGTATTCCCCAAGTAAAGCTTGTTCTTGAAACACAAAGATCTTGTAATCCTGGTCTTAAAAAATTATTTAACATTTCATTCTTTCTTGATTCTGGTTGAATGAAATCTGGATGTTCTTCTATATACTTAATTAATCTATCAGCATATTTACTCATTTTGAAGAAATAAGCTTCTTCCTTAGCTTTTTCAACTGGTCTTCCACAATCAGGACAGTTTCCATTTACTAATTGAGTTTCTGTCCAGAATGATTCACATGGAGTACAATAAAGCCCTTCATAAGAATCTTTATATATATCTCCTTGATCATATAGCTTTTTGAAAATTTCTTGGACAGCTTTCACATGATAATCATCAGTTGTTCTTATAAACTTGTCATAGCTTATATCCATCATTTTCCAAAGTTCTTTAATTCCTGCAACTATTTCGTCAACATGTTCCTTTGGAGTAATTCCTTTTTCATTAGCTATTCTTTCTATTTTTTGACCATGCTCATCTGTTCCTGTTAAAAACATTACTTCATGACCTGTAAGTCTTTTAAATCTTGCTATAGCATCAGCTGCCACAGTTGTATAAGTATTACCTATGTGTAGATTTGTTGATGGGTAATAAATAGGCGTTGTAATATAATATGGTTTTTTACACATTATTTCTTCCTCCTTGTATTATTAATTATTATTTCCAATATTTCAAAAATATAAAAAGCCTCTATGGAAAATCCCATAGAGGCGTTGATTACGCGATACCACTCTATTTCATATTTATGTCACCATAAATATCTCACCAAGTAACTTCTAAGTTTAGCTTATTTTATTACTCTGCAATATAACGGTTGCCACCGTACTTTTCTAAAATAAAAATTCTCAAAAAGTCTGCTCCAAGTCCATCTTCATAAAGTCTTATGTAACTGGCTTTCACCTACCCAGCTCTCTTTTATACATTCTTCTTTACTACTCTTCTTTTCATTGCATTTTCTTACTTAATTTTAATTATATGATTAGCTTTATATTAATGTCAATCGTTTTTATTTTTGAATTCTTTAAAATTCTTCTTCTATCATAATTTGTATTGATATAAAAATATTATATACTATCTATGATAACATATAAATTTGTCAGGGAGGTATTATTTAAATGAAAGGTTTAGCCCTACCTAAAATAGGTGCAAGAAACTTAAAAACAGCTTTAGCTGTAACTTTATGCATAGGCTTTTTTGAGCTAATACATAGACAATATCCTTTTTACGCTTGTATAGCCGCTGTAATCTGTATGAAAGATACTGTTGAAAACTCATATAAAATGGGAAAAAGCAGAATGATTGGTACAGTAACTGGTGGACTTGTTGGTTTAGCTTTAACTTTTATTGCTTTAAATTTTCACCTAACAAGATTCTCAGAAATAATAACAGGTATTGGAATAGTTATAACCATTTATTTGCTTAATGTATTTAACAGAAAAGGGTCTGTTTCTATAGCATGTATAGTATTAATAGCAATTATGACAAACTTACATGGTAAAGCCCCATATGTTTATGCATTTGATAGAATTATAGATACTTTTATAGGTATAATAATTGCTCTATTAATAAATAACTATATATATAAATATGAAAATAAGGTGAAAAAAGATTTAGAAAATATAGAAGAAAAAATCTCTAGACTTGAAAAAGAAGTTAAAAATGATATAAAAAATCTAGAAGAAAATAAAAAAAATAATGTAAAAAGCTAATATGATTTAGGAGGGAAATATTTGTTTAAGTTTAACCTACAAAATATAGGTGCTAGAAACCTTAAAACTTCTCTTTCAGTATTTATATGCATTATAGTATTTGAACTATTAGGAAGTTCTAGTGCCTTTTTTGCTTGTATTGCAGCAATGATGTGCATGCAAGATACAGTTGAAAATTCATATAAAATGGGGAAAAACAGAATGCTTGGTACCTTTTTAGGTTCTATTGTTGGTTTATTACTAACAGCTGTATTTAATATATTAAATATTCACAACTTTATTATTTATGCTCTTTTAACAGCAATAGGAACAACTCTAGCCATTTATTTATGTATTTTGTTTAATTGTAAAGGAGCAATAAATAGTGCATGTATAGTTGTTTTTGCCATAATGACAAACTTAAAAGGTATTGGCTCATACGACTATGCTTTTCATAGAATCATAGATACATTTATTGGAGTAATAATAGCTATTATAGTTAATAGACTTGTTTGTCCTTATCAAAAGAAAACTGAAGAGAAAACAAATTAATATATTTAAATAAAAAAGAGAAGGAAATCCTTCTCTAAGTCTATATTCCCAAAAGACTTTTTATTGTTACCAAAAGTCTTTTGGGTCTTTTTATTATTTCTTATCTTTTCGTTTTTTTCTGTTTACTCCTAATAATAAACTTCCAGACCCGATAAACATAGATGCT
Source organism: Clostridium sp. (assembly GCF_029258205.1). Classification (GTDB taxonomy): domain Bacteria; phylum Bacillota; class Clostridia; order Clostridiales; family Clostridiaceae; genus Sarcina. The sequence continues at coordinate 13,249 of NZ_JARHZJ010000001.1, forward strand.
AAAAGGCCTAAATTATTTGCATCTCCTGTCTGTGGCAATCTATCTGATTTATAAGCATCTAAATTACTATTTCCATTTAGATTACTATTTCCATTTGTATTTATATTTTGATTTGTAATTTTATCATCATTTTCATTTGGCTTATCAGTAGATTTATCATCTTGACTTATATTTTTTTCTTTTACTACAACTTTAATTGTTTTTAAAGCAGATGCTCCTTTACTATCTGTTACCTTATATGTAACGCTATAAATTCCTGCTTTACTCATATCTACATTATTTGCAGTTATATTCTTTTCGGTTAAGTTTATTTTTCCATCTTCTTTATCAAAGGCAGTTACTCCTGCTAACGGATCAAACTTATCTCCTACTTCTAATACTTTATCTTTAGCATTAATTGTTGGTACATTATTTAACTCTTCCATCTTCAATGCCCATACTGAATATAAAGTAATACTTCCATTTTCTACACTTGTCATATTTTTTACAGATGCTTCATCCTTATATTGAACTTGTCCATCTGGTTTTGTCGCCCATCCTTTAAAAACATAACCATTACGAGTATATGAATTTTTATCTAGATTTTCTGCATGGTCATATGTCATTGTTTGGTTTGACATGCTACCAGTTCCACCATTACTATCAAACTTAATTTCATATGAATTCGCTTTCCATTTTGCATATAAATTTACAGTTCCACCGTTTTCATTAGTAAGATTATTAACCATTTCTCCATCTTTATACACAACATTACCTGTTTCTGAAGTTGCCCAACCTTCGAAAGTATATCCTTCTTTCTTAAATTGATTTTTCTTTAATGATTGACCCACACCATTTAAAAAATCCTGATTATTCATCTTACCAACTCCTTCGTTAGCATGAAATTCAACAGAATATGAATGTGTCTGTCCTTCTTTATAAAATTGAAATGGAATTTCAAATTGTTTATTTGTAACGGTATCTGTAATTATAGCAGTATAAGTTCCTACAGGAATATTTTCATCATCTATATAAA
>NZ_JARHZJ010000004.1 GCF_029258205.1 Clostridium sp.
TTTCTCTTATTTCTTGATTGATTGCAAAATTTTTACTAATCTTGTTCACCTCCGATAGAATTTAGCCAACACAAATATATAAATAAAAAAGGACGGTTTTAAGCCGTCCTCTATTACCAAAATCAAATGTAATAAAATTCATGACCAAACTAGCATTAATAGCTGTAAGGTGAGAAACGGCTGTTTCTTCTTGACATCAGTTATCTTATCATTATTCTTTTTTATTGTCAACACAATTCATTAATTTCTTTTAAATAAAATAATAGTTTTATATCTTTAACAAATAACCTAGTATTTTAATCACCTTAATGATTTTTGTAATTTAAAGAATTTATTTTTTTAGAATATCATTATAACTTCTATGTTCTTCTACTCTTTCACCAAAAACACTTTTTATAGTTTGAATAAATTCTTTATTAATACAATCTTCTTCATTATATATTTTTATTTTTTTGGGTGAATTAGTTATTAAACCACTAATAATAATATCTTCTGTATTTATTATTCCTTCTTCAGCCATATCTGTAATTTCATTTAAAAATTCCTTAAAGATATCAAGTCCTTTGGAATCTTTAACCTCATATAATCCATTTCTCTGAACTATTATATTTACTTCTTCCAATTTACAATCTTGTATACCAACAAAATACTTTAATAGTTTTATAAATTCATTATATTCTTTTTCAATCATATAATCTTCTACTACTTTATCTATAATACATTCTATATACTTTAATAAAGATTTCATTCTAAATGTTATAAAACCCTCTATGTTTATATAATCATTTTCTAATATAAATTCTTTTATATTCTCTATAATATCATTAACTTTATTTAAACAATAAAAATCTTTATCAGAACAAATCTTTTTCTCGCCTTTTAATATTTTATTTATGATTAAATCTATTTCCAATATTTCATCATGTTTTAAAAAGAAATAATTTTCATTCATATAATGAAGCATTTCCTTTTCTCTATAGTGTTCTATTATAACATTATAGATAACATTACTTATATATAACATTATGGTCTCTCTTACCTTTTCATCAAAGTTACTATTTTCATAGTATATTTTAACGAAGTGAGTTCCACATGAGATACTTTCTGACACACCAATTACAATTCCTTTACTTTTTAAAACACTTTTTATACTCTGTATGTCCTCTATTAATTTTTTTTCGTCCTCACAACATAATGTCATTAGAAGCATTTTTCTCACTCCTTTCTCTACTTTTAGTATGTATTAATTCATATCTAATATTCAAAAATATAAATTCATTAATCGACAATTTATTTATTTTTTTAGTAAAATTAAAATATAAAACTTTTGAATAAGGAGATTATTATGAGAACTTGTTTTGTTGATTATAGAATTTCAGAATTAGAAGAAAAAAAACTAAAAGATTTAAATATTAATATAATTAAGGTACCAAAACACCCTAAATTATATGATGCTATAAATGGTCATCCAGATATACAAATAAATGTACTTAATGAAAACACTCTCTTGTTAGCTAAAGATTCTTCTAAAGAATTGTTTAACTCTATTCCCAAAGAATTAAATATTATAAAAAGCTCTTACAACTTAGAAGATAAATATCCCGGAAATGTAATTTTAAATGCTGTAAACTTAAAAAATGATTTTATACACAATCTAAAATTTACTGACCTTAAACTAATTGAATTAGTAAAAGAAAAAAATTTAATAAATATAAAGCAAGGATATTCTAAATGTTCTATTGCTATAGTCTCTGAAAAAGCTTTAATAACTTCTGATAAAGGAATTTGTAAAGCCTTAAAACCTTATGGTTTTGATATCTTATTAATTCCTAGTGGTGATATTTCTCTTCCTGGTTTGAATTATGGTTTTATAGGTGGAACTTGCGGATTAATTTCAAAAAATAAAATGGCCTTCTTTGGTAACTTAGAAAATCATTCTTATGGAAATGAGATTAAAAATTTTTTATTAAAATATGATGTTGAACCAATTTATCTTTCTAATGGTAAATTAATAGATAGAGGTAGTATATTAACTATTTAACAATCACTATATTTTACTCAAAATAGTAATAAATGTTGATAAAATAGCATATAAATATTATTTTTTTATATTTATCACATTTATTGCTACAAATTCAATATATCTTTTTTCAAATAACAATTGGATAAATTTAATATTTTCTGAATTATTGTTTAATTCAATTCATACTTTTCCATGCCCATTGATTATACAATTAATACTATAGTAAAATAAATTTAAGTGGTAATTACAACTATGTATTAAAAGGGGGAAAAGTATGTTTTATTTAGGTATTGATGCAGGTGGAACCAAAACATCATTTATGCTTATAAACCATTTAGGAGAGGTTTTATCAACTCATACTAGTGGTACATGTCATATCCATCAAGTAGGTTTTGATGGTTTCAGAAAAGGTATTCAAGAGGGTATTGATAAAATTTGTAGCGAAATTAATATATACAGAAATGATCTTAGTTACTCATTTTTAGGTTTGCCTGCTTATGGTGAAAATGAAAACGAAAAATTAAAAATGAATTATATAGTAGCTGAAATCTTAGGAGAAAATAAATTTTCTTGTGGAAACGATATAGAAGTTGCCTTAGCTGGTTCATTAGCTGGTAAACCTGGAATATGTTTAATTCTAGGAACAGGAGCCATTGCATCTGGTATAACTACTGATTTAGAAACAGTAAGAACTAGCGGATGGGGATATATATGTGGTGATGAAGGATCTGCATATTGGATTGCTAAAAAAGGGATTGAAATCTTTGGAAAACAATCTGATCATAGATTAGAAAGAACTGTTCTCTATGATATATTTAAAAATGAATTAAAACTAGAAAATGATTTTGATTTAATATTCCTTATAAAGGACGAATATAAACAAGATAGAACTAAAGTTGCTAAACTTGCAATGTTAGTTTATAAAGCTGCTCTTAAAGGTGATAAATATGCCTTAGATATTTATAGACAAGCTGCTAAAGAATGTCTTCTAATGGTAAATGGAATAACTAGTCAACTTGAGTTTACAGGAGTATTAAACATCTCTTACTCTGGTAGTGTATTCAACTCAAAAGAATTTATCTTAGAACCATTAAGAAATTATCTTCAAGATAACTATACCGCATTTAATCTAACAGCACCTATACTTCCACCAATTAAAGGTGCTGCATTAAATGCCTTAAAACTTCACAGAGGAGAAATTCCATATGGTGTAGTTGATAATTTAGCTAAAGAACAAAAAGAAATTTTAGTATAATTTTAAAAGGAGCCTTATGAAAACAACTCATTAATAGAACTTATAAATAGTGTTAAGAGAAAATCTTAATACATTTATAAATTTTATCTTAGAGTTTCATAAAGCTCCTTTAATTTACTTAGAATCTACATAAAATTTAAAACTAATGCAGTTTTTATTGATACATTATTTTCTTTAACAAAGTTTTTAGCCTCTTTTCTAGGCACTTTAATAACTTCTATTTCTTCGTTTTCTTCTAAATTCTCTGTTGAAATATTTCCATAAACCTTCATTTTAACCACAGCTATAGACTCATCAGACATCCCTACTGAAGTATAACTAGGCTTTATTAAGCATTCGCTTTCACTAGCTAAAAGTCCAGTTTCTTCAAAAAGCTCTCTTGTAGCAGCCTTTATTGCATCTTCTCCATTGTCTATAAGTCCAGCTGGGAATTCATATATATAATCATTTATAGCAGGTCTAAATTGCTTTATCAAAACAAACTCATCATTTTCTGTTATTGGAATTATCATAACTCCATCTGCCTTATCATGATTATTAATAACGCAGCTTAAATCTTTTTCTGTTCTTCTACTTGCTATAAAATATTCCTTAGAATTTCCAACCTTATTCTCAATATCTAATTTATATAAGTTTAAAAACTTACAATCAGTTAATTTTTTTATATCTTTTATTTTCATCTTAATGCTCCTCTCACATTTTCATTTATAATTAGGCTTTAAATTAATGCAAATTAAAATATAACTATATTTTTAACTATGCTAATTTAATTTTACACATAAAAAGAATAAATATAAAGTTCTCATTATGTCTATCCTAAAAATATGATTAATTTTTCTTTAGTCTTAAGATTCATTTTTTAAAATATTATTTTCCTCACCATTATTAAAAATCATTTTATTTTCTTTACTAATTTTCATAATTATATTTCCACTTGAAAATTTTATATTAAATTTACTTTCTATTGGATTTACAAATTCTTCTTCCCAAAACCATACATATTTCCCAATAGTCTTTCTTATTATATTATATAGCTCTAAATTTATTATCTCATTATTTTTTAAGAAAACACTTTCTTTATTTTTTACTATCTTTTTATCTTCTAATAAAAATTCTATATATATTAATTCATCTTTACTTTTTATATAAAACCCTTCACCATTACAATTTATAAAATCAACTTTTTTATCCATTAACTTTATAGTATTTTTTATTAATTCCTTTAACCTCATCTTTTCTAAATCAATTCTACTTTCAAAGGAACTTATTCTTAAACTTAAATATGGAGTTATCTTCCATCCACTATTTATGTTTGATTTATTTTTATTGTTTTCTTGATTATTCCTTAGAATTAAATAAGTTAAACATAAAGATAAAACAATTATAATAGCTAAAAACATCATTACTCCTCCTAATAAGTTTATTTTTATATTATATCTATTTAAAATATAATTAATACATTATGTATCCTAATTTCCAACATATTTACAAGTTAGTCATTTTAATATTAGAATAATTATTTATAATAATATTAAATTATCAAAATATTAATTTACTTTTCTTATAAAATAAAACATATTATACTGTAAGTTATAATTTAATATATTATATGCTTTTAAAGAAATTTTATTGATACTTTATTAAATTATTAGTAAACATTTACTGCAAATTTATAATCTTATTTGTAGGATGTATTTTTATTATTGAAAAGTTTATCAAATTCCAAAAAGAAGTTGCTAATTATTGTTTATGCATAGTTATATGCAATAAATTAATACTATTTTAAAACAACAAAAAAACATCTATAAGGTTTCTTATAGATGTTTTTATGGAGGCGCCACCCGGATTTGAACCGGGGAATAAAGGTTTTGCAGACCTCTGCCTTACCACTTGGCTATAGCGCCATATATGGAGCGGGTACCGGGAATCGAACCCGGGTATCCAGCTTGGAAGGCTGGTGTTCTACCATTGAACTACACCCGCATTTGGAGCGGAAGACGAGACTCGAACTCGCAACTTTCACCTTGGCAAGGTGACACTCTACCATTGAGTCACTCCCGCAATAATGGTGGCTCGAGCAGGAATCGAACCAGCGACACGAGGATTTTCAGTCCTCTGCTCTACCGACTGAGCTATCGAGCCAAACGCCTTGAGTTTTTCAAGACATTTATTATTATATTAACTTAAAATTAATTTGTCAACTTATTTTTTATTTTTTTCTTCTATTTCTTTCTCTTCTGCTTTTTTCATTTCTTCTGAAACTTCATCAGCAATAGATTTTTCTTTTTCTTCTAATAATTTTCCTATATCTTCTTTTGTAAACTTATATGATTTATTACAGAAGTGACATTTTAATTCCTCTTCCTTACCTTCATCATATAATTCTTTTAAATCTTTATATCCTATACTTAATAATGCTCTCTCTACTTTTTCTCTTGAACAATCACATTTATATTTTGGAGTTTCTTCTTCTAATATTTTCAAATCCATTCCATCAAAAATGAATTCTATAACTTCTTCTATTGTTTTTCCTTCTGATAACATTGTAGTTAATGAAGGAATCTCATCTAATCTATATGTTAATAGATCACCTAAAAGTTCATCAGCACCTGGTAATAATTGAATTATAAATCCACCAGCTTTTTTTATTGAATGATCTCTATCTACTAATACTCCTAAGGCAACCGCTGAAGGTATTTGCTCTGAAGCTGTAAAATAATATGCTAAATCCTCAGCTATTTCTCCACTATATATAGGAACTTGTCCTACATATGGATCCTTTAATCCTAAATCTTTAATTACTGTTAATCCACCATTTTTACCAATAGCTTCTCCAACATTTAATTTACCATTCTCTGTGTTTAAAGGTAAATCAACATGTGGATTTCCTATGTATCCTTTAACACTACAATCTGAATAAGCAGTTACAGTAACTCCTTTAGCCATTCCTCCACCATTGATTTGTAAAGTTACAACCTCTTTATCTGATTTTAACATTGCTCCCATCATAGTTCCTGCTGTTAACATTCTTCCTAAAGCAGCAGCTGCTGTAGGTGTACAATCATGTATTTTTGAAGCCTCATTAACTAATTCTGTAGTTTCTGCTGCAAATATTCTTATCATACCATCTTTAGCTATAGCTCTTATTAATTTATCACTCATAATTTAATCCCTCCGTTATTTTTTTACTATATAAACTATTCTCTCAGTATTTCGTGTCAATTCATCTTCTGTGTAACCATTATGCTTTTCTTCTATTTTAAAGCCTATTACTTTAAGAATATTTTCTATTTCACTTTCCTTATAAGCTCTTTCTTCATGAACCTCTGTAAATCTTTCATACTTTTCTCCATCTTTCACAAAGAAATTTAAATTCATTTCAACTATTTCATCTTCAAAAATATTTTCCCAAGCATAAAATAATTCTTCACTATCATACGTGTAAACATTGTTGCCTAACACTTCTGATATTTTATAGTATGAATTTATATCAAATACAAATAAACCATCCTCTTTTAAATGATTATATACCCCTTTTAAATATTTTTCTACACTTTCATCATCTAAAATATAATTTGTTGAATCTAAAACACATGTTATTAAATCAAACTTTCTATTTAACTCTAACTCACACATGTCTTGACACACTATCTTACCTCTAACTCTATTTTCTCTAAGCTTTTTATCTGCTTCTATAAGCATATCCTGTGAAAGATCAACAAAATAATTTTCTTTGAAGGATTTTCCTACATAAACACCAACATTTCCTGTGCCACAGGCTAAATCTAAATACATTTCTTTATTAATATTATACTTATCACATTTAGATAAGACATATTGTGCTATGTTCTCATAGTTTACATCTTCATATATAAGTTCATCATACACTTTTGCCATCATCTTATAACTCTTCATAATAATTAAAATCCCCCATATATTATTCTACCTAAAAATTATATACTTTTTTTATTTTTCGTCAACGTGAGTTTTTTTCCTACCTAGTATTTCATCATTGCTAGGTAATTTAAGTTCTTTTTTTCTCTTAGTCATTAACCCACCAATTCTTCCTGTTTCTTCAGCAGTTAATCCTCCCCATCCAAATTTATCAACCTTATTACTTAATCCTAATTCTTCAGCTATTTCATATTTCATTTTTTCTCTTAATTTTTCTGCTGGTGTTAATTCCTTGTTAGTTTTTATTTTTCCTTTTATAATTTTTTTTAATGGTGTCTTGCTCATATTCTTCCCCTACCTTAAGTTTATTTTAAAACTATTATTCCCACTATAAGCTTAAATATTCATATTTTATCAAATTTGAAAGTTAACTTACTCAAATCCTTCAAATTAATCTTAAAATATACTTGATAAAGTGTTTGTCATTGAACTATATTTAATATATATAAATAGAATATATTAAGATTATATTTAGGAGGGATATTGTGTACAATGTAGCAATAGTTGGGGCAACAGGAAATGTCGGAAGAAAATTCCTTGAAATCCTAGAAGAAAGAAATTTCCCAGTTAAAGAATTATATTTATTTGCATCAAAAAAATCAGCGGGAAAAACTTTAAAATTTAAAGGTAAAGATGTATTAGTTGAAGAATTATGCGAATCTAATATTAAAAACAAGAAAATAGATTTTGCATTATTCTCAGCAGGAGGAAGTGTAAGCTTAGAATTTGCTCCTATTTTCGCAAAACATGGAGCAGTAGTTATAGATAATAGTAGTGCTTGGAGAATGGATAAAGAAGTTCCTTTAGTAATACCTGAAGTAAATCCAGAGGATGTAAAATGGCATAAAGGTATTATTGCTAATCCAAACTGTTCTACAATTCAAGCTATAGTAGCTTTAAAACCACTATATGATAAATACGGTATAAAAAGAATAGTTTACTCAACTTACCAAGCAGTTTCAGGAGCTGGAATTCAAGGTATATTAGATTTACAAGAAGGAACTACAAAAAAATTCCCATATCCTATATTAGGTAACGTAATTCCTCATATAGATGTATTCTTAGATAATGGATATACAAAAGAGGAAATTAAAATGATTGAAGAAACAAAAAAAATACTTCATGATGATACCTTAAGAATAACTGCCACTACAGTTAGAGTGCCAGTTTTAAATGCCCATAGTGAAAGTATCAATGTAGAACTTAATTCTGAATTTGAACTTGAGAATGTTATAGATTTATTTAATAATTCAAATGGAATAATAGTTCATGATGATTTAGAAAACTTAAAATATCCTACTCCACTTGAACTTAGTGGAAGAGATGAAGTATTCGTTGGAAGAATAAGACGTGATTTTAGCTTAGATAATGGTCTTAACCTTTGGGTTGTGGCTGATAATATAAGAAAAGGGGCAGCTCTTAATGCAATTCAAATTGCTGAAATACTTATAGATGAAAAATAATTTATTTTGGAGGTAATACCTATGTTTAAAGGATCTTGTGTAGCTTTAATAACACCTTTTACTGAAGATGGTGTTAATTATGAAGAGCTAAGAAAATTATTAGAATGGCACATTAAAAATCATACTGATGCTATTTTAGTTTGTGGGACTACTGGTGAAGGTTCTACTATGACTTTAGAAGAAAAGAAAGAAGTTATAAAATTCTCTGTAGAAGTTGTAAATAAAAGAGTTCCTGTAATAGCTGGAACTGGAACAAATAATACTAAGGCTTCAATAGAATTAAGCCAATATGCTGAAAAAGTTGGCGCTGATATGGTATTAATAATAACTCCATATTATAATAAAACTTCTCAAAAAGGATTATATGCTCATTTTAGTGCTATAAATGATGCAATAAGTATTCCTATTATGCTTTATAATGTTCCATCAAGAACTGGAATGAATATAACTCCATTAATGCTTGATAAACTTTCAGATTTAAATAATGTAATTGCTATAAAAGAAGCTAGTGGAGATCTTTCACAAGTAGCTAAAATGGCTGAATTATGTGGTGATAGAATTGCTATTTATTCAGGAAATGATGATCAAATAGTTCCAATTTTATCTTTAGGTGGAGCTGGTGTGGTTTCAGTTTTAGCAAATATTCTTCCTGAAGAAACTCACAATATATGTGAAAAATATTTCTTAGGAGAAGTTATTGAATCACGCAATCTTCAACTTCAATATCTTTCATTAGCAAATTCTTTATTTATAGAAACAAATCCAATCCCAGTTAAAACAGCTATGAATTTAATGAATTTTAACTGTGGACCATTAAGATTACCTTTGTGTGAAATGGAAGATTCTAATTTAGAGATACTAAAAGAAAACTTAAAAGTTAATGGTTTGATAAAATAATATATTATATGATAAGCATAATCGCCTTTATATGGTTATGCTTATTTAAAACTAATATCGGAGGTACCAATTATGGTTAAAGTTATATTAAATGGTTGTTCAGGAAAAATGGGTAGCGTAATTTCAAACTTAGCTGAAACAAAATTTCCTAATGTTGAAATAGTTGCTGGTATAGATAATAACACTAAAGTTCAAAGATCTTACCCAATCTTTGCAAAACCAGAAGATTGTAATGTTGAATATGATGTACTATTAGATTTTTCAAGAGCTGATGCTTTAAAAAGCTTAGTAGAATTTTCAAAGAAGACTAAGAAACCACTTATACTATGTTCAACAGGATACACTCCTGAAGATTTAAAATTTATAGAAGAATCTTCAAAAGAAATTCCTATTTTTAGATCTGCTAACATGAGCATAGGTATTAATTTAGTAAATAATTTATTAAAAAAAGTAGCTCCAGTTCTTTATGAAAACTTTGATATAGAACTTGTAGAAAGACATCATAATCAAAAGGTTGATGCTCCAAGTGGAACTGCCCTTTTATTAGCTCATACTATTCAAGACTCTCTTAATGAAGAAACAAAATTACTTTATGGAAGAGAAGGAATTGCTAAAAGAGAAAAAAATGAAATCTGTGTAAATACAGTAAGAGGCGGCGGAATAATAGGAGATCATGAAATTATTTTTGCTGGTGATGGTGAAGTTATAGAAATAAATCACAAAGCTATTTCAAGAGATGTTTTTGCTATAGGTGCTTTAAAAGCATGCGAATATATGGCTGATAAAACTAAAGCTGGAAAATACTCAATGGATGATGTTTTACAACTAAACTTCTAATAAAAATTTCATAAAACATTGAAACATACTTTGTTTTAAAATATCATTAATTTATATGTGTAGATTTAAATATATCTAAGAAATCAAAGTTAACTTTAAACAAAGTAAAATAATAAAACTTATAAATATATTTTCAGAATTATTTAACTTCTCTTAATACTATTTATAAGTTTTATTTTTAATGTAATTTTATATAATTTATTTTTTACTGTTTTAAATCATATTTTATCTAAAACATATCTTACTTTTTTAGACTTTTTACAAAAGCCTCTAATTTATCTAAAGCTCTTTCAAGTTCATCTTTACTATAACAATAAGATATTCTAATGTATCCTTCGCCACCCTTTCCAAAGGCATCTCCTGGTACACAGGCAACTCCACCTTCCTCAAGTAATCTATGGCAAAATTCTTCTGATGTTAATCCAAATTTGCTTATATTAGGGTAAATATAAAAAGCTCCTTTAGGTTTTTCTACTTCCAATCCTATATCTATTAATCTTTTATAGGTAAAATTCATTCTTTCTTTAAAAGATTCATTCATATTTTCAACATCATTCATACAAGATTTTAATCCTTCTAAGGCTCCCCATTGAGAAATAGATGTTGCACATGAAGAATTATATTGATGAACTTTTATAATTTGATCATATATTTCCTTAGTACATGCTACATAGCCAATTCTAAGGCCTGTCATTGAAAACATCTTAGAGAATCCACTTACATATATTAATTTTTCTTTTATCTCTCTACATTGAGCTACAGAGTAATACTCTTCTTCAAAACAAAGTGATGAATAAATTTCATCAGTTAATACTAATATATCATTCTCTTTTATAATTTCTACTAACTCATCTCTACTTTTTTTACTAAGTAATGCTCCTGTAGGATTACATGGATAAGAAAGTACTAAAAGTTTTCCACCTTGTTTTATCCCTTCTTTTAAACTCTCTATATTAACTGAAAAATCTTCATTCAAATCGTAATTTATAACTTCACATCCTATTATTTTGCTTATACTTTCATAAGCTGGATATGCAATTGACGGAACCAAAACCTTCTCTCCTGGATTTAAAGCAGCTGTCATAGCTGCATATAACCCTTCACTTCCACCTACAGTTATAATTATTTCATCCTTACTAAAATCAATATCAAAAGTATTCTTTAATAAACTTGATATTTCTTCTCTCAGTTCAACTATACCTGCATTAGCTGTGTATGTTGTTTTTCCCTCTTCAATAGCCCTTATCATAGCTCCTTTAACTTTTTCTGGAACAGGAAAATCTGGTTGTCCTAAAGTTAATGATATCGCTTTTGGGAATTTTACAACCTCATTATAGAATTTTCTTATTCCTGATATTTCTACCCCAATAACATTTTTATTCATTAAAATTCTATCCCCTCTCTAGCTGGAACTCCTTTTTTATAATAATGCTTAATTTCTCTCATCTCTGTTATTAGATCAGCTTTTTCCATTATTTTTTCTGGTACATTTCTACCTGTAAGTATTAATTCCATATCTTTAGGCTTATTTTCAATTAACTCTAAAACTTCATCTTCTCCTATAAAACCTCCAGAAATTGAAGCCATTATCTCATCTAAAATTAATATATCACATCCTCTATTTTTAACTAGTTCTTTTACAAAATCAAATCCTACTCTAACCTCTGATTTTAACTGAGCTAATTGCTCCTCATTTAATTCCCAAGTAAAACCTTTTACCTTTTCAAATCTTAATATCTCTAAATTATCAAATTTCTTAGCAGATTCTAACTCACCTGTTTTCCATGATTTAAGAAATTGAACCACCTTTACTTCCATACCATCACCTGCAGCTCTAAAAGCTAATCCCATTGCTGCTGTAGTTTTCCCTTTTCCATTTCCAGTATATACTTGAACATATCCTTCTTTAAGTCTTGTCATATTTTATCACTCCTTTGAATTATATTTTATAATATATTATCTATTTATTAAATAATATAAATTTTACGTTTTTCTCTTTTATTGATAATCATTTTTGTTTATAATAATTTATATTGTATATTATATTTTAATAAATATATAAACAAAATGCATTATAAATAGAAAGGATGTAATTTAATATGAGTTATAACTTTACAGATCCATATGAAATTGCTAGATTCATAAAGGAAGTAAAAAAATCAACTCCTGTTAAAGTTTATCTTAAAGGTAACTTAGAAGGTGTAGAATTAGGTTCAATAGAATGTTATGGAAATAATGATTTCTATGTATTATTTGGAGAAAGTGATGAAGTTGCTAATTTCTTAACAGAAAATAAAGATAAAATAGTAAGCTTTAGACTTGAAAATGATAGAAGAAATTCAGCTATTCCAATGTTAGACCTTTTAAACATAAACGCTAGAATCGAACCTGGCGCAATAATAAGAGACAGAGTATCAATTGGAGATAACGCTGTTATAATGATGGGTGCTGTCATAAACATAGGAGCTGAAATAGGCGAAAGTACAATGGTAGACATGAACGCTGTTATTGGTGCTAGAGGAAAACTTGGAAAAAGAGTTCACTTAGGTGCTGGAGCTGTTGTTGCTGGTGTTTTAGAACCACCTAGCAAAACTCCATGTATAATAGAAGACGATGTTTTAATAGGAGCTAACGCCGTTATTCTTGAAGGTGTTAAAATAGGAAAAGGTGCTGTTGTTGCTGCTGGATCAGTTGTAGTTGAAGATGTACCTGCTGGCGTAGTTGTAGCTGGAACTCCTGCTAAAATAATTAAATCTGTTGATGAAAAAACTAAAGATAAAACAGAAATACTAGATGATTTAAGAAAATAATAAAAATAGCCATGAGGATTTATTCTCATGGCATTTTTTTATTAAGAAATTTCTTCACCTGATTCACTTTGTTCTGATTCACCAGCTACCTTTTCCATTTTAGAAATTGAAACTTCATATGCTATTTTCCTAACAACTTCAGTTTCAGATATTTTCTTTTGATATTCTCTACTTTGAAGTCTTCCCCAAATTCTTATATTATCCCCCACTTCTAATGTTTTACAGAATCTTGAGTTTCTTCCCCATGCTATAGTTGGTATATAATCTGATTTATTATAAGATCTATTTACAGCCAATAATAAATCAGCAATTTCTCTTCCAAATGGAGTTGTTCTATAAACTGGCTCCTTACAAATAAATCCATCTAAGAAAATTTCATTAGGATTTTTACTTCTTTCTTCACAGTATTCTATATTCCTTGCAAAAACTGTTAAAATAAGCTTATTATTTCCATCTATGAATTTGTTATAACTTCTTAATTGCCCTTCAACTAATATTTCAGTTCCAATTTTTAAATCCATAGTTGTTATTAATCTCTCTGATACAGTAATATTTAATAAGTCCTTTGAATCACTTAATCTCATAACCTCTAAGTTAAATGTATAGAAACCCTCTCCATACATTTCGTGACTGAACTCTAATTCTGAAACTACAGTTCCTTCTAAATAAATTTTGTTGTTTAACATTAAATTATCCATTTTAACCTAAACCCCTCTCCCCATTAGTGTTTAATCATATAAGTTTAATATGTTTTTTATATTTATCTGTATATTTAATAACTATTTCCATTATAATACATTTTGTTCAACGATTTCAACCATTATTTTGTTTCGTTTTAATTAACAATTGTTTTCCATTGTCATCTATTTCATAATTATTTTCATATATTATGTCACTTATTTTAACAAATTCATATCCTTGTGATTTTAGTTTTGGAATTATTTCCTTGAGATTCTCCACAGTATATTTACCATTATTATGATATAAAAGTATTGACCCACCTTTTACATTATTAATTACCTTTTTATACTCCTTCTCTTTACTCTCTCCCTTCCAATCAACACTATCAACATCCCATTGGATACTCTTGTATTGTAACCCTTCAACAATGCTTAAACTTTCTTGATTATATGAACCACTAGGAAATCTAAATAAATTTGTCTTTACTCCAACTTCCTTTTCTATTATTTCTTCTGTTTTTTTAACCTCTTCAATGATTCTATCTTTTCCTATATTCTTAAAATCAGGATGTACATAACTATGATTTCCTATTTCATGTCCTCTTTTATAAATTTCTACTAACTTTTCCTTATTACCTTCAGGATATATTACCCATTTACCCATTACAAAAAATGTAGCTTTTATATTATTTTCATCCAATAAATCTAAAATTTCATATAAATAATCATTTTCTGCCCAATTTACATCAAAAGTAAGAGAAATTTTTTTATCCTCTCTATCCACACAATGAATCGGCTTATTAACTTTTGCAAAAACATTACTAGGCAATGTAAATATGGCAATTATCACAATTAAAGTAATAGTAGTAATAAAATTTTTAAAAACAAAAAAATTATTATTTTTCAAAGTATTCACTCCTTGATATTTAATATTAATCAAATAACTTTATTATCTTAAAACATATATGGTATAATAGGATTATTATTTCAAAACAGTTATGGAGGAAAACATAAATGTATGATAGCACATTAGAATTAGCTGAGAATAAATTACTTCTTTTATATATAATAAAATCCATAAAATATCCTATATCTAATACACAATTAACAGATATAGTTTTAGAAAATAGTTTTATAAATTATTTTATGTTACAGCAATATGTATCTGAATTAATTTCTTCTGAGTTCTTAGAATATAAGAAACAAGATGATAATAAAGAAATCATAGTACTTACGGAAAAAGGAGATAAAGTACTATTCTTCTTCAAAGATAGAATATCTCCAAACAAATTAAAGCTTATAGATGAATATGTACGCAAGCACGTTGAAAAAATAAAAAAAGAATTAAGTATATCTGCTGATTATACTGTTGGAGAAGACAGTTCCTTCATAGTAAATCTTAAAGCAATAGAAAATAATACTATTCTAATTGATTTAAATGTAAGCGTTCCTTCCAAAACTGAAGCAAAATCTATTTGCAACAAATGGGAAAATAATTCTTCCTATATATATAACAAAATAATTAATGCTCTTATAGAAGATTAATAATCCTGCTATTATTATTAGCAAAAATCGCTATAAAATTTATATAATTTAGGGGGAAAATATAATTGTTTAAAAAACATAATTTTCACTTTAATTGGCTCCCACTAATATTAATATCAACACTTTCAATCATGTTAATTTTTAATATTAGGAGTATTTTAGGTGAAGGTATTAGACCATTTTTATCCGTTTTAACACCATTTTTTTGGGCTTTTGGTATAGCTTATTTAATAAATCCTCTCATGATGCTCATAGAAAAAAGGTTTAAGCTTAAGAGAGCTTTTTCATTAATGATAAGCTATATTTTAGTTATAATATGTGTTTACATATTAATTGCTATTATTGTTCCTACAATATTTGATAGTTTGTCAGAATTATTTAGCAATCTTAGTGAATATGCATCTTCTGCTGAAAAGTGGATTAACAGCACCTTAGCGAATATGAATATTCCTTTAGATTTAAATCACTTAAATACTTCTGCTGGAGAATTTATTTCTAAGACATCAACCTTGCTATCTAATATAGTAGGTAGCTTGTTAACTCAAACTATAAAAATAACTTCATCCTTTGTTAAATTTGTATTTGGATTTATTATTTCAATCTACATGTTAATGGATAAGGAAACTTTAATTAAAGGATGTAAAAAAATTATAGTTGCAGTTATGCCATCTAAAAAATCTTCAGAACTTTTTATTAGTTTCATGGCAGAAGCTCACAATATTTTTAGTAGATTTATAATAGGTAAAATTATAGATTCACTTATAATAGGTGTACTTTGTTATATAGGTTTATTATTAATGGGTACTCAATATGCAGTACTTATTTCTTTCATAGTTGGATTAACAAATATGATTCCATATTTCGGTCCATTTATAGGAATGATTCCTGCATTTTTATTAACACTTATTGTTCAACCATCTATGGCAATATGGGTTCTTTTATTCATATTTATACTCCAACAATTTGATGGTTGGTACTTAGGTCCAAAAATATTAGGAGATCAAGTAGGTGTTTCTCCATTATTCATAATATTTGCTGTCACAGTTGGTGGCGGAATATTTGGTGTTTTAGGAATGTTCTTAAGTGTTCCTATAATAGCATTAATAAAAATATATACTGAGAAATTCATTGAATACAGATTAGAAAATAAAAAACAAAATTTAAGTGAATAAAATAAGTGGGATATATAAAAGTATCCCACTTATTTTTATATCTTTTTATTATTCAACTAATTGTTAATAATCATTTAAATATGATGTTAAGACGTAACTATTATGTTATTATTAAATAATTAAGTTTTAGATACTAATTAAAACGTTTAAATAAATTATAAAAAGGAGTACTTATGGATAAAAATAAACACTTTAATTTTAGTAAAAAACAAAAAATAACTATATTTTCCCTATTAATTATCCTTATATTAATTGCATCTATAGTAGTTTTTTTTGTTTTTAGATTTTATAATCAATCCTATGAAGGAAATACGGATCCTGCAAAAGTTAATACTGTAGATGAAAATATTAAGTTTAAAGAGATTTCTGGGGTAACAAATATTCTTTTACTTAGCAGTGATGCTAGACCTGGTGAAGATGTATCTAGATCAGATTCCATAATGATCTTAACAATAGATAATATCAATAAAAAATTAAAAGTAACTTCTTTGATGAGAGATATGCTAGTAAAAATAGATGGTCATGGTGAAGAAAAACTAAACCATGCATTTGCTTATGGCGGTCCTACTAAAACAATTGAAACTATCCAAAATAATTTTGGTATAAAATTAAATAACTATATAATCGTAGATTTTAGTGCTTTTGTTAATGTCATAGATGCTATAAACGGAATTGAAGTAACAATTAAAGATTATGAACTTGATGAACTTAATAAATATATTATAGATGGTGGAGGTTCTGAAAAAGATTTACTTCCTCAACCTGGCACTTATAATCTTAATGGTTATCAAGCATTATCTTATGCTAGAATTAGAAAAATTGGTAACGGTGAATATGAAAGAACTGAAAGACAGAGAGCTATTCTTCAAGTTGCTTTAGAAAAAATTAAAGATATGTCAACAGTTAAACTTGTTTCTCTACTTAATGAACTATTCCCATATGTTAAAACTAATATTTCCTTAGGAAATGCTATGGATTATGGATTTACAACTTTAAATGTAGGTAAAAATTGCAATTTTGAAATAGACCAATTTAGAGTTCCTATAGACAGTATTTCAAAAGGTGGAATTCTTAATGATAAAGGTTGGGTATTCGTTATAGATAAAGTTGAAACATCAAAAGCTCTTCAAGAGTTCATATTTAACGATAATAAAAATTATGAGCCTGATACTAGCAACTTCAACTCTATAATAGAACAATATTTTAATGACTATGATATTAAAGATGATACTACTCATCCTGATTATGAATATATACCTAGTATAAATACTACTGGAAATTTTGAAAAACCTAAAAACAATTCAAGTAATAGTAGTAACAATAATTCTAATAACAACAATAAAATAGAAAAACATTCTAGTCAAGGAAATAATCATAACTCTTCTCGTAAGCCAACTATTGAAAATAGTTCTACTGATAATAATTCTACTAAAAAACCTAATATTTCAGAAAAGCCAAATACTCCACACGAATCTCCAACACAGCAACCAACTGAAGATAATGAAGTTGGTGTAGATGGAGAATCATCTAACTCTCCATCTACAGATAAAAATGCTTCTTCTGAAAACAATAATAATCAAGAAAACTAATAGAGAGTTATATAGAAACTAAACTTATTAGCTTTAAATTTCTATATAACTCTCTTTTTATATCATTATGTATATAATATTACAGAAAAAAATCTACTAATAATCACATTTGACAATGTGTTTTTTTAGATATTTCATCATAATACTGAGATTGTTTTTCTTTACTAAATATTATTTCTAAAACATCCCCAGACTGAATTTTAACTTCTCCATTTGGTATTATTTCATCTGATCCCCTAAAAATAGTTATTATTAAACTACCCTCAGGCCATTTCACATCTTTTATAAGTTTCCCATCTAATTCAGAACCAATCTTTACTTCAAAATCAAAAATCTCTTTTTTCTTTGTACCAGCATTAAACTTAATATTCATTCTTTCTAATAATTTCTCTAATAAACTTTCATAAATAGGCTTATTATTAAGCATATCAGAAACTAAATATGCCACAGTAACTGTTATAGCTACTGGTAATAAATGTTTAAAAGTACCTGTCATCTCTGTTATAAGCATTAATCCAGTAATAGGAGCCTTAACTATAGATGCAAATTGTGCCGCCATAGCTAGTACTATAAAGTTAACTATTAAAGAATCGCTTATTCCTAAATACTTGTTTAAAAACAATCCAAATATAGCTCCTACTAAAGCACCTATAGCTAATAAAGGAAAGAAAATTCCTCCTGGAACTCCTGATGAGTAACTAAAGAACGTAAATATAAATTTTATCACTAAAATTACTATTAAAAGCTTTATTGCAATATTATTTCCTATCACACTTTCAATTAAAGAATCTCCTCCATCAATTACTTGTGGAATTGTTAAAGCTAAAATTCCAGTCATAACAAAAGGAATGATTGTTTTAAATTCAACAGGAATTTTTTTCAAAGTCTTCACATAAAAATCTTGTGTTTTTAAAAGTCCTTTATTAAAAATCCATCCTGTTCCCCCTAATATTGCTCCTAGTATTAATAATGTCCAATAATATTGTATTGGCAATGAATTTATAGGCGGTATTTTTATACAAAAATCATTTCCCAAAATAAGATTATCTATAAAAACTCCTGTAAGAGAAGCTGAAAGTGCAGCTAACATAACTGGTAAAGAAAAACTTCTATGTACTTCTTCAAGAGCAAATATAGCTCCTGATAGGGGTGCATTAAATATTACAGCAAGACCTGAACTTGCTCCCCCCGTTATTAATAATCTCTTTTCAAAGTCACTTCTTTTAAATATTTTTGCAAATCCTTCTCCTATTGATGCTCCAATTTGTACTGAAGGTCCCTCTTTACCTATTGAAAGACCAGACGCCATACATATTATTCCACCAATAAACTTATCTCTAAATACTCTTAGCCAGTCTACAGTTATTTTTCCACTTAACTCTCCTTCAACCTGCGGAATACCACTTCCACCTATCATAGGATTCTTTTTAACTATAATTCCAACTATAAAGCCTAAAAATATAAGAACTAAAAATAAAGGAATTATAAGCTTTGGATTTTCTCTTGTATATAAATATAACTTGTTAAATCCATTTACTCCAAATCCTATTATTGTTTTATAAATCATTATTACAATTCCAACAATTATTCCTACTAATATTCCTTGCACTATTATTTTAAACTCTAAATTATTTAATCCACTTATCTCTTTATCTTTATCCATATTAATCACATCCATAACATTCTATTAATAAATTATATATCTTTTATTAACAATAGTTCAAATTATATTTTTCTAATTTATCTAGTTAAATACAATTTAGCTAGTTAAATACAATTTATATACTCAAGGCTAATACTTTATACTTCTTAATGATGTATTTTCATTATTTCTTATGGTTTTTCTCATATCTCCAACCATATATAGAGAACCACAAATTAATAATAAGTCATCCTCATTAGTAAGATAATATGCTTTGTTATACGCCTCTTTATAATCCTTAAATTTAAAGGCTTCTTTCCCATATTTTTTTACTTTAATATATAAATTTTCAATATCCTCTGCTCTATCACTATGTGGTTCAACTATAACTACCTTATCTACTCCTTTAGTTATTTCTTCTACCATTTCATCTACTTGTTTATCACCTAAAACGCCTAATATTAATGTTATATTTTTAAAATCAAAGTATTTATCTATGCTATTTCTTAAACTTCTTATTCCATCAATATTATGAGCTCCATCTATAACAACTAATGGAATCTCATTTAACACTTCCATTCTTCCAATCCATCTTACTTTTTTAAAACCATTCTTAATAGACTTATTGCTTATGTTTACTCCATTATTTCTTAACTTATTTATGGTTTTTAGTGCTACTAAAAAATTCTTTACTTGATGATCTCCAAGTAAACCTAAATCTATTTTTAAAATTTCATTTTCTACTGAAACTTCTATTTTCTGAACATGATTTTTCTTATCTATAACTATATTTTTTATATCATCAATATTAACAACCTCTAAGTCACAACCTAATTGATTACATCTCTGTTTTATTACTTCCAACGCCTTCTCTTCTTGTGGATAAGATATTACAGGTATACCCTTCTTTATTATTCCACACTTTTCTTTTGCAATTTCCTCTATGGTATTTCCTAAAATATTCATATGATCTAAACTTATTGAAGTAAGTACAACTATCTCAGGAATAACCACATTGGTTGCATCTAATCTTCCACCTAAACCAACTTCTAAAATAGCATAATCTACTTTCTTTTTTGAAAAATAATAAAACATTAAAGCAGTTATTATTTCAAACTGAGTAGGACTTTCATACCCAAGCTCTATAACTTTGTCTATAGCCTTTCTAACGTCTGCCATAAGATTTGCTAAATCATCTTTATTTATATTCTTACCATTAATCTGTATTCTCTCTTCAAATTCTTCTAAATAAGGTGATGTGTACATTCCAACCTTAAAGCCAGCTTCCTTTAAAACTGAACTTATCATAGCAGTAGTTGATCCCTTGCCGTTTGTTCCCCCAATATGTATAAACTTAGTACCCTTATGTGGATTCCCTAAAAACTCCAAAATCTTTTCTATTCTATCTAATCCTAAATTCATTCCAAACCTTGATGCAGTAACAATATATTCCATAGCTTCATCATAATTCATCATTCCTATAGCCCTCCTAAATATAATAATAGAGTGTGTATCAAACTAACATAATAAAGTTAATTATCAACACACTCTCTAGATTTAGCAAATATTTATTTTTTAACTAGAACATAAAGAATATCTTAATGAGTAATTAGTGTTTCATTATCTATGTAAGAATAATAGAAATACTTTACGAAATTAAGTAATTCTTTGATTCTAGTAAAAAATAATACGCTAAATATTATTGTAAAGCTTGTATTCTTTCTAGAACAGCCTCTAACATTTCTTTATATTTAACACCTTTTTCTCTTTCTTCATTAACAACAGCCTCTGGTGCTTTGCTTACGAATCTTTCATTAGAAAGCTTCTTCTCAACTCTTAAGATTTCTCCCTCAAGTTTAGTTTTCTCTTTATTTAATCTTTCTAATTCTTTTTCTCTATCAACTAAGTCAAGTAATGGTAAGAATAATTCTCCACCCTTAACAACTACTGATACTAAGTTATTATCTAAGTTATCTTTATTATCTAAGAAAGTAACTTCTGATGCAGATGCAAGCTTTTCTAAGTAAGCTCCACCATTTATGAATGCATCTTTAGCCTCCTCTGAAGCATAAGCCATAACCTTAGCTTTTCTTGAAGGTGGTACATTCATTTCAGCTCTTAAGTTTCTTAATGATTTTATAGCTTCCATTATGAATGTCATGTCCTTCTCAGCTTTTTCGTTATTTAAAGCTTCATCATATTCTGGCCAAGTAGCTATTGTAATTGATTCAGTTTCTGTACTTAAGTGAGTATATATTTCTTCTGTTATGAAAGGCATTACTGGATGTAATAATTTTAATCCTGTATTTAATACAGTATAAAGCACATTAAATACTACTCCCTTAGCTTTTTCATCATCACCATATAATACTGGTTTAACTAATTCTATATAGTAATCACAGAACTCTGTCCATAAGAAATCATGTACTTTTTGAAGAGCTATTCCTAACTCATATTTTTCCATGTTTTCTGTAACTTCTTTGATTAATGAGTTCATTCTTGATAATATCCATTGATCTGCTAAGCTATATTCTTTACAGTCTTTGTATTTATCCATAAGCTCTCTATCTAAGTTCATCATAACGAATCTTGAAGCATTCCAAATCTTATTAGCAAAGTTTCTTGCAGCTTCAACTCTTTCAGGAATATATCTTATATCATTTCCTGGAGCATTTCCTGTTACTAACATGAATCTTAATGCATCAGCACCATATTCATCTATAACTTCTAATGGATCAACACCATTTCCTAAAGACTTACTCATTTTTCTTCCTTGAGCATCTCTTATGATACCGTGAATTAATACTGTATCAAATGGAGTTTCTCCCATGTTATGGATACCTGAGAATATCATTCTAGCAACCCAGAAGAATATTATATCGTATCCTGTAACCAATGTTGATGTTGGATAGAAGAATTCTAAATCATCAGTTCTATCAGGCCATCCTAAAGTTGAGAAAGGCCATAAAGCTGAACTGAACCAAGTGTCTAAAACGTCTTTATCTTGTTCTATGTTCTCTGATCCACATTTGCAGCACTTAGTTGGATCTTCTAATTCAACCATTATTTCTCCACAATCTTTGCAGTAGAATACTGGTATTCTGTGACCCCACCATAATTGTCTTGAAATACACCAATCTTGAATATTTTCCATCCAGTTGAAGTAAGTCTTTTCAAATCTTTCTGGAACAAATTTAGTTCCTTTATTTCTAACAACCTCTATAGCAGGATCTGCTAATGATTGCATTTTTACATACCATTGTTTTGATATGATTGGCTCTACAACTGTACCACATCTATCATGAGTACCAACATTGTGAGTATGAGGTTTTATTTTAACTAATAATCCTAACTCTTCTAAATCAGCAACCATTTGTTTTCTAGCTTCATATCTATCTAAGCCTTTATATTTTCCACCCAGGTGGTTTATTACACCACTATCATCCATAACTCTTATTTGTGGTAAGTTATGTCTCTTACCAACTTCAAAGTCATTAGGATCGTGAGCTGGAGTTATTTTAACTGCTCCTGTTCCAAATTCTACATCAACATAATCATCAGCGATTACAGGTATTTCTCTATCAGTTAAAGGTAATTTTAACATTTTACCTACTAAGTGAGAATATCTTTCATCACTTGGATTAACTGCTACAGCACTATCTCCAAGTAAAGTTTCTGGTCTAGTTGTAGCTATTTCTAAGAATTCATCTGAACCAACTACTGGGTATTTAATATGCCAGAAGTTTCCTTCCTTTTCTTCATACTCTATCTCAGCATCTGATAAAGCAGTTTGACACTTAGGACACCAGTTAGTTATTCTGTTTCCTTGGTATATTAAACCTTCTTTATATAATTTAACGAATACGTGTCTTACAGCCTTACTTAAGTTTTCATCCATTGTGAAAGCTTCTCTTGTAAAGTCAGCTGAACATCCCATTTTCTTAAGTTGTTCTCTTATTCTTTCTCTATATTCATCTGTCCATTCCCAAACTTTTTCTAAGAAAGCTTCTCTTCCCATTTCTTTCTTATAAAGACCTTCTTTTAAAAGTTCATTTTCAACTTTAACCTCAGTTGCTATACTAGCATGGTCTTGTCCTGGTAACCATAAAGTGCAATATCCTTGCATTCTCTTAAATCTTATAAGCATATCTTGAAGTGTATTATCAAGTGCATGACCTAAATGTAATTTACCAGTTATATTTGGCGGTGGCATTATTATAGTATAAGGTTTTTTACTCTTATCTACTACAGGAGTAAAATACTTCTTTTCTTGCCAATTGCTATAAAGTCTTTCTTCAAACTCTTTAGGATTATACGTTGTAGAAATATTCTTATTATCCATTAGACTTACCTCCTTAAAACTTAAACACAATTTTATGTATTTATTTAAAACATTCCAAAAGCTATCTTGAAATGCCTTTTAACAATTATTTTTATTTATAATCTATTTTAAATGAATATTTATTTTAGTTAGCCATTTAGATTTATATTAAAATTCTATATAGAAACAAACACTAATTTAAAATATTCCTTTATCTTAAAGTGGTTTTAAGCAATAAAAAAAGCCTCCATCCACAAAAGGACGAAAACTCGCGGTACCACCTTTTTTCTCTCATAATAAGAGCTCTCTAAAATTAACGACTGAATTTGCCGTCTTTGATTACTTTAATAATTTCACCAAAGAAACTCAAAAGCTACCTTCAAGATATCAAACTTAGAAATCTTCCACCCAAGGATTTCCTCTCTGAAAGCTCTTCCTATCTTTACTCCTCTTTATCACTGTTTGTATAATCATTTAAATTATAGATATATCTTATACTATTATTTTAACATATGTCAAGTAACTCTAATCAAATATAATATAAATTTATAATATTTTTAGTCTTAAATATAATCATATAATTTACGCATTGATCAAATTATTCAATATTTTCAATCTGTGAATATAATCCCAAAATAAGTTAATAATTAAAATAGATATTATTTAGGAGGTCAAAAATGAGTAACTTTTCTAAAGGTAATGAATTATACAATACTAGAAATTATTCTGACGCTATAAATTATTATAAAAAGGCTTTAGATAATGATGAGTGTAAATGCCATAGTTACTATAACGCTGGTGTTTGCTATATTAAACTAAATCAATATGAAAAAGCTATTGAAATGATAACTAAAGCTTTAGATCTATACCAAGATTCAAAATATTTTTTCAACTTAGCTTATTGTTATTCAATGACAAATAATACTTCTAAAGCTTTAAGATATTTTAATCTAGCTTGGGCATTAGACAATGCAGATAATGATTGTGAAAAAGCTATAAGTTTAATTTTATCAAAAATCTCAAAATAAAATTTATAACACACTTAATCCCCATTTATAATTAAAATTACATAAGTAAAAGTTCGATTTTAAAAAATATATAAAAAATCTAATCTCCCCTAAAACTTAAATAAAACTTACAAATAATATTAAGATAAATTTAATTCTCTCCAAAATATATTTGTAAGTTTTATTGTATTTTCATATGGCTTATTATCTTACCATTCACCTATTATTTTTCCATCTCTATGTGATTCACTATTTTTTTTGCTATCAAAATAATTTCCTGCTTTACCAAAGGTAGAATCAATAGTTATCCACTGATTTTTTTCTGGTAAATAAACCTCATTCCAAGAATGTGGTCCCCATTCCTTTCCATTGAAGCCTTCTCCGGTTACCATTCTAACTTTAAGACCTGCTTCTCTTGCCATAGCAACATAAAGACAAGAATAATCAAAGCATATCCCTTCTCTAGTTTCAAAAGCTTCAATAGCTCCAGACTTATACTGTGAAGTTTTTTTACTTATATTTTTAGCTTTATCATAATCATAATTAATATTTTCACTTATCCAAGTATATATTTTTTTAGCTTTTTCTCTACTATTTTTTGTATTTTTAGTAAGTTCCTTAGCTTTTTTATCAATAGCTTCGTTTGATTTTATACCTTGTTCTATAGTTACTCCATTATAAAGATTTATAACATTTTCATTACTTTCAACCACTTTTTCATTTATTGGCTCTTTATTAATTTCATCTACAGGATATATACTCTTACTAATAACATCTTTATATTCATCATGAAAAGCTTCATATTCTTTGTTTAAAGCAGCATAGTACTTATTACTATTTATAATCTCATATGCCTTTGAAGTTAAAGTTAAGCCTTCCATTTTCTCTCCTAAGAAACCATTGCTTCCTAGAATAACAATAACTAAAGCAATTACTGCCATATAAAAAAGAGACTTTGGTATGTTTATTATTAAAGCTGCAACTTTTCCAAATCCCTTACCACTTCTAGACTCTTCTTTCTTTAACCATCTTAGTATTGGATTTAAAATAATAAAATTAAATATTTTAAGTATAATTTTTACTATAAAATAAATTACAAGCGTAAGAGCTAATACTATTAATATCATTATAACCTGCGGTGAAATATTAAAATTAGATATAATATTATTGAATTCAACAACTGCAATTGAAAACATCCTCTCTATTATATCTATCTTTTTTATAGCTATAAAACTTAAGTATAAAGCAAGAAAAAATGATATATATCCTCCCAATTCTTCTATGCTCTTTTTTATTCTAATAATATTAAACTTTCTTTTGTAAGCAACTACTAATGGCAGTATAAAAGAACAAACTATAATTATATCTACTAAGTTAAAATTCATTTTATCTACTCCATATATTCATTATTTGTTAAGCTTCTAACTATGCTATTACAGCAGTCGTAATCATATCCTTTAGATAAAAGAAATCTAAATAATTTTTGAGATAATTTATATTTATCATTTTCTTTTTTCTTTAGTATATTATATTTCTTTTCTGCTAATTTAAAAGCAGTATGATTTTCATCCTCTGAGTCAATATTAGATAATTTATCTAAAAGTATATCTTCACTAATACCTTTTTTTATAAGAGCATATTTTATTTTATTTCTTCCTTGGCTTTTAAGCCTATCCTTTATATACATCTCTGCATATTTTTCATCATTTAAAAGATTATATTCCTTTAAAAATTCTATAGCTCTTTTAATTGTATCCTCTTCAAAACCTCTTTCAATAAGTTTATCTCTTAATTCCTTTTCTGTTTTATAGGTTTTTTCAACTGTTCTAAGTGCTGAATTTTTACATTTTATGAATTCATCTTCTTTTACAAATTCCTTGATTGCTTCAACATCTATTGCAAAATCCTTTTGTATTCCTTGCTTATATATAAGTTCAGCATCACAAGCAAAGGTAAAAACTTCATCCACATAAACATTTACTCTATTTACATTTCTCTTTTGAACTTCTATACTTGTTATTTTTCCCATTTTATCTACTCCATTGGTTTTAATATGTGTATAGTCGGATTATTCAAGTATTTATTACAAACCCTATATATATCCTCACCAGTTAAAGACTCTAATTCTTCCATGCTATTTATAAACTCAGTTATATCTTTTCCTGCTAAACTTTGAACTAATACATAACTACATAAACTGCTACAATCTTCTAATGTGGAAACTACCCCTGTCTTATGAGTCTTTTTCATCATACAAAGCATATCTTCATCAAAGTTTATATTCTTATTTTTTATGTCTAATATAGCTTTGTCTATTACTTCTATCACCTCATCTATGGATTCTTCTCTAACTGATGTAAAAATATTCATTGTATTTACATTTTCATCTAAATCCATTTGACTATATACATCATAGGCTAATCCACGCTCTTCCCTAAGCTCTCTAAATAATATTGAATTTGAACTTTCAGCTAGCTTATAACTTAATATTTTTAATGGAAGTTTATCTTTTTCCTCAACCTCTTTAAATGCATAGAGATAAGTAACAGTTCCCTGCTCTATTTGAGATTTGTAAGTTGTTTTTATTAACTCTTTATTTTTTTCCTTTATTATTTTAGCTTTTTCACATAATTTTCCTTTCCATTTTCCAAATAAGTTTGTTATTATCTTTTGCATTTGATCATGACTAAAAGCACTTACAGTTACAATAACACAATTGTCAGGAGTATAATATTTTTTATAAAAATCATAAACCTCCTTTCTTTTAAATCCCTTAACATGTTCTTCAGTTCCTGCAATAGAATTTTTAAGTGCTGATTTATCAAAAGCATATTCATGAGTTCTGCTAATACTTAAATCTTCAATATCATCCTTATCACTTTTTATTTCTGATAAAACAACACCCTTTTCTTTTTTCATTTCTTTTTCATCAAAAGAAGAATTTAAAACCATGTCACTTAAAAGTTCTATTCCCTTTTCAAATTCCTCATCTAGACAAGTAATGCTATATACTGTTGAAATGTAATCTGTATAAGCATTATAATCTCCACCTAAAAATTCTAATTCTCTATTTAATTGTTCATTACTTCTCTTCTTTGTTCCTTTAAAAAGCATGTGCTCAACAAAATGGCTCATACCTAATTCTTTTTTATCTTCATATAAAGATCCTATATTAAATCCAATATTTATAGATGCTAACCTTGTATCTTTTTTTATTGTTATAACTTTTAACCCATTGGGTAAAATTATGGTATTTTCATCAAATGTCCACCTTTTCATTAAAAACTCCTCTAAAATTATTTATATAAACCTTAGTTTTCATTGTATAATATTAAGTAAGTTAAAACAATATTTTTTAAAGGTTGGTGATTATATGAATAAAACGGTACTTATTGTAGAAGATGAAATACGTATAAGATTTCTTGTAAGAGATTACTTCAAGAAAGATGGTTTTAATGTTTTAGAGGCTTCTGATGGTGAAGAAGCTCTTAGGATATTTTCTGAAAATATAGTTGATTTAGCAATATTAGATATAATGATGCCAAAATTAGATGGTCTTGCTGTTTGTAGAAATATAAGGGAAGTTTCAAATACTCCTATAATATTATTAACAGCTAAAAGCCAAGAGGAAGATAAACTTCTTGGCTATGAGCTTGGAGCTGATGACTATATGACTAAACCATTTAGCCCTAAAGTTTTATTAGCAAAGGCTAAAGCATTATTAAGAAGAACAGGTACATTAAACGATAAAAACATTTTAGATTTCAACGGATTAACAATAAATAAATTATCTCATGAAGTAAAACTAAATGGAGAAGGACTATTACTATCTCCTAAGGAATATGATTTACTTATTTACCTTTCTTCAAATGAAGGTATAGCTTTATCAAGAGATAGGATTCTAGATAATGTTTGGGGATATGATTATTTTGGAGATATAAGAACCGTTGACACTAATATAAAAAGACTTAGAGAAAAATTGCTAGATAAAGCTAATTACATAGCTACTGTTAGGGGAAGTGGCTATAAATTTGAGGTGAAATAGTGAAAAAAAGTATTTCAAAACGACTATTTATTATAACCTTTGGTATAATATTATTTTTAACACTATTCACCATGATTTTTCAAATGACATTTTTTCAAGAATTTTATTTTAAAAGAAAAAGTGATGATTTAAGCAATGCAGTTTTAAAATTTAGAGCTTTATATTCTTATGACATAAAAAATACTGACTCTTTATATAGAGCTTTAAGCCTTTTTGAGCTTGAAAACAACTCTAAAATAGGAATTTACTCTATAGACAGTACTCCAAAATATGTGCCTGATCCAGCTAACAAAAATTCAGAAGCTTTTGATTTATTAAACGATATTTTCAATGAGTTATATAGTGACCCAGATTTTGCAAAAACCTTATTAAATTCAAACTCTGGGGTAACTACAGACTTTAAAAGTAGAAAATACTCAACAAAATATATTGTTTATATGGTTCCATTTTCCCTTAATTCTAAGAATGATTCTATTATTATAGCAATAACATCATTCCAACCAATTGAAGAAGCAAGTGCCTTAATAAAAGATTTTTACAAATATATAATTCTTATAGTAATAGTAATTGGATTGATTTTATCTTATGTATTTTCAAATTTAATTTCCAAGCCTCTAGTTAAATTAAATAAATCTGCAAAGAAAATGAGTGCTATGGACTTTTCTGAAAAGTGTAATATAGAACGTGAAGATGAAATAGGCAATCTAGCTAAAACTTTAAACTTTCTATCTAAAAATCTATCTAATGCCTTAGATGATTTAAAAATAAAAAATAAAAAATTAGAAGAAGATATAGAAAAGGAAAGAGAATTAGAAAAACTTAGAAAAGACTTTATTGCTGGAGCATCTCATGAACTTAAAACTCCTATTGGTATAATATCTGGATATGCTGAAGGAATAAAAGACGGTATAGTTGATTATAAAGATCAAGGAGTTTATTTAGATATAATAATAGATGAAGCAGAAAAAATGAACAAATTAGTTATGGATATGCTTGAACTTTCAAAACTTGAATCTGGGAAAATTGATTTACATACCATAGATTTTTCTCTTACTGAACTTACTGAGGAAGTTCTAGTAAAAAATTCTGTTGATATTAACAAAAATAATTTAACTGTAATAAAAAATTACTCTCTTAATGAAGATTTATATGTTCACGGAGATGACTTTAAAATAGAACAGGTCCTAACTAATTTTGTTACAAATGCTATAAAATACTCTGAACCTAATAATAAAATAATAATAGATATAAAACCAGTTGAAGAAGATAAAATTTACTTCTCAATTGAAAACACCGGTGTCCATATTCCTGATTCAGATATAAATAAGATTTGGACTCAATTTTATAGAGTAGATACTTCAAGAAATAGAGGCTCTAGAAGCACAGGACTTGGACTATCCATAGTTAAGAATCTACTTCAAGCTCATGAAAGTGAATTCGGAGTTATGAATACAGAAAATGGTGTTAAATTCTACTTTACACTAAAAAAATCTAAAGAAATAGATGTAGCAGAAGAAATCTAAATGTCATGTATCAAAGTAATTTTTAATAAAGCTTACAAACACATTCCAACAATTACCATATTACGCTAATAATTTACAATTATTACTCCGAAGATATCACTAAAGTTTAGAAACTTGCTACGCTTCAAACAGTCTAAGCTTTTTAATGTGATATCTTCTAAATAATAATTTAAATTCTAAACCTCATCTATATATTCTCTTCATATTGTTTGTAGGCTTTATTATATTTTTATACAGAATCTTTTAATTTTTTAAAGCATTCCACCATCTACAGTCAATATTTGCCCTGTTAAGTATGAAGATTCATCTGAAGCTAAAAATTTTGCTACTCTTCCAATCTCCTCAATTTCGCCAAATCTATTCATAGGTATTTCTTCCTCTAATCCCTCTTTTTCTTCTTTGCTAAGCCATAAATTCATCTCTGTATTTATTACACCTGGAGCTATACCATTTACTCTTATACCCCAAGGAGCTATTTCTTTTGATAAGGCTTTAGTAAATAAATTCATTCCTCCTTTAGTAGTTGAATATAAAACTTCGCAGGAAGCCCCAACATTTCCCCATATAGATGATATATTTATAATTGATGAATTGCTTGCTTCTCTTAATAAGTCTATAGCATCTCTTGTAAGCTTCATAGCACCTATTAAGTTAACATTCATAATAGAATCTATTTCTTCATCACTAGAATCCATAAATAATCCTATTTTTGATATCCCAGCATTATTTACTAATACATCAAGTTTTCCAAATTTATTTTTAATAGAACTTATTATATTATTTCTCTCATCCTTATTAGCTACATTTCCACCTAAAATCTCTCCTGAACCACCTATTTCCTTAATCATATTTAAGGTTTCATTAGCTCCTTCTAAATCATTATTATATCCAACCAAAACAAAAGCTCCTGCCTTTCCAAATTCCTTTGCTATCCCTCTTCCAATTCCTTTTGAAGCTCCTGTTATATATACAATCTTGCCTAATAATTTTTTCTCCATTAATACTTCATCCTTTTCTTTACAAATATTAAAATTCTCAAAAAATTGTATAAAAATAACTTATTAAAACTTATAATTCTTAGCAATCTCTAGTAATTCTCGTAATATATTTATAAGTTTTATTTTTTTAAAGTTTTGATACAACCTATTAATTTATAAGACTATCTTAAAACATCCCTTATTATTCTCTTTGCATTCTTATAATATATTTTTTCTATTTCATCATCTTTAAAACCTTCTCTTTCCAAAGCACTTAATAATAAGCCCATATTACTTGAATCTTTAATTTCAACTTCATTTTCTATACCATCAAAATCAGATCCTAAGGAAATAACATCTATTCCCCCAATATTTTTTATATGTTTTATATGTCTAACCATATTTCTTATAGAAGCTAAATTTGAATCCTCTTCCCACTCCTCTTTTAAGAAAGTATTACAAAAATTTATTCCTGTTACTCCTCCATTATTAGCTAGCTCCTTAATCATATGATCAGTTAAATTTCTACTATGATTAGTCTGTATTCTACTATTAGAATGAGATGCTATAATTGGACTCTTTGAATATTTTATTACATCATAAAACCCTCCATCAGAAATATGAGAAACATCTATTAACATTCCTAGATTATTCATTTCTTCAACAACTTCTATACCTTTTTTAGTAAGACCTCTGTCCTTATATTTAAACTCATAATTTGGATATCCTAAGTCATTTATATAATTCCAAGTTAAAGTTATTAAAGAGACTCCTTCCTCTTTAAACTCTCTTAACTTTTCAATATCACCATTAATAGCATCTCCCTCTTCAATAGTTAGAAAGGCTCCTATTTTATTCTCTTTTTCTGCATTTTCTAGATCACTTATATTTCTACATAAAACTATATATCTTGAATTCTCATTTATTTCTCTTTTAAAATTCTGTAGCATTTCTTTGCAATAAGAATAAGTATTATAATTACATTCCTTATTTATAAACAAAGCGAAAAATTGAGCTAAATTCTCCCCTTCTCTTAATTTATTTATATCAACTTTCAAATCATTTTTAAAAAGCTTTTTATTTTCTTGAAGCATAAGTGATGCTGTATCACAATGAAAATCTATAAATTTCATAAAAATCTTCATAGGTAAATTCCTATGAAAGTTCACCTCTTTCATCTAATAATATGAATATTTTCACAATATAAACTATATCAAAAATTTTTCTCTTTTTAAATTATTCTCTTGTAATACTATTATTATCAAAAAATTAAAGCCATGTTACAAATTTAAATTGTAACATGACTTTAATTTTTTATTCAGTGTTTTTTAATTTAGATCTGATAATCTTCCATAAAAACTATTTTACAATTATTAATATAAAGGATATTTAGCACATAAAGCCTTAACTCTTGCTTTTAATGGCTCTAAATCTCCATCTTTTTCTTTAATAGCATCATTTATTATAGAAGCTATTTCTTTCATTTCTTCTTCTTTAAATCCTCTAGTTGTTATAGCTGGAGTTCCTATTCTAACACCACTAGTAACAAATGGACTTTTTGTTTCATTTGGTACAGTATTTTTATTTAAAGTTATTCCTATACTATCTAAAAGGATTTCTGCATCCTTACCAGTTATATCTTTATTAGTTAAATCAACAAGTATTAAATGGTTATCAGTTCCATTGGAAACTAATTTAAATCCATAAGATTCTAAAGTTTTCGCTAAAACCTGTGCATTCTTAACAACTTGCTCCATATATGTTTTAAAACTTGGTTCTAATGCTTCCTTAAAACAAACAGCCTTTGCAGCTATTATATGCATTAAAGGACCACCTTGTATTCCTGGGAAGATATTCTTATCTAATACTTTCGCAAATTTTTCTTTACAAAGTATTAATCCTCCTCTTGGTCCTCTTAAAGTTTTATGAGTTGTTGATGTAACAAAGTCAGCATAAGGAACTGGTGATGGATGTAAGCCTGTAGCTACGAGTCCTGCAATATGAGCTATATCAACCATTAAGTATGCTCCTATCTCGTCTGCTATCTCTCTTAAAGTTTTAAAATCTATAATCCTTGAATATGCACTAGCTCCTGCAACTATTAACTTAGGCTTATGCTTAATAGCTAGTTCTCTTACAGTTTCATAATTTATTGTTTCTGTCTCTTTATCTAAACCATATGACACGAAATTAAATAATCTACCTGAGAAGTTAACTGGTGAACCATGTGTTAAGTGTCCTCCATGACTTAAATCCATTCCTAATACAGTATCACCTGGCTCTAATATTGAAAAATAAACAGCCATATTAGCTTGTGATCCTGAATGTGGTTGTACATTAGCATGCTCAGCCCCAAATAATTTTTTCACTCTTTCTCTTGCTAAATCTTCAACCTCATCTACTACGTGACATCCACCATAATATCTTTTTGAAGGATAACCCTCAGCATATTTATTTGTCAAATATGATCCCATAGCTTCCATAACAGCTTTACTAACAAAGTTTTCTGAAGCTATAAGCTCTATACTATTTTCTTGTCTTTCCTTTTCCTTTTGAATAAGATTTGCAATTTGCTTATCTTCTTTTTCTAAGTTTTCAAAATTCATTTTTCTTCACCCCAAACATAAAGTGTATATTACTAATTATAAATTTATTAATTATTTTTATCAATATAAAATAATTTGTTTATATTTTTATTAAACTAATATGAGTTTGTATAGCTTATTTTAACTTTTCATATGTTATAATTACTATATTGGTTATAAATTTACATAGGGGCGAATAATATGGATTTTGATAAAGTATTACACATTGCAACTTTTGCAGGTAGAATAATACTAGAAAGTGGTGGGGAAACTTACAGAGTTGAGGAGACTATTTGTAGAATCTGTGCTGCTTATGGTATTAGATATGCTGAAAGTTTTGTTACTCCAACTGGAATTATGGTTTCTGTTTATGATGACAATAATTACACAACTACCTTAGTAAAAAGAGTTACTAATAGAACTGTTGATTTACAGAAAATTCACTTAGTTAATGAACTTTCAAGAAAACTTTATACTGAAAAATATTCTCTTGATGAGGTTTTAGAAAAATTAATAGATATAAATGAAAATTGTCCTAAATATGATTTTAAAACAAATCTAATATTTTCAGCTATAGTTGCTGCTGGATTTACCACTATATTAGGTGGTACTGTAGAAGACTGCGTAGTATCATTTTTCGTTGGAATGTTTGTAAAATTAACTACCTTTAAGGCTAGTGAATTAGGAATAAACACCTTTTTTATAAATACTTTAGGAGGAGCAATAGCTGCTCTTTTATCATTAACAGCCTATAACTTAGGAATTGGAAGCAATCTAGATACAATGATAATAGGTAGTATAATGCTATTAGTTCCTGGTTTATCTATTACAAATGCTATTAGAGATACAATTGCTGGCGATTTAATATCTGGTCTTATACGAGCTGCTGAAGCCTTCTTAGTAGCTATCTCTATAGCTGTTGGAACTGGTATGGTTATGAGTATTTGGATTTACTTTGGAGGTGGTATATAATTGGTTTTAATTAAAGAAGTTCTAGCTACCTTCATAGCCACTATAGCTTTTGGAGTATTATTTAATATTCATGGAAAGAATTTATTCTTTGCTGGAATAGGTGGCGCCTTAGGATGGCTAGTTTATAAAATAGGACTATATTGTGGACTAAGTGTCATATTATCAATGTTCTTTTCAGCAATTGCCTTTAGTGCTTATTCAGAAATATATGCAAGGATTTTAAAAACTCCAGTAACAACAATAGTTATTTGTGCCTTGATACCTTTAGTTCCTGGAAGCGGTATGTATAATACAATGTACGAGGCTATTCAAGGTGATGCTATGTCAACTTGGAATCAAGCCATAATGACAATATCATCTTCAGGAGCATTAGCTTTAGGAGTTTTATTTGTATCCACAATTACTCGTTTAATAAACAATAGAAAAAAACAATATACTCATGAATCATTAAATCCTAAAAACATCCTATTATTAAAAAAATTTAAAAATAAAAGTAACGTAGATTTTCATACAAAAAAATAGACCACATTTGTGGTCTATTATTTTACAAAACTATTTAGTGTTTTTATTAATTGTTCTAAACCTGCTAATTCTTCTTTATTCTCTTCTCCTATGCCCATACAATTTCTAGCATAGTTTTCTATAATAAGTACTCCAACTTTGTTTATAGCAGCTCTTATGGCAGATATTTGAGTTAATACATCTCTACAACAAACATCCTTATCTACCATTCCTTGAATTCCTTTTACTTGACCCTCTATTTTTCTTAATCTTACAAGTATATCTTTTCTTAAAGCTTCATTATCATTCAAAATTTACACCTCATACCATTATTGTAATCTAATACATACTATATTTTTAATTTATATTATTTCATATTAATTATTTAATATACCTTAATTCTTTATTCAAAGTCAATAAAAGTAGCAATCTATAATTAAGATTTAATTTTTAATTGGTAAATTAATAAAAACTCTTAATTTATAAAGTATATTTTTTACTTACCACCTATATAAACTGACTAAAATTAGCGTGAGTAAAAAAACCCACGCTAATTAAGTTTACTTTAGTATATCAATTTAGATTGCTCAAAAATTACTCTGCCGTATCTTCTTTCTTTATTGTTTCAATTCCTAATTCTTTTAATTGTCCTTCATCTACTATATTAGGTGCTTCAGTTAAATAACAAAATGCATTTTGGTTTTTAGGGAATGTTATAACGTCCTTAATATTTTCAGTTCCTGCTAAGAACATTATCATTCTATCTAAACCGAAAGCTAATCCACCGTGTGGTGGTGGTCCAAATTTAAATGCTTCTAATAAAAATCCAAATCTTTCCCAAGCTGATTCTTGAGT
Source organism: Clostridium sp. (assembly GCF_029258205.1). GTDB lineage: Bacteria > Bacillota > Clostridia > Clostridiales > Clostridiaceae > Sarcina. Next base: position 36,654 of record NZ_JARHZJ010000004.1, read on the forward strand.
AAATCCTAATACTTCAAACATTTTTTCTTGAAGTTTAGTATCATGTATTCTTATAGATCCTCCACCTAATTCTTCTCCATTTAATACTAAGTCATAAGCCTTAGCTCTAACCCTTCCTGGATCAGTATCTAAGTATTGTATATCCTCATCCATTGGCATTGTAAATGGATGATGAGCTGCAAAATATCTTCCTTCTTCTTCATCATACTCAAGAAGATCAAACTCTGTTATCCATGTAAAGTTAAACTCATTCTTATCTTTAACTAAATCGAATTTTCTTGAAAGCTCTAATCTTAATTCTCCTAAAGCTTTTAAAACTACTGAATTTTTATCAGCAACTATAAGAATTAAATCTCCTGTTTTAGCTCCCATAGTTTCAATTATTTTGTTTAACTCTTCTTCTTGGAAGAATTTAGCTATTGGTGATTTAACACCTTCTTCTTTTAATTGAATCCATGCTAAACCTTTAGCTTTGAAAGTTTTAACGAACTCTCCTAATCTATCAATATCTTTTCTTCCCATAGAAGCTCCGCCTTCTAAGCATAAACCTCTAACAGAACCTCCATTAGCTACAGCATCTGTGAATACTTTAAATCCACATTCTTTAACAACATCGCTTAAGTTTTTGATTTCCATTCCAAATCTTAAATCAGGTTTATCTGAACCGTATTTTTCCATAGCATCTTTAAATGTCATTCTCTTTATTGGAGTTTTTACATCTACTCCTAAAACTTCTTTAAATACATGCTTTATTAAACCTTCATTTAAAGCCATAATGTCATCTTGCTCAACAAATGACATTTCTAAGTCAACTTGAGTAAACTCTGGTTGTCTATTAGCTCTTAAATCTTCATCTCTGAAACACTTAACTATTTGGAAGTATCTATCAAAACCTGATACCATTAATAATTGTTTAAACAATTGTGGTGATTGAGGTAATGCATAGAACATTCCTGGATAGTTTCTTGATGGAACAAGATAGTCTCTAGCTCCTTCTGGAGTTGATTTTGTAAGTATTGGTGTTTCCATTTCTAAGAAACCATTTTGATCTAAATAATCTCTTATTGCTTTAGTTGTCTTATGTCTTATTTTGAAGATATTTTGCATATCTGGTCTTCTTAAATCTAAGTATCTATACTTTAATCTAATACTTTCAGCAGCATCTAAATCTTCTTTTATATATATTGGAGGAGTATCTGATTCAGATAAAATCTTTAATTCCTCAGCTTTTAACTCAACCATACCTGTTGGCATGTTTGGATTTACTGATTCTCTCTTAACTATTTCACCTGTTACAGCAATACAATATTCAGGTCTTATTGATTTTGCTTTTTCTAGGATTTCTTCTCCTAAATCATCATTAAATACAACCTGTAAAATTCCTTCTCTATCTCTTAAGTCTATAAATTGAAGACCTCCAAGATTTCTATTTCTTTGAACCCAACCCATTACGGTTACTTTTTGTCCAATATGGCTTTCTCTAGCGTCTCCACACATTATATTACGCTTTAATCCATTTAAAGCTTCACCCATTTTAATTCTCCTCCTATCTACTACTTAACTATATTTACTATTTCATTTATATCTAAGCTGACTTCGAATTGTTCTCCATCGCTCATTCTCTTAATTTTAATTTTGTTTTCTTCTATTTCAGAATCACCTATAACAAAAGTATATTTAGCTCCTATTTTATTAGCATACTTCATTTGAGCCTTAACACTCTTTCCTAAATGATCTATTTCAGCCTTAATACCAACTTTCCTAAGATTAAATGCTAATTTCATAGCTTCAAGCTTAGCCTTATCTCCCATTGAGCCAATATAAACTTCACATCTAACAGGTTCAGGAATTTCTATTCCTTCTTCATCTAGGATTAAAAGAAGTCTTTCAAGACCTAATCCAAATCCCATAGCTGGAGTTTTCGGCCCATCTACTTCTTCTACTAGATAGTCATATCTTCCTCCGCCACATACTGTTAATCCATCTTTTATAACCTCAAAAACAGTTTTACTATAATAATCTAATCCTCTTACTATTTGTGGATCTATGTTGTATTCTATTCCCATAACATCTAAGTAAGCTTTTAACTTGCTAAAGTGATCACTACACTCTTCACAGATATAATCTAGTATTGAAGGAGCTTCCTTAACTATTTCCTTACATCTCTTTTCTTTACAATCTATTATTCTCATAGGATTTTTTTCAAATCTTGTTTTACAAGTTTCACAAAGATTATCATAGTTCTCTTTTAAGTATTGTTTTAAAGCTTCATTGAATTTTGCTCTACATTTTGGACATCCTAAACTGTTTATATTTAAACTTAATCCTTTTATTCCAAAATCCTCTGTTAATGCTCTCATAACTAAAGATAAGATTTCTGCATCAATAGAAGCTTCTTGTGAACCAAAAACTTCTATTCCATATTGATGGAATTCTCTTAATCTTCCTTTTTGCATTTTTTCATATCTAAAGCATGGAGTAAAATAGAACATTTTTGTTGGCTGAGCATCAGCATATAAACTATTTTCAATAAATGCTCTAACAGCTGGAGCTGTCCCCTCTGGTTTAAGAGTTATACTTCTTCCACCTTTGTCTTCAAAAGTGTACATTTCCTTTTGAACCACATCAGTAGTTTCTCCAACTCCTCTTTTGAAAAGTTCAGTTGCCTCAAACATAGGAGTTCTAATCTCTCTAATTCCATATTCAGCTGATATTTTTCTTAACTTGTCTTCTATATAATTCCATTTATAAGCGTCGTTAGGTATCATATCTTTTGTACCCTTTTGAGCTTGTATCGCCATAAACAAATCCTCCTACATAATATTATTTTTTATTTATATAAAGTATCAAGCAATTCTTTCTTACCTTCAACCATTTCCTCTATTCTTTTTACATATTCCTTTACGTCTTTAACATTTGCAAATCTTTCTATACGATTTTTATCTTCCTCTAAAAATACTACTTTAGAAACTGCATCTGCTCCTAATGCAATTATAGTCTGCTTATCTTCAATCATTTGAATATTGTAGATACATTCCTTATTAGCTTTTGAATATCCTACATTCTCCATATTACCAACCATATTTTTTTGTCTATACATATAATATGGATGCATATTTAGTTCTCTTCCTAAAACTTTGCTCATTTCATACATATTATTAAGATTTTTTTGCTTTGCAATAGTTATAGTATTATTTAGAACTAAATTTTCATGAAGTCTTGATGCTCTTTTAATAGACATACCATGAATAGTTAAACTATCTGGATTAAGCTCCTTTATCATTTTGCATGTTTTAGAAACCTCAGAAATATCTTCATTTGGAAGACCTATGATAATATCCATATTTATGTTATCAAAGTCTAAGCTTCTTGCCAAATTGAATTTATCCACTACATCACCTGTTAAATGCCCTCTACCTATTGATTTCAAGGTTTTATCATTCATACTTTGAGGATTTATAGATATTCTAGATACTTCATATCTTTTCATAGTTTTTAATTTTTCTTCAGTTATAGAATCAGGTCTTCCACATTCAACAGTGAACTCCTTTATTCCTTTATTATTAACGAAACTCTCATATATATGTTTCATTAATACTTCAAACTGTTCATTATTTACTGATGTTGGAGTACCTCCACCAAAATAAACAGTTTCTATCTTCAAGCCTTTGTTCGATACATAATCGCTTATAGATGAAATTTCTTTACTTAAAGCTTCTAAATATGGTTCCACATCTTTCTTGCATCCAGCAATAGGATTTGCTGCAAAGGAACAATAAAGGCATCTAGTAGGACAAAAAGGCATACCAACATATATACTTACATTTTTTTCCTCTTTATTTACAAAGCTTTCTTCTCTTTCTGCAACTTCTATGCAAAGTTTAGCTTTTTCTTCACTAGCCATATAATAATCTTCAAAATATTTTATTATTTCTTCATCAGACTTTCCTTCTCTTATTAGGGATAAAGCTATTTTACTTGGTCTTATTCCAACTAATGTTCCCCAAGGATATTCATCCTTAAGAGTTTCAGATAAAAATTTGAATATTCCTTTTTTAAGTTCAGTTTTTAATCCGTATCCTTCTTTGAACTCATAATAAAAACTATTGTCTCCATCTGAAATTTCCACCATATTTTCAGATATAAATACCCCGTAATCTCTCTTTTCTTCTTCCTCTACAAACTTTAATTCATTAAAAGTATAAAATATATTAAACATTTGATAAACATCATATCTATACTTTAAGTCATTAAGATATATTTTAATATACATAAAAATCTCCTGCTAAAAATGGGTTTCTTTGTCTTTCGTGTTTAATAGTTGAACTTGGTCCGTGTCCTGGATATACTGCTATGTCATCACCTAATGGTATCAATTTGTCATTTATACTCTTAAGAAGAGTTGCTTGATTACCACCTTCAAAATCACTTCTTCCAATGGATTCTCTAAATAAAGTATCTCCTGTAAAAAGACAGTTGTCTATTAATAAACACACTCCTCCTGGAGTATGTCCCGGTGTTTCTAAGCATTTTATTTCATAATTATCGGATAATTTAAGAGTATTTCCATCTTTTAAATATCCATCAGCCTTTGGAAGATTTCCAAAAACATCAACATTTCTTTCTATCATATCTTCATCTTTTTTATCTATATAAAAAGGTATTTTATATTTTTCTACAAGTTTTTGTACAGCTCCAACATGATCAAAATGTCCATGAGTTAATAATATCATTCTTGGTTTTGCATCTAAATATTCTATTACGCTTTCAATTCTTGATGCTTCTTCACCAGGATCTACTATTATACAATCCTTAGTTTCTTCATCTATAACAACATAACAATTAGCTTGATACATTCCTACTGGAATTGTTTTTATTAACATATCAATCCCTCCTAAAAAATAAAGTTTAATTTATATTTTTAACCGAATTTATAGGAGTCTAACTTGTTAAGCTAAACTCCTATAAAAACTTTCAATGTTTAACTTTTCTTAAATCCTATATTTATTATAATGCTTTATACATAAAATAGTAATATTTGTTTAGAAATTCTTTTTGCTATCTAGCATTAAAGTTACAGGACCATCATTTTCTATATCAACTATCATATGAGTACCAAACACTCCAGTTTCAACCTTTATTCCCTCTTCTCTGCACATCATTACAAACTCATCAAAAAGTTTCTTAGCCTCATCACCTCCAAGAGCATTCATAAAGTTTGGTCTTCTTCCCTTCCTACAGTCTCCATAAAGAGTAAATTGTGATATAAGGAGTAGTTCTCCTCTAACATCCTTTAAGGATAAATTCATTTTATCCTCTTCATCTTCAAAAACTCTTAAGTTTAAAACTTTATCTTTCATATATTTTAAGTCTTCAACAGTATCTTCTTTACCAATTCCAACCAATACATTAAAGCCTTTATTTATAATTCCAACTATCTCATTATCTACTTTAACAGAAGATTTATTTACTCTTTGAACTACGACTCTCACTGTTATTCTCTCCTTTTATTTATTTACTCTATAAACATCTAATATTCCTTGTAGTATTCTTATTTTTTTCATTAAATCTTTTAATTGTTCTATATTATCAATTTTCACTTTAATATTTATATTAGCTACTCCATTTTTCCCTGATTTAGCATTTAAAGAAAGTAGACTAAGTTTAGAGTCAGTTATAACTAACATAATATCAGATAATAAACACATTCTATCTTCTGCTTTAACTTCAAGTTCAGCCACATATGCAGCACCTTTTTCAGTTCCCCAAACAACATCTACAACCTTCTCTCTCTGTCTTTCCAATATAGCCTTAAAGTTAGAACAGTCCTTTCTATGTACAGAAACTCCCCTTCCTTTAGTTATATACCCTGCTATATCATCTCCTGGTACAGGATTACAACATCTTGCAAATCTAACCATTATATTATTTAATCCCTTAACAGTTACTCCATAGCTTTGTTTTTTCTTTGTTTGTCTTTCGGTTTTAGCTATTTGTTCTTCAATATTTTTATTTAATTCTTCTTCACTAACCTGTTTTACAATATTCTCTTTAAGCTTAGATATTACAGTAGATGAAAGTAATTCTCCTTCTCCTACGGCAACATATATTTCTTCAACATTGTTTAAATGATATCTATTTAATAATTTTTCGTATAATGGCCCTTTACAAAGATCTGAAAATACTAAGGATTGCTTTTTACATTCCTTTTCAAGCATTTCCTTTCCTCTTTCTAAATTTTCTTCTCTTCTTGCTTTTCTAAGCCATTGCTTTATTTTGCTTCTAGCTTGATTACTATTAGCTATATTTAACCAATCTATATTAGGTCCTCTAGATGATGAAGATGTTAATATCTCTACTATTTCTCCAGTCTTAAGCTTATAATCTAAAGTCACTATCTTTCCGTTAACTTTAGCGCCTACACACTTATTTCCTATATCTGTATGAATCCTATATGCAAAGTCTATAGGAGTTGCTCCCGCTGGTAAATTTATAACTACACCCTTAGGGGTAAATACAAATATTTCATCTGAAAATAAGTCAAGTTTGAATCCTTCCATAAATTCAGTTGCATCAACAGCTTCCTTTTGCCACTCAAGTATATCTCTAAGCCATGTTAGCTTGTTTTCAAAAGTCATATCTTTTGAATCAGTTCCAGTAACACCACTCTTATATTTCCAGTGAGCTGCTATTCCGTACTCGGCCGTTCTATGCATTTCAAAAGTTCTTATCTGAATTTCAAAAGTCTTTCCTTCACTTCCTATTACTGTTGTATGTAAAGATTGATACATATTAGGTTTTGGCATTGCTATGTAGTCTTTAAATCTACCTGGTATTGGTTTATAAATCGTGTGTACTATACCTAGTACTGCATAGCAATCTTTAACTGTATTAACTAAAATCCTTATTGCTGTTAAATCAAATATTTGTTCTATGCTCTTATTTTTATTTACCATTTTTCTATATATACTGTAGAAATGTTTTGGTCTTCCCTCTATGTCACTATCTATATTAGCTTTATCTAAATTCTCTTTTATCTCTTCAATTATACGAGAAATAAATTTTTCTCTCTCCACCCTTTTTTCAGCTATCATATTTACTAAATCATAATATTCTTCTGGGTGAATATATCTTAAACATAAATCTTCTAATTCCCACTTTATTTTAGATATACCTAATCTATTAGCTAAAGGTGCAAATATATCTAAAGTTTCCTGAGCTTTTTTCTTCTGTTTTTCAGGCTTCATATATTTAAGGGTTCTCATATTATGAAGTCTATCTGCTAATTTTATTATTATAACTCTTATGTCTTTAGCCATTGCTAAAAGCATTTTTCTTACATTATCAGCTTGTTGTTCTTCTTTGCTTTTATATTTTATCTTACCAAGTTTAGTAACACCATCAACTAAGTTAGCTACTTCAACATTAAAAATATTACTTATATCTTCATAAGTATAATCCGTGTCTTCTATGACATCATGAAGAAGTCCTGCAACTATAGTGTTTGTGTCCATGCCCATATCAGCTAATATCATAGCTACGCTAATAGGATGAATTATGTATGGCTCTCCTGATTCTCTTTTTTGTTCTTTATGTGCTTCAAAAGCTAAATCATATGCTTTTTTAACTAAATCTATATCAACATTGTTCCCATTAGCTTTTATTTTAGAAATTAGTTCTTCTAACATACCGGATTATTCTCCCCTACTTAAAATTTCTTTTAATATATTATATTATTATATAACAAAAAAATAAAATAAACCAATAATAAAATTAATGGCTGGTCAATAAACCAGCCATCTTAAAATCTATTATAAATTTTACAAACCTAAAGAATTTTAAACATCATAATCAACTAATGATGTTACTTCGTATCCTTTTAATTTATCTCTTCCTTTTAAATCTGTTAACTCAATAGTAAATGCTAACCCAGCAACTTCTCCACCAGCTTGTTCTACTAATTTAGCAACAGCAGCTATTGTACCACCAGTAGCTAAAAGATCGTCAACTATAGCAACTCTCATACCTGGTTTTATAGCATCTTTATGTATTTCTAAAGCATCTTTCCCATACTCTAAATCGTATTCTACTTTAACTGTATCTCCTGGAAGTTTACCTGGCTTTCTTACTGGAATGAATCCAACACCTAAAGCATATGCTACAGGAACTCCAAATATAAATCCTCTAGCTTCTGGTCCAACTACAACGTCAATATTCTTGTCTTTGAAGAATTCTGCCATTTTGTCAACTGACTCTCTTAATCCTTCTCCATCTGCTATTAAAGTAGTTATATCTTTAAAACTTATTCCCTTTTTAGGAAAATCTTCTATAACTCTTATTTTATCCTTTAAACTCATTACTTTGCCTCCAAAATCAATAAATATATATAAATTTTAATTACTACCTTATTTTTTCATTATAAATATATTTAGTTATTTGCTCCGCTCTGTCCTTATCATTTGTAGTTAATAACTCCACAATTATCTTTGCGTTATCTTTTTTGCTAATAGCACCTTCTCTTGGAGTTATCTCATTAACTATTTTATTAATACTATCTATATTTATATCACTAATATTAAAGAAACTCTTAATGGCATTCAATCCTATACTATTAGTATATCTTAAATATTGAATGCCTTCTTTTAATATTATTCCATTTTCTCCTTTGTTTTTAACATTCTTTGAAACACTACCTATAAGTATTAAATCTAGATACTTATTTATTCTTTTCATGTTATAATATATAGCAATAGCTTGCATTAACTTAAAAGTTAACCCTGAATTAGTCAAATCCTTATATCTATATGAACACTTTTCTTCATTTGGGTTTATATATGTTGAATTATATATACATTTTGTACGCTTATTTTCCATTATTATCAAATCTATATTAAATATATTACAAAGATTCTCTACCTCTTTATTTTTTAGTCCACAACCTACTGTTATTAAAAGTTCTGCACCTAAAAAAGCTATATCTTCTCTTAAAGTATATTCATCTATATCATAGTCATTATCTTCATAATCTGAACTTACACAATATTCAACATCAGCATTTAAATACTTTAATATAAGCATTAAAGATGATATTGCGCATATAGAATCTAAATCACACCCACCATATATAACTATCTTTTCTCTATTGTTAATTGCAGATGCTAGTCTTTCTATTGCTTTATTCATATTTTTAATGTTAAAAGGGCTATACCCAGATATGTAATTAGTGCAATATATGTTTTTCCAAGCCTTCTGCATAATTTAACTCCTCCATAAAATTAAGAAAACAAGTATATTATAATTTAAATTTATCTTTTTGACAAATACTTTTCAAATAAATACGTATTCATTAGTCATTTTTATTACTTTTTACCTATTTTTCTTCAAAAACAATAAAAATTCTAATCAAAATAAAAAAATGCTAAAAGTTTTATAACTTTTAGCATTTTTTACTATTATTTATTTATTGACTTTATTTGTTGTCTTTTGCTTTTTTGTCTATTAGTTATCATACACCAAATTGGACTTGCTATAAATATTGAAGAACAAGCTCCTGATGCTATACCAACTATTAATGGGAAAGCAAAATCTCTAACTGTAGGAACAAAGATATAAACACAAACTATAGTGATTAAAGTTGTAAGTGTTGTGTTTATAGATCTTGACATTGTTTGAGTTATACTTATGTCTGCAATCTCCTCCACAGATTTTCCTCTAAGTTTTTTTTCATTTTCTCTTATTCTATCAAATATAACTATTGTATCATTTATAGAATAACCTACTATTGTAAGTATAGCTGCTATAAATGGAGTATTTATTGTTATACCAAATATAGCATAAACACTTAACGTTATTAATACATCATGCAAAAGAGCTACTATAGCTGCTACACCAAAGGAAAATTTAAATCTTATAATTACATATATAAGCATTCCTATTATAGCTATTACAAGAGCCACTATTGCATTTATTGTTAAATCTTTTCCAACAGAAGCTCCAATCTCATTTTGTGATACTAAGGCATCATCTTTTAAATCATATTTTTCTTTAAGAGCGTTAAAGATATCGCTAACTTGAGTACTATTTAACTCTTTTGCTTTTATTTGAAGTTCAGTACCATTAACTTGATTTGTAACTGCATCTTTTGAATATTCATCTACAATTTTATCAACATCAGTTTTATTAAATTCTGTTCCCATGTTTATTACAACTTGAGTACCACCTTTAAAGTCTATTCCAAAATTCATACCTTTAGTAAACATAAATCCAAAACCTATAGCAATTATAAGAATTGATATAGTAAACCATATTTTTTTCTTCTCTACAATTTTAAGCATTATGTCTACCTCCTTTTATACGACCAAACATTGAAGGTTTATTTAATATTCCCATGTTGAATCCTAAATTCATGAAGAATCTTGTCATTATTATAGCGGTAAACATACTTATTATAATACCTATTAATAATGTTAAGGCAAACCCTTTAACTGGTCCTGATCCAAAGAAGTATAATACTAAACCAGCAATAAAAGTTGTTATATTAGAATCCATTATTGATCTTAAAGCATTACTAAAACCAATTTTAATAGCTGATTTTATACTTCTACCATTTCTAAGTTCTTCTTTGATTCTTTCAAATATAAGTACATTAGCATCTACTGCCATTCCTATTGTTAATAAGAATGCTGCTATACCTGGTAAAGTAAGAGTTACTCCTACTAATGAAAATACATAAAGTACTGCTAATATATAAACACTTAATGACATACATGCAATGAATCCTGGAACTCTATAGTAGATTAACATAAATAGGAATATTATAGCTACACCTATTGCTCCTGCTTTCATTGCATTTGGAAGAGCATTTGCACCTAATTGAGCACCTACAGTCTCAACTGAAACTGCTTTAACTGGAACTGGTAATGCACCAGCATTTATTATTCCAGATACCTTTTCAGCTTCTTCCATTGATCTGTTTCCTGAAATAATAGCTTCACCATTAGAAATTATGTCATTTACTACTGGATCTGTTAATGTTTCATTATCCATTTTTATAGCTATTTTTTGGCCTTTATATTTTTTTGTTGCTTCAGCAAACTTTTTCTTACCCTCTTCGTTAAGCTCTAATTTTATAACTGGCTTACCTGTTTGAGGGTCTATATATACACTTGATTTTTCAACATCTTTTCCTGTTAAAATAACATCATTCTCAGGACCTACAAATGTTAACTCTCCTGTTTGTTGAAGAGAATCTACTATAGTTTTTGAATCGTATTTTCCTGGAATATCAATTCTTATTCTATTTTTCCCCTCTGTTGTTACTACAGTTTCTGAAACCCCAACCTTGTTAACCCTTAAAGATAAAAGTTCCTTGGTTGTGTTTAATTGATCTACTGTTACATCATTACTTTGGATTTCCATAAGAACAGAAACTCCACCCTGTAAATCCAATCCTTTAGTTATAACCTCATTAAACGTTTTAAATTGATAGTCCCCTAAGGTAAATCCTTTGAACCCTGCTAGAGCTAAAAAACTTATCACTACTATGGAGATAAAAAATAATATGAAGCTACCTAATTTTGATTTCATGGTTATCCCCCTCTGTAAAAATTTCTCTGATAAACTAAATTATATTAATATGTTGCCATATAGTCAATATATGGCAACATATTATCAATATTATATTTTTATTCATCATTCATAGTCTTTGACTTTAATGCAATAGCACACTCAATTCTTTTCTTTTGCATTTCACATCCAATTTCATAAGGAACGTGAATATCGCCATTAAAGTTAAAGTTATTTGCTTGACATCCACCACTACAGTAGAATCTTGCCCAACATTCTTTACATTTTGGTTTATTATATATGTGGGCTTGTTTAAATTCTGTTGAAAGATCTTTTCTGATTTCTCCATCATAGATATTTCCTAGTAAGAAATCAGTATTTCCAACGAATTGGTGACATGGATATATTTCTCCATCTGGAGTTACAGCAATATATTCATGACCTGCTCCACATCCTGCTATTCTCTTGTAAACACAAGGACCACCATTTAAATCAATGTTAAAGTGATAGAATTTGAATATGTTATCTCCCTCTTCTAATCTTCTCACCATTTCATTGTATAATTTATCATACTCTCCAAAAATAGTTGGTAAATCTTCTCTTCTTAAAGATAATTCATGTTCATCTGGAAGCACAACTGGCTCTATTGAAATCTCAGTAAATCCTTCATTAGCAAGAGCCATTACATCTTGGAAGAAGTCAGTATTATTTCTTGTAAATGTTCCTCTAGCATAATATTTTTTACTTGGATCTCTCTTTTCAACCATTTTTTTAATGTTTGGAAGTATTCTATCATAACTTCCTGAACCATCAACTCTTATTCTAACAGCATCGTTAACTTCTTTTCTTCCATCTATTGAAAGAATTATATTCCCAATGTTTTTATCTATATAATCAATTCTTTCATCATTTAAAAGAGTTGCATTAGTAGTCATAGTAAATCTTACATTTTTGCCTACTTCCTCTCCTCTTTTTTTACCATAATCTATTATTTCTTTTATTGTATCAAATACCATTAGTGGTTCCCCACCAAATAAATCAACTTCTATATTCTTTATTCCACCTGAATTTGCTAATACAAAATCAATAGCTTTTTTACCAACTTCAACACTCATTGGTTTTCTACATCCTTTGTACTCTCCCTCATCAGCGAAACAATATTTACATCTTAAATTACAGTCATGTACAACATTTAAGCATAGTGCTTTTATGTGTGAAGGTGCCTTATCACTTTCTTTAGCAACCTCTTCATATAAATCTCCTGAGTATAAAGCGTCCTCTTCTACTAATTGAAGTAAATCTTCGTAAGCCTCTTCGATTTCCTCAATTGGATATTTATCTTCTAACTTTTCAATTAAAGATTCCTTACTACTTAATTTGTTATCATTGTCTATCATATTGTAAATAAGATCATCAACAATATGAACACTTCCTGAGTTTACATCTACTACGTAATACTCTCCACCTTGCATAAATTTATGAATTAATGCCACAATATTTCCTCCTAACTAAGAACTATGGCAGTAACTTTAAAAGTTACTGCCACTTAAGAATTTTTATAATTAATTTTCACAAGCTAAGTTTGCTACTGTAGCTGATGTTTTACAAGCTGATTGGCATGAGTTAGCACACTCTCTGCAATCTGCTGGTTTACATAAGCTCTTTTTTAAGCTTGACTTGTTTACTGTTTTTATACGCTTCATTTACTCTTCCTCCAATCAAAACTATCTTTAATATTATACCATGCTAAGGTTTAATTTTAAAGTTCTTTTTAAAAAGCTAATTTGATTTACCATACTTATTCTTTCACATTATAATATAAAATTCAATACCTAAAATGAAAAAATAGTTATTTTAATGTATAAAATACATTAAAATAACTATTTCTTTAAATTATACTAATCAATCTTTGAACTTATGCCTTGTTTTGAAAACTCGATTTTTGTTCTATCTTGAGTAGTTTCTATTATAACGCTATCATCTTTTAATTTTACTATTCTACCTATGATACCGCCTCTAGTTATGATCTTATCATTTACTTTTAGCTCATTTAACATAGCATCATATTTTTTCTTTCTTTTCTTTTCTGGTAGAATAACTATGAAGTAAAATACACCAAACATTAAAATAAACGGTAATACCATTGTTGCTATTTGTTGAAAATTCATATCGGCCACTCCCTTCTTAATTGTTTAAAATTTATATTATTAAGCTCTTCCATTCCATTCTTCTAACTTTTTAGCTTTGAATTCTGCAAAGTATCCGCCATCTATAGCTTCTCTTATATCCTCCATAAGCTTATTATAGAAGTATAGATTGTGAAGAACACATAATCTCATAGCTAACATTTCTTTAGCTTTAAATAAGTGTCTTATATATGCTCTTGTGTAATTTTTGCACGCAGGACATTGACACCCTTCATCTATTGGTCTAGCATCTAATTCAAACTTAGCATTCATTAAGTTTATTTTACCTTCCTTAGTGAAAACATGACCATGTCTTCCATTTCTAGCAGGTAAAACACAATCAAAGAAGTCTACTCCTCTTTCTACTGCCTCTAATATATTTGATGGAAGACCAACCCCCATTAAATATATTGGTTTATCCTCTGGTAAGTGAGGAACTACAGCATCTATAATTCTATACATTTCCTCATGAGTTTCTCCAACTGCTAATCCTCCAATAGCATAGCCATCTAAATCCATTTCTCTTATAGTTTTAGCATGTTCTATTCTTATGTCTTCATAAACTCCACCTTGATTAATACCAAAAAGCATTTGCTCTTTATTAACAGTATCATCTAATGAATTTAATCTATCAATTTCTTTTTTACATCTTTCAAGCCATCTTGTTGTTCTTGCAACTGACTTTTCTACATATTCTCTAGTTGATGGATTTGGAATGCATTCATCAAAGGCCATAGCTATTGTTGACCCTAAGTTACTTTGTATTTGCATACTTTCTTCTGGTCCCATAAATATCTTTCTACCATCTATATGTGAGTTAAAATAAACTCCCTCTTCCTTTATCTTTCTCATTCCTGCTAATGAGAAAACTTGGAATCCACCTGAATCTGTTAAGATTGGTCTATCCCAATTCATAAAGTTATGTAATCCTCCCATTTGCTTTACAATCTTATCTCCTGGTCTTAAATGTAAATGGTATGTATTAGAAAGCTCTACTTGACATCCTATTTCTTTTAAATCCATTGAAGAAACAGCACCTTTTATAGCTGCTAAAGTTCCTACATTCATAAAAACAGGAGTTTGAATTGTACCATGAGGAGTTACAAACTCACCTCTTCTAGCTTTTCCGTCTTTTTTTAAAAGAGTATATCTTTTTTTAGTCATGAAAAAAGTCCTTCCTTTGCTTTTTATTTTATAAACATTGAATCTCCAAATGAGAAAAATCTGTATTTTTCTTTTACTGCAGTGTTATAAGCATTCATTATGTTATCTTGGCCAGCTAAAGCTGAAACAAGCATTATTAAAGTTGATTCAGGTAAATGGAAGTTTGTAATTAAGTTATCAACTATTTTAAACTTATATCCTGGATATATGAATATATCTGTCCATCCACTTTGTTCTCTAACTCTTCCATTTTCATCTCCAATAGTCTCTAAAGTTCTTGAAGATGTTGTTCCAACAGCAATTACTCTTTTTCCAGCTTCCTTGGTTTTATTTATAAGATCTGCATTTTCTTTATCTAAATGATAATATTCTGAATGCATAACATGATTATTTACATCATCAACCTTTACTGGTCTAAATGTTCCAAGTCCCACATGTAAAGTTAAATATGCGATATTAACACCTTTACTTTCAATTTCTTTTAATAATTCCTCAGTAAAATGTAATCCAGCTGTTGGGGCTGCTGCTGATCCTTTTTCCTTAGAATAAACTGTTTGATACCTTTCTTTATCCTCTAATTTTTCATGTATATAAGGAGGAAGTGGCATTTGGCCTAATTCATCTAATACTTGTTCAAATATACCATCATACATAAACTCTATTATTCTATTTCCTTCTTCACCAATCTCTCTAACTATGGCTTTAAGTTTTCCTTCTCCAAAGGTGAAAACTGTACCTACTTTAGCTTTTCTTCCTGGCTTAGCTAGACACTCCCACTTATCTCCTTCTATTCTCTTTAAAAGAAGAAATTCTATTTTACCACCAGTTTCTTCTTTTTCTCCTATAAGTCTAGCAGGCAATACTCTAGTATTATTTAAAACTAAAGTATCTCCTTCATTTAAATACTCTAATATATCATGAAATTTTCTATGTTCAATCTCTCCAGTTTCTTTGTCTAAAACCATTAATCTTGAAGAATCTCTCTTTTCAAGTGGACATTGAGCTATAAGTTCCTCTGGTAGCTCAAAATAAAAATCACTTACTTTCATTTTAATTACACCTTCTCTATTTTATTTTTCAAATAATGTAAATTGTTTAGAATCTATTTTAGCTTCATTAAATCTAACTCTTCCTAAATGTTTATATGCTTTATCTGTTGCCATTCTTCCTCTTGGAGTTCTAACTATAAACCCTTTTTGTAGAAGATATGGCTCATAAACATCTTCTATAGTATCTAACTCTTCTCCAACGAAGTACGCTAAGGTTTCTATACCTACTGGTCCTCCATTAAAATTATCTATTATGGCTTCTAAAATTCTATTATCAATCCTATCAAACCCTTCACCATCAACTTCTAAGATCTCTAAGGATTTTTTTGCAGCTTCTTCTGTAATTTCATTATTATATAAAACTTCTGCAAAATCTCTTACTCTTTTTAAAAGTCTATTTGCTATTCTAGGAGTCCCCCTTGATCTTTTAGCAATTTCAAATGCTCCTTCTTCAGTTATATGGCACCCTAAAATTTCAGCACTTCTAATTATTATTTCCTTTAATTGCTCATCAGTATAATATTCCATAGAACATAAAACCCCAAATCTATCTCTTAAAGGTGAACTAAGCATACCAATTCTAGTTGTAGCACCTATTAGAGTAAATTTAGGTAAATCTAATCTTATAGATTTACTAGCAGCCCCTTTACCAATAATTATGTCTAAAACATAATCCTCCATTGCAGGATATAGTATTTCTTCTACACTTCTATTTAATCTATGTATCTCATCAATAAATAAAACATCATTAGTATTTAAGGTTGTTAATATTGCTGCTAAGTCTCCTGCTCTTTCAATAGCAGGCCCTGATGTTATTTTAAGATTTCCACCCATTTCATTGGCTATTATATTAGCTAATGTTGTCTTTCCAAGACCTGGTGGTCCATATAAAATTACATGGTCTAAGGCTTCCTCTCTTCTTTGAGCTGCTTTTATGAATATATTTAGTCTTTCTTTAACTTTATCTTGACCTATATATTCATTTATTTTCTCTGGTCTCAAACTGTATTCATTAGTTGAATCTATTCCAATCTCATTAGAGGTAACTAATCTTTCACTCATTTAATTACACCTCCTAACGCATTAAAAGCTTTAAAGACTCCTTTATCATATTTTCTATAGATAATGTCTTATCAACTTTTTCTAAAGCCTTTTTAGCTTCTTTCTCTGTATATCCTAATGCTATTAATGCACTTAATGTTTCATTTATATTGAAACTATAATCAGAATTATCATTAATACCTTCTATTAATTCTTCCTCTTTAGAAGTAAGTTCATCAGGCTTTAACTTATCCTTAAGCTCTAGAATAATTCTTTGAGCCGTTTTCTTTCCTATTCCAGGTGCCCTTGTTATGTGCTTTTCATCTCCCATCATTATTGCATACTTTAAATTATTAACAGTACTAATTGATAGGAGTGATAAAGCAGCTTTTGCTCCTACCCCATTTATGGATAATAAAAGCTTAAACATTTTTAATTCTTCTCTTGTTGTAAATCCATATAGACCTATAAAATCTTCCCTAACAATCTGCTCTAGATATAGAAGAACCTCATCGCCTACTTTTGGCATATTAGACATTGTATTTCCAGATGTAAAAATTTTATATCCTATATTATTTAATTCTATTACAACATAATCCTTACTTATCCCTTGAAATTGACCTCTTATATATTCGTACATATTTAATACTCCTATGTATAATAAGTTCTTTAAATCTATATAATACTTTAACATGAAGAGAAAATATTATCAATGAATTACACGAAATTTACTATCCATTTAAAACACTCTAAACTCTCTATTTTCCTAGGTCATATTTTAATTTAAATAATAAAAAAAGCTATATCCTAATAAGACATAGCTATAAATTATATATTTTTTCAAATAATAAGTTTACTAATATTTTTTAACTTATGTAATTTGTTATATTTTCCTCACATTCTTCTCTTGTATCATATTTCTTTTCAAAATTAATTATTTTACTTCTATCAACCTCTGGTAAATCATCTATTTTCTTTGTGCTAACATCCTCTGGTTTTTCAATAAATGGTCTTCCATCCTCACCAGCCTTAAACATTGCTATGTATCCATCTTTTTCTCCTATATAATACTTACCAGCTTCTAAGATTCCCATATCATTTAAGAAAATTATTTCTCCTGAAGTTGATGAAACTAATTCATATCCATCTTTTTCTACAGAAGAAATTAACTCATCTATATTTTCTCCCTTTATTTCTTCATTTTTAATCATCTCTCCAATAGTAGTTTTATAATCAACTACAACATGATCATCTAAAGTTCTTCTTGTAAATATCACATCCATATTCTCAGCCAAAACAATGCCACCTTTTTTCTCTGTAACCTTCATATTAGTTTGTTTAATTTTTTTACTATTATAAAAGTAAGTTATCATATAACTGCTTGCAAATATAAATATGCCTAAAAGAATAAATATTAAGTTTTTAATTTTATTATTATTTTTTATATTATTAAAATTCATATCATCACCTCATTGGTGATGATTAACATATTTTTCTCTTTTTATACATACATTTTAATATTTTTAATAGTTTTTAAAACATATGTATTAACTTACTAATAACCAATCTTATATTTTATTTAATATAAATATTCATTTCTTAAAAACTCTATTTTTTCCTTAGTTAATCCATATTCTTTTAAAAAATATGTTTCATAACTACCATAAGTATTTTTTATTTTATTTAAACTAAGTTCTATGAATTTCTTTTTTACTCCTAAAATGTCATCTATTAATTCCTTTATAGTTTCATTTGATATATGTTTTTCATAAACTTGAAGTATTCTATGATTTTCTCCTTTTCTATATTCATTACTTAACATATAATCTTCTATTACCTTTTCCTCTGGCACACCTAATAACAATAATATTAAAGCTGATCCTAAACCAGTTCTATCTTTTCCTGATGTACAGTGCTGTAATACAGCTAGATTTTTAGGATTTTCTATTATCTTTATAAGCTCTTTAAAAGCTAAATTATTTATTGGCATCTCAATATATCCATCCATAAGTATCTTTTCAGGCGGTTCTTGATTGCTATCCTTTAATAAAATGCCTTTTAAATAAGATTCCATATTTAGATTTTTATTATCTAAATTTCTCATTGCAGATATATTTATATTTTTTATCCCTTCAACATTTTTATCTGGACTTAATTTAACTTCTTCTAAGGATCTATAATCAAAAATATACTTAATTCCTAGAGTTTTAAAATATTCTAAATCTTCTCCTTTTAATTTATTTAAAGCTTCTGAGCGGTAGAATAATCCCCATTTCACCATTCTTCCATCTTTTGTTTCATATCCACCTAAATCTCTAAAATTACAAAATCTTTTAAGTGGTACAAGTCTCTCTGCTAAAATCAACTCTTCATTTTCACATTTTATAAAATAAAAAGTTCTATTTTTAGGCTCTGGATCATTAAACTCAAATTCATTTTCTTTTTCTATATGTTTAATAAACTTTAATTCTCCATCAAGTTTCTCAGAATAATATAAAGTTCCAGTAACTTCTTTATTTAATGTTATTTTTAATATCTCTCCAGCGATTCTTATTAAATTTCCATTTAAGCTTCTCATAAAACATCATCTCCTAATATAACCAAAATTCTTTTTTTAATTATACTACTTATTTTCTTTAATTGTTAACTTTTATTAAATCTTTTAGATATTTTATATTTATCCTTAATTTATTAAACTTCTTAAGTTTAAAGATTTTTTTCAAAGAATTAATATTTTTCCATATTATGTATGATAAAATATTCTTATAAACTGTAAACATTATTATTTATATATTTTTAAAATATAACAAGAATTGTTTTTCTATAGCATTAAGCAAATTGAACTTTTAATTATATTTAAATCTAGTTTATTTATGATTAAGGAGGTCCCATGGAATTATTACTTATATTGCTTTTTTTAATAATGCTTATGACAGCATTTTCAACCTCACTAAGAGAAACTAAAAAATAATTATATTAAGATTGATTTTATATTGCATGAAAACCAAAAATAAAGGCAGTAATATTTAATATGGTAAAACCATTAGATATTACTACCTTTAACTGAATTAACTTTTTTAGAATCTTATTTAATTATTAGTCTCTTAATATTTTTATAAAAATCTTATCTTTTAGTTTTTAAATCTCAATTTTTCTTAAACCTATGTATATCTTAAACCAATATATATTAGTAAATAAATCTATTATAAATAATCCTATATAAATTAATACTAATAAAAAATTTTAATTATTATGATAGTCATAACTAGATAAATTATTGCCTATATAAAAAAATACCTTTTGTTATCTATTACGCACATCAAAAGGTATTTTTATTATTCAAAATCAAAAGTTAATTTTTATAATTAATAAGATATTAAACTCTTACTCATCCCATCCTTCTGGGAATTCAGCATTGTGATAAACCTCTTGAACGTCATCGTCATCTTCAAGTAAGTCTAACATTTTTTGGAATTTCTTAGCATCCTCTTCGTTTATAGCAGTTTCAGTATCTGGTATCATTTTAACTGATGCTTCTAAGAATTCTAATCCTTCTGCTTCTAAAGCTTCTCTTACTGTACCAAAATCTTCTGGTGAAGTTGTAACTATGAATACCTCTTCCTCTGATGCAAAATCTTCTGCTCCAGCATCTAAAGCTAGCATCATTATTTCATCTTCATCCAACTCAGCTTTTTCTATTACTATTTCACCTTTCTTTTGGAACATAAAACCAACGCATCCTGATGTACCCATGTTTCCGCCACCTTTAGTGAAAGCACTTCTTACATTACCAGCTGATCTATTTTTATTATCTGTTAATACTTCAACCATTACAGCTACTCCTGATGGTCCGTATCCTTCATAAACTATTGATTCATAGTTTACTGAATCCCCTTCTCCAGCAGCTTTCTTTATAGCTCTTTGAATGTTATCATTTGGCATGTTTGCAGCCTTAGCTTTTGCTACAGCATCCTTTAATCTTGAGTTACCCTCTAAGTTTGCTCCACCTTCTTTAACTGCAACCGCTATCTCTTTTCCTATCTTAGTGAATATTTTTCCTCTTTTGGCATCCATTTTACCTTTTTTAGCTTGTATATTATGCCACTTTGAATGTCCTGACATCCTTATTCCTCCTAACATATATGTGAACTATAGTTTAAATTTCTTTAAATATCTTGAAATAATACCTAAATATTATATCATAGAGATTTTTTCTCTTCAACTTAGCTGTTTTCTGTAGTTAAAGCTTACTCATCAAAACTTTCATAAAGTCTACTTCCTTCTTTAAAATATATTCCTTCTAAATCAGTACTCATTATAGCTTTTCCATTTGTTGCTTCTGTAAAGCTTTTTTCCATTTCTGGAATCATAGTTTTTTCTGCCAATATATAAATCTTAACATTATCAGCAAACTCTGTATCCTCTATGTACCAATTATTTTGACCACATATATATTGAATCTTTCCATAAAGATCATAATCTATTTCTATACAAAGCATTGCTCCTTCTACTTTTTCTACAACGCCTGCTGCATTTATAGCTATGGCTGCACCTTTAGTATAAGCTCTAGTAAGTCCCCCTGTACCTAATAATATTCCTCCAAAATATCTAGTTACTACTACTGCACAATCTGTTATTCCTTGTTTTTTTATTACCTCTAATATTGGAATACCAGCTGTTCCCTGTGGCTCACCATTATCACTATATCTTTGTATCCCCATATTTTGTCCTATAACATAGGCATAGCAATTATGTCTTGCATCCTTGTGTTTATTATTTATTTCTGCTACAAACTCTTTAGCCTCTTCCTCTGTTGTAACTCTTTTAACATAGCCTATAAAAACTGATTTTTTCTCCTCAAACCTATCATCAGCTTCTTTTTTTACCGTTATATAATTCATAATATCTACCTACCTTTTAACACATCGTATATATTATTTATTCCTTTTTCTATCTCAATATAATCTATTTGTGAAAATCCAATTCTAAAGCTTTTATCTCCATCATTAGGATTTTTAAAGAATATACTTCCTGGAGTAATTATAGTTTTTCTATCTTTTAGTTCATAAAATAACTTTTTAGAAGTTATGTCTATGTTCTTATTTATCTTTAAGAATAAATTAAGTCCCCCCTTAGGCTCTTTATAAGAAACCATATCTCCCAATTTATTATCTATAAGTTCTTTTATAAAGTTATATCTTTTTGAATATTCCTCATTTAATCTTTCTATATGTTCTTTCCAATAGCCCTTTTCAATATAATCCTGAAGAGCTCTTTGCATTAAACTTGAGGTAGCTATATCTGTATTAAACTTTAAAGCTTGAAATTCCTCTTTAAATTTATCTGGTGCTATTAAATATCCCATTCTTATACCTGGAAGAAATATTTTAGAGAAACTTTTTATATATATAACTCTCTCAGAATCTAAACTTCTATAAGGTATGTACTCTAAACCATTAGAATAAACTAATTCTGAAAGATAATCATCTTCTAGTATGTAAAAATCATATTTATGTGCGAGCTCTATTATTTTTTTCTTTTTTTCTAAAGAACAACTTATACCTGTAGGGTTCTGAAAATAACTCATAGTATAAAAACACTTTATTTTATTTCTCTTTAATAAATTTTCAAACTTTTCAATATTAGGCCCATCTTTTTCCATTGGAATTTCCAATATATTTGCTCTTCTAAGTTTAAATACTAAAAGTGCCCCTCCATAAGTTGGCCTTTCTATTACAATGTTATCATTTATATTTACTAATGACTTTCCTACAATATCAATACCTTGCTGAGCTCCAGAAATTATAAGTATATTATCTAAGTTATTTTTTCCATTCCAGAACTCCTCATTTATACTTTTTCTTAATTCTAAATACCCCAAAGGATCACTATACATCAGTGCCTCTACTCCATCTCTAACTAATACATTATCTAAAACTTTCTTAAGTTTTTCTACTTGGAAGAAGTTTGCACTAGTAGTTTCCCCAGTGAAGTCTATCCAATTCTTCAAATCTCCAGAAGCTATTTTTCTAAACAAATCATTATAATCATTCTTAAAACTTTTTCCTACATCCTTATTTTTAGCATAAGTTCCACTTCCTTGAGCTTGATATGCATACCCTTCTTGTACAAGTTTCTTATAAGCATTAATAACAGTTACTTTATTCACCTCTAAAAAATCTGCTAGATTTCTTATAGTTGGTAACTTTTCTCCCTCTGATATCTCACCGTTTTCAATTAAACTTTTAATATTATCGTATATTATTAAATATTTACATAACCCCTCTTTAAAAACCACACTAAATTTATTCATCTCTTACACCTTATTTAAACATTATCTTTTATTAAATATACTTTTTCTGTTATAAGCTTCTGTCCACATGGTGAAAATTTTTCTCTTCCACTTTTCTTAACTATATTTTTCTTATAAAGATATCCTAATAATTCCTCAAAATCTATATTAAATCCTTGGAATTCTTCTGATTTTTTTATTTCTTCTGAGCTTAAATAATCCTTTTGTTTTTTCATAAAATCAACTAAAGCTTTTATTATTCCTCTAATATTCCTTTCTAAGAAGCTTTCAATATAAAAATGTACATATTCTAAAGCCTGTTTATCTGCTGCTTTGAATATTCCATTAACCATTTCTTCAAAATTTTCATCTAATTTCATAAGCATACCAGTAGAGCTTTTTGTTATTAAATATCCATTAAAATTTAAATATAATCTACTAAAACTATCAACTGAATACATAAGAGCCTCAAAGGCAGCGTAAAAATGTTCATTGTGAATACATTTTTTGTATAAATTTATATCTTGTAAAAGCTCGCTTAAATAAACAAGATTCCATTTTTCACTATGATCATCTGTATAATATTTTATTGAAGTAAATTTATCTGATATTTCTTGATCCTTACAAAAAATTAATTTTGAAGATATAAATTTTCTATGTATTGTGCTACCAGTTATTTCTTCTTGACAGAAATTAACTAAAAACTTTTTAGAAACTATTTTCAAATGCAAAGATACACCTAATTCTTCACCATAAACATCCTTTATCTCTTTAAAGTCTCCATTTACAATAACAAACAAATCTATATCTGATCCTTCCCATATATCTCCGTTTATTATACTTCCAAATGCTGTCACTCCAATAACATCTTGATTCTTTTGAAGATCGTTTATAACCGATTTAAAAGAATTTTGATATTTTAATATTATTTCACTCAATTTTTTTCCTCCTTAATAACTCCTATTAATTATATTATAATTTATGATGTGACAAATGTAATAATAAAAGCTAAATTCTTACTGAATTTAGCTTTTATTAATGGATTTAATAATATTATTATAGCTCATAACCTCTACATTTATTTTCTACCTCTTCATCCACTTCTGCCTTTATATAAGTTCCATCTTCTCTATATTCTTCTTCGCTTACATTAGCATTTCTATGAAGATAAGCTACAACTTGCTGAGCTGTATAAGGAATAATATACTCCTTGCTTTTCAATGTGTATGGTAATTCTTCACTTATTGCTTCTAATAATTCATCTAAGTTTATTCTTTCCCTAGCAGAAATTTTTACTACTTTATTATATATTGAAGAATATTTTGCTTCTAATTCATTTAGCTTTTCTTCATCAGCCTTATCAATTTTATTAAGAACTAATATTTTTGCTGATTCTAAGGCTTTTAATTCACCTAAAACTTTTTCTACAGCTATAATTTCTTCTTGTGCATTATCTGAAGAAGCATCTACAACATGGCATAAAAGATCTGAGTATATAACCTCTTCTAAAGTTGATTTAAAAGCTTCGACTAATTCATGAGGAAGTTTACTTACAAATCCAACGGTATCTGTTAATGTTATATCCCTATTATCTGGAAGTTTTATAGCTCTTGTTGTAGTATCTAAAGTTGCAAAAAGCATATCTGCTTCAAAAACTTTATCCTTATATTGAGTAGCTAAAGTTGAAGCTGATTCTTCACATAAAGTATTTCTTAAAGTAGATTTTCCTGCATTAGTATATCCAACTAATGAAACCTGTGAAGTTTTATCCTTACTTCTTCTTTCTCTTTGAGTTTCTCTTATTTTCTTTATCTTTTTAAGTTCGGCTTGAAGATCATATATTCTTTCTCTTATATGTCTTCTATCTATTTCAAGTTTCTTTTCTCCTGGTCCTCTTGTTCCTATTCCACCACCAGTTCTAGACATAACAGTTCCAAGTCCCATAAGTCTAGCAGCTCTATACTTAAGTTGAGCAAGTTCTACTTGAATTTTAGCTTCTCTTGTTTTAGCTCTTCTTGAGAATATTTCTAAAATAAGAGTTGTTCTATCAATTACCTTAACCCCTAAGTTAGCTTCAAGATTTTTAACTTGTGCTCCTGATAATTCATCATCAAAAATTACTAAGTTAGCTCTTGTTAATTGTCTTATATTAGCAATTTCTAAAACCTTACCTCTTCCTATATAAAAAGAAGAGTCAATTTTACTTCTATTTTGGAATACCTTTTCTAATGTAGGAATATCACAAGCCTTAGCAAGTTCCTCTAATTCATCTAAGCTTTCTCTTGTGTCACATCCTACCAAAATAGCTCTTTCACTATCATCTTCCTCAACATTACTTGTTTTAATAATTTCTTCGATATGATTAATTTTATCTAAAATATTAATTTGTAAGCACTTATCTATAGTTAAATAAGGAACTTCTTCGCTTATAAGAATCTCATTTTCTACATAACAAAATCCTAAAGAAGCATCTTTAGCCTTTCCTTCCTCTACAGCTATAGCCATTATTGTATCAAGTTTTAGTTTCATAAGAGCTGATATATCTAAAGCAGAAAGTCTACAAACTCCACTTGGATGAGTATGTATTATTCTAATTCCAGATAATCTTTTTTCGTGTATATCTATTAATGGAATTTCTACGCTTGAAGAATCTCCTATAGCTACACTAATTACCTTTCCTTTTCTATTTATTCCTACACTAATTTCTCTTTCTATTTGAGAAGATAATCTAGAAATAACATTTATTATATCTTCTGTACAAACACTATATTTAGGTACATTTATTTTATAAAGTTCTTCTAATTCTTTTAATACAGAATTTCTTATTCCATCAGTATTTCCATGTATCATATATTACCACCTCGTAATATTTATTATGTTTCTTGACAATTTTCATTTAATTTTATACTATAAATACAATATTGTAAATAATACGGATTAGTTAGGGGAGAAATTAATGGAAGATAAGAACAGAAATATACTAATTTCTGAAGAACAAATAAAAAAACAAATAGCTATTGTAGGTAAAAAATTAACTGAAGATTACAAAGATAAAAACCTTTATGTTTTATCTCTATTAAGAGGAAGTTTCATATTTACTGCTGACTTAGTTAGAGCAATTGATACTAAAGCTCAAATAGGATTTATGACTACTTCAAGTTATGGCCATGGTGAAGAAAGTACTGGAATAGTTAAAGTTGTAAATGATATTCCTGACAATATCGAAGGTTTAGATGTTTTAATCGTTGATGACATTATAGATTCAGGTATAACAATGGATTTTGTTATAAATCACGTTAAGTCATTAGGAGCTAAATCAGTTAAAACTTGCACTCTTTTAGATAAACCATCTAGAAGAAAAGTTGATTTAAAACCAGATTATTGTTGTTTTGAAATAGAGGATTTATTTGTTGTTGGTTATGGATTAAATTATGGTGATCACTATAGAAATATCCCTTACATATTTAACTGGGAAAAATAATTAAAAGGAGGAAATTCCTCCTTTTTTAATGTGTTAATTTATATCTTCTGTACTTTCTTTACTAATACCTTGTAACATACTTCCACCCCACATGTTATTTGGAACTTCTCCAACTATAACTGTATCTGAAATCGGAATTTGATTTACCACTTCAATCTCTTTTGATTGAAGTGGTAATATTATTTTAATATTAGTTTTTACATTTACTAAAATTTTATGCCTAGTTTGATTTATTCCTGCGCTTTCAAATAAAGAATCATAAGTCACCTCTACTCTACCTATCGGCTCCATCTTAACAGTTATACTAGGTCCCCAATAAGACATTATATTATTTTTTGTTATATATCCAATTGGCATTTTTACCCCTATAGATCCAACTTCTTTTATATCCCTCTGTGATTTTATAGCAACTTCTGTAGCCAATTCATTCAATTTTATAGTATCAGCATTAATCATTTTTATGGCTCCTGATGAATTTTTCTGAACTTTTATTACATCATTATAATTAAATTTTTCTGTATAAACCTCAGCAATATTAGCATTTATAATATCTAAAGTTTTAGCTTGCATTTCTGAATCTGAAACAAGCAAAACTGTAGGTGCAATTATTTTATCAAAAGCATATATAAAAATTAAAAAACAGGCAATAATCATTAATAAAATAATTATTAAATATTTTTTAAACTCTATATTTCTACGTTTATTTTTTTTTACATAATACAAAGACTACACCTCTTATAATTTGGTTTACTCTTAATATTATTATGCTATAATATAATATAATATTTCTTTAAATGTATAATAATATAATTATGTAGTTTTTAGAAATAGAAAGTTTTATTATGTTAGGAGGAAAAAATGACTGAAAAAAAAAGAGAGCATAAAGATAGAAAGCAGAAGAAAAAATCAGCTAAAAATAAATCAAAAGTAACAAAATTTTTTAAATGGTTCTGTATAGGAATTCTGCTTCTAGGGATAACTGCCATAACAGTAGTTGGAGTTTACGTTATTTCTATTATACATTCATCTCCAGACTTAAATGTTCAGGCAATTCAATCTCTAAATCAGCCATCAATTCTTTACGATGATCAAGGGAACTTTATGGATAATGTTATAACTCGTGAACAACGTTATGTTGTTAAATCTGAAGAAATCCCTGATAATTTGAAAAAAGCTTTTGTAGCTATTGAAGACGAAAGATTTTATGAGCATAAAGGAATAGACGTTAAAAGGATTTTTGGGGTTATAGCTTCTAATATTAAAGGCAAACTTTCAGGAAGTAATACGGTTCAAGGCGCTTCAACTATAACTCAGCAACTTATAAAAAATGCCGTACTTACCAATGAAGTTAGTTATGAAAGAAAAATTAAAGAAATGTACTTAGCTTTAGAATTAGAAAAATATCTTTCAAAAGACGAAATTCTTACTACGTATTTAAATACAATTCCTATGGGTGGATACCAATATGGTGTTAGCGCAGCTGCTCAAAGATTCTTTAGTAAGAATGTTTCAGATTTAAATTTAGTTGAATGTGCTTATTTAGGAGGACTTACTCAAGCACCAACTTCTTATGATGGTCTTTCAGAAGCAAACAAAGAAAATCCAAGTAGATATTTAAATAGAACTAAATCTGTACTATTTAAAATGCATGAACTTGGATATATTTCAACTCAACAATATAATGACGCAATAAATGAAATTGACACAAATGGTATAAAATTTAAACCAAATAATAAATTAAGTAAGACTAACTTCGAGTGGTTTACAAGACCAACTATAACTCAAGTTAAACAAGACTTAATGACCAAATATAAATATACTCAAGAAGAAGTTGACAAACTTATAGCTAACGGTGGATTAAAAATCTATACTTCTATGAATAGAAATCTTCAAAATAATGTTCAAAAAGTTTTAGATGATCCAAATAACTATAGAGCTATAACTAATAACCCTAATGCCGAGAATGAAGATGGTATTTATAAATTACAGGCATCAGCCACAATAATAGATTATAAAACCGGTCATGTTAAAGCTTTAGTTGGAGGAAGAGGAGAACAACCAGCTATGTCACATAATAGAGCTTATTATGATTTAAAATCTATAGGTTCTGCAACAAAACCATTAACAGTTTATGGTCCTGCTATTGATTTAGGACTTGGCGGAGCTGGATCTGTGGTAAATGATTCTCCATTAACTAATAAAGAGTTATCTTCTACAGGATATAAAGATCAACCTAAGAATGAATACAATAGTTATAGAGGTCCTCTAACTTTTAGAGAAGCAATTAAAATTTCTAGTAACTTAGCAGCCATAAAAGTTGCTAACGAAGTAGGTATTTCAAACTCTATAGCTTATGGACAAAAATTAGGTCTTGTTTATGGTCCTCACTCTAGAGGTATTTCCACAACAGCCTTAGGACAATTTCAAAATGACCCTAATAATCCTGATGGAGGAAATACTTATACTCTAGCTTCAGCCTTTGGTGTTTTTGGTAATAATGGAGTTAAAACAAACGCTAAATTATATAATAAGGTATTGGATTCTCATGGAAATGTAATTCTTGATACAAGCACTCCAGAAGAAACTAAAGTATTTAGTCCTCAAGCTTCTTATATAGTTTATGATATGCTTAAAGATCAAGTAGAAAGTGGATCTGCAAAACCTGCTAAATTTGGTAATATACCTGTAGCTGGTAAAACAGGAACTACAACTGGAGATAAAGACTATTTATTTGCAGGATTAACACCATATTATTCTGCAGCTATTTGGATTGGATATGATAAGCCTATAGAAATGAAAACCAGTAGTGGTACTGTTACTTCACCTATTTTTGGGAAAATAATGGCCCTAGCTCATAAAGGCTTACAATACAAAGAAGTTGAACAACCTAGAGGAATAAGCAAGATTGCAGTATGTATGGATTCAGGACTTAAACCTACTTCACTTTGCACGCAAGATCCTAGAGGTAGCAGAGTTTATTATGATTGGTTTATTAACAGTTCTGCTCCTACTCAATATTGTAATTATCATACAAAGTCACATTTCTCTGTTCCTAATAAAAGTGAAAATGATAATTCTGAAAAAAATAAGGAGAATAAACAACAAGAAAATAAACCTGAAGATGTTAAACCTAACGAAAATGCTAATAAACCAAATGAACAAACTCCAAATAATCCTGGAAATAGTAACAATAACGTTGGTGAAAATGGAACTCCACCTCAAAATCAAACAGAAAACAATATAAACCCTAGAGTTATTCCTCCACCTCAAAATGGAAATAACTCAAATCAAAATAGTCAACGTAATAACATTACGCAATAGAACTAAGTTGTTCTTGCATTTTAATTTTATACAAAATAAAGCCACTATGAGTTTTTCATTTCATAGTGGCTTTATTATTAACAATAAGTTATCTATATTCATGTAATATTCTAATTTTTAATAAATATTGCATTTGTTTTTTATTTATTTTTCACATATATATTTTTCATTGAAATATTGCATATATGAATAAAACAATATTAGTTCTTGCATTTTTTCATTATTCATATTAAAATTAAGTATAACGTGTTACGTAAAAATAAAAAAACTTATCGACAGGAGGAGGAATCAATGGAAATACTTAGCAAATTAGTAGTTACTTTTAATGATTTTCTTTGGGGCTATATATTAATTGTTTTATTAATAGGTGCTGGCCTTTTATTTTCTTTTAAAACTAAATTTGTTCAATTTAGATGCATAAAAGAAATGTTCCGTTTATTAGGAGACGGTATAGGAAAATCAAATAAAGAAAAGGGTGGAGTTTCTTCATTTCAGGCATTTTGTATAAGTACAGCTTCAAGAGTTGGTACTGGTAATATAGCAGGTGTTGCCATAGCCGTAGCTGTTGGTGGACCTGGAGCAGTTTTTTGGATGTGGATTATAGCCTTAATAGGTTCTGCTTCTAGTTTCGTAGAAAGTACATTAGCTCAAATATATAAAATCAAAGATAAAGATTCTTTCAGAGGTGGTCCTGCCTATTACATGGAAAAAGGACTTGGAAAGAGATGGTTAGGAATTATATTCTCAATTCTTATTACAATCTGTTTTGGATTCGTATTTAATGCAGTTCAAGCTAACACAGTAAGTGTTGCATTCAATAGTGCTTTCGGACTTTCAAGAGGAGCTATTGGTATAATATTAGCAATAGTAACAGCTTTAGTTATCTTCGGTGGTATTCACAGAGTTGCTAAGGTCTCAGAAATAATAGTTCCAATTTTAGCGGTTCTTTATATTCTTATCGCTATTGTAGTTTTAATTTTAAATATTACTGAAATTCCATCAGTTTTTAAACTTATATTTGAATCAGCATTCGGAATAAAACAACTAACTGCTGGTGGACTTGGTGCTGCTGTTATGCAAGGTATTAAAAGAGGTTTATTCTCAAATGAAGCTGGTATGGGTAGTGCTCCAAATGCAGCTGCTACAGCAGATGTTACTCACCCAGTAAAACAAGGTTTAATTCAAACTTTAGGAGTATTTACTGATACATTATTAATTTGTTCTTGTACAGCATTTATAATACTTCTTTCAGGTCAATATGCTGATAGCTCATTAACAGGTATAGAATTAACTCAAAAAGCTCTTGTATCTCAAATAGGACCTTTTGGAGCTTATTTCATAGCAATTTGTATATTATTATTTGCTTTTAGTTCTATTGTAGGTAACTTCTATTACGGTCAAACAAACATAGAGTTTATAAATAATAATAAGTTATTATTAAATATATACAGAATCCTTGTTATAGGTATGGTATTATTCGGTTCAATAGCAAAAGTAGATTTAGTTTGGAATTTAGCTGACCTTTTCATGGGATTAATGGCTATACTAAACATAATAACTATATTATTCTTGGGTAAATATTCTTTCCTTGCATTGAAAGACTACACAGATCAAAAGAAAGCAGGTATTAAGGAACCAGTATTTAAAGCTTCTTCTATTCCTGGATTAAAAAATGTAGAAGAATGGCAATAATAAAAAGCTTTGAGATTTTTTTCTCAAAGCTTTTTATATTAATCTTTTAAATACAACTTTTTTCTCTACACTCAAATCTTTAGGATTTATTGTTATTTTAAAAATTGGAGGACATCCTTCTTCTCTCCATTTCTTCATATAAGATGGTGTAGCTTTATAATTATAGTAATAAACTTCTTCATATTCATCTGAGAATTCTAAAACTTCAAGTCTACTCTCCTCACTTAAACTTATTAATTCTTTATCAACATTATTTATTATTGGCCAAAAGTATTTCATTGGTATATTATATTTAAATTCATTTTTAGCTACTCTACTTTCAAACAAAGCTCTTTTTAATATCCTATTATCCTTATGGCACTCATCTATATTAGCTCTAAATATAATTTTTCCTCTTTTGTCTTCATCTAATTTTATGTTTATCATATAATAAACAACTCCTATCCTTAATGCTATAAACTATAGCATCAAATCTAAATCTATAAATCAAATCTATTTAATACAGATTCTCCAAATAACTTTTTAATTATGTATTTTATTCCTTCTATTTCACAGGATTTTTTCTTAACTATTATAAATCTTCCATTATCAATAATATCTTCATCAGAATAAGATGTTAAAGCAATCTCTTCATTTATAAATTCAACCCATTCTTTAGAATAATAAGCTTTTAGCCCTCTTAAAAACTTATTTTTTATAAATGGAATTATACTATTTCCTAAAACACAAACAGTTTCACACCCATTGATATTGTTTAAAAGTTTTTCAAAATCATCATTTTCATAGAATTTATTACTCTTACTTCCTGGAACAATTATAACATCTAAATCAGCTTTCTCTACAGATTTTAAGTTTTCAAATTTTATATCATACATTCCATCTTTTACTATATTATTTTGTGTACCTACTAATTCCACTGAAATTATATCTTTGTCTAATGATTTATTTATATCATCAAAAATTTCTAAAAAAGATATTACTGTACTTATAATCATCTTATCATAAATAAATATTCCAAACTTTCTCTCTTTTAAATCTTTGATTTGCCTATTAAAATCATCCTTATATAATCTATATGAATAGCCATCTTTATTCTTATACATCATCTTGAAACCAATTCTTTCAAGCCTCTCTCTATTCTCATCTGATGAAACCGTATCCAGAATATATAAACCACCAAACTCATAAAAAAAGAATTCTAATATAAGATTTACAGCTTCACTTCCATAACCATTTCTCCTATGTGAACCTTCTATCCTAACGTTTAATCTAGCAGTTTTAGTTGTAGAGTCATATCCATGAAAGCTTGCTTCTCCAACTGGATTATCATTATAATCAAAAACTAAGCAATACAGATTTCTTCCATCTGTAGGATTCACCATCTTTTTATAAAAACTATCCCACTTATACCTAGGAAAAGATATTATTTTACCTACATCAGTCATACTATCTATATCTCCCCATAGCCTTTCAGTATACCTTAGTTCTTCTAAATATGGTGTTCTTATATAAACTTTTCTTCCCTCTCTCCTATAAAAGTTTCTTTTTTGTATCACATTACCACACCAATCTTTTATTAATTCAAGAGTATTTTATCATAAATTACCACAAACTGTGAAATTTTTTATCTATTATTTATTAATTGTTTTTTTGTTGTTTAGTTATACTAAATTAAATAATAAATTAACCTAAACTCTATAACATATTTTTCCTTACCAAGTTGCTAAATTACTATTTTCAAGCAACATTTAAATATTAATATATTTTTTCATTTTTTTATTGATTTTTATTTTAAAAGTATTTATAATAATTTATGTTTGTTTAGTAATTTTAAACTTAAAGTTTAGTAAAACTTATATTAATGAAATTGAGGTGTAAAACTTGGAAATAGGAGATAAAATTAGACGTCTCAGAGTGGCCAAACAATTAACTCAAGAAGAATTAGCAAATAGATGTGAATTATCTAAAGGATTTATTTCTCAACTTGAGAATGAGCTTACTTCTCCATCTATAGCTACATTAATAGATATATTAGATATATTAGGAACCAACCTAACAGAATTCTTTAGTGAAGATACTAATGAAAAGATAGCCTTTTCTAAAGATGATATGTTTGAAACTGAAAATGAAGAATTAAAATATAATCTTATGTGGTTAGTTCCAAACGCTCAAAAAAATGATATGGAACCTATAATGATAACTCTTGAACCTGGAGGACAATATATTGAAGAAGAACCTCATGAGGGTGAGGAATTTGGGTATGTCTTATCTGGAGCAATATATCTTCATCTAGGAGATAAAAAAGTAAAAGTAAGAAAAGGCGAGAGTTTCTACTTTAAGCCCAAGGCTAATCATTATATTTCTAATGCAGGAAAAATTTCTGCAAAGGTTATATGGATAAGTACTCCACCATCATTTTAATATAAACATTTAGAAAGCAGAGGTGTTAGATTTGAAAGATAATAATATTATTGAATTAAAAGGAATAACTAAATCTTATGGGAAAGATACAATTTTAGATAATCTTTCTCTTAATATAAAAAAGAATGAATTCCTAACTCTTTTAGGACCTAGTGGATGTGGTAAAACAACCACTTTAAAAATTATAGCTGGTTTTGAAACGCCTGATAATGGCCAGGTGGTCTTTGAAAATAATATTATTAACGATATACCACCTTATGAAAGACAATTAAATACTGTATTCCAAAAATATGCTTTATTCCCTCATATGAATGTATATGAAAATATAGCTTTTGGATTAAAACTAAAAAAAATGCATAAAGATGTTATAGATCAAAAAGTTAAGGAAATGCTTAAATTGGTTGCCCTTGAGGGATATGAAAATAGAGATATTGAGGCCCTTAGTGGTGGTCAACAACAAAGAGTTGCTATAGCTAGAGCTTTAGTAAATGAACCAAAGGTACTTTTATTAGATGAACCACTTGGTGCATTAGATATGAAACTTAGAAAAGGTATGCAAATAGAGCTTAAGAGAATTCAACAAAAATTAGGAATTACATTTATATTTGTAACTCATGACCAAGAAGAAGCTTTAACAATGTCAGACACAATAGTTGTTATGAATAAAGGTGAAATTCAACAAATGGGAAGTCCAGAAGATATATATAATGAACCTGCTAACTCATTTGTAGCAAAATTTATAGGTGAAAGTAATATAGTTGATGGAACTATGTTAGATGACTTTAAAGTTGAATTTTGTGGAAAAATATTTGAATGTGTTGATAAAGGTTTTGAAAAAAACGAAGCTATTGAAGTTGTAATAAGACCAGAGGATTTTGAAATGGTTAAATATGAAGATGGTATGCTAAAAGGAACTGTTAATTCAGTTATATTTAAAGGTGTTCACTATGAAATAGAAGTAAAAGATGATAGCCACACTTGGATATTACACAATACAAAACATGCTGAAATAGGATCAAAAATAGGATTATCTCTTGATCCAGAAAGCATACACATAATGAAAAAAGAGAGTGATGTTTAAATATGAAAAATAGAGATAAAAATTTATCATTTGCAGCGTATCCATACGTTGTATGGAGTGCTATATTCATAGTTATTCCTTTACTTTTAATAGTTTTCTTTAGTTTTACAATTAAAGTTAATGGAAGATTTGTTTTCTCTTTTGAAAACTTCCAAAGACTATTTGAGCCAATATATTTTACTGTTTTTATACGTTCTATATGGCTTGCTGTTTTATCAACAGTTTTATGTTTAATTTTAGGTTATCCAATAGCTTATATAATATCTAAATTACCTATAAAAAGAAGAAATATTTTAATACTTTTATTCATATTACCAATGTGGATGAATTTCTTACTTAGAACATATGCATGGATGGCTATACTTGGTAGAGATGGACTTATCAATACTCTTTTAGGTTACATAGGAATAGGACCTATTAAAATGTTATATACTGACGGAGCAATCTTACTTGGAATGGTATATAATTTCTTACCATTTATGGTTATCCCAATATATACTGTACTTATAAAAATTGATAAAAACTTAGTTAATGCAGCTTATGATCTAGGAGCAAATAAAGCTCAAGCTTTTAGAAAAGTTATTTTACCACTTAGTATTCCTGGAATAATTTCTGGAGTAACTATGGTTTTTATGCCAGCTGTTTCAAACTTCGTAATTCCAAACCTTCTAGGTGGTGGAAAATATATGTTAGTTGGTAACCTTATAGAACAACAATTTACAACTATAGGTAACTGGAACTTTGGTTCTGCCTTATCAATCTTTATGATGATATTAATATTAATTTCAATGGCATTTATGTCTAAATATGAAAAGAACGGAAAAGAAGGAGGTAAACAGCTATGGTAAAAAAGTTAGGTGATTTTATTTCTAAATTTTATTTAGTATTAGTATTTATATTTTTATATGCACCAATAGTAACACTTATGATATTCTCATTTAACAAAACAAAATCTATGGCTGTTTGGAGTGGCTTTACCTTTGATTGGTATAGCTCTCTATTTCAAAATGATAGAATAATAGCGGCTCTTTATTATACAATTTTAATAGCAGTGATAGCTTCTGTTGTTGCTACAGTTATAGGTACTATAAGTGCTATAGGAATTAATAATATGAAAAGAGGTCCTAAAACTTTACTATTAAACATAAACTATTTACCTGTATTAAATCCAGATATAGTTACTGGAATTTCATTAATGACCTTATTTGCTATTGGTGGAATTTTATTTAATCTAAAACCTGGTTTTTGGACTATGCTTTTAGCTCATATAACATTTGATATTCCTTATGTTATATTATCTGTTTTACCTAAGCTAAGACAATTACCTCCAAATTTAACTGATGCAGCCTTAGATTTAGGAGCAAAACCATCTTACGCTTTAAGAAAGATAGTAATCCCTCAAATAATGCCTGGTATAGCAGCAGGATTCTTAATAGCATTTACAATGTCAATAGATGACTTTGTTATAAGTTTCTTCACTACAGGTCCTGGTGTTTCTAACCTTTCTATAGAAATTTATTCTATGGCTAGAAGAGGTATTTCTCCTCAAATAAATGCTCTTTCAACATTAATGTTTATAGTTGTCTTAGTATTACTTCTTGTTGCTAATAGAAAGCAATCTTTAGTGAAAGGAGAACGTTAATATGAAATTAAAAAAATTTTTAGCATTAACTTGTTCAACATTGCTTATATCATCTCTTTTTATTGGTTGTGGTCAAAAAAAAGATGTGGAATCTACCCAAGATAAAAATAGTAACGTTCTTTATGTTTATAACTGGGGAGATTATATAGATCCAGATCTTCTTACTAAATTTAAAGAAGAAACTGGAATAGATGTTAAATATGATGTTTATGATACCAATGAAATAATGTATCAAAAACTTAACAGTGGTAATGTGTCTTATGATATAGTAATACCTTCTGATTACATGATAGAAAAAATGAAAGAAGAAGATATGTTAGCTAAAATAGATTTTTCTAATATACCTAATTATAAATATATAGGAGAACAATTTAAAAAATTAGCTTATGATCCAACTGACGAATACTCAGTTCCATACATGTGGGGAACAGTTGGAATAATATATAATACAAAAAGAGTTAGTGATCCTGTAGATAGTTGGGATATTCTTTGGAACCCTAAATATAAGGATCAAGTTATAATGCCAGATAGTGTTAGAGATGCTATGGCTGTTGCAGAAAAAAAATTAGGATATTCATTAAATACAGAAAACCTAGACCAAATAGAAAAGGCTAAAAATGAACTTATGACTCAAAAGAAAGATGGTTTAATCTTAGCTTATATGGTTGACC
Source organism: Clostridium sp. (assembly GCF_029258205.1). Taxonomy (GTDB): domain Bacteria; phylum Bacillota; class Clostridia; order Clostridiales; family Clostridiaceae; genus Sarcina. The sequence goes on from NZ_JARHZJ010000004.1 coordinate 74,260, forward strand.
AAGTTAAAGATGCCATGGTTGGTGGAGAAGCTTCCCTTGCTGTTGCTTGGTCAGGAGATGCTGTAACAATGATAGAAAGAAACCCTGATTTAGCTTACGCTATTCCTAAAGAAGGATCAAATAAATGGTTTGATGCCATTGCAATTCCTAAAAATGCTAAGCATAAAGAAAATGCTGAAAAGTTTATAAACTTTCTTTGTGATCCTGAAAATGCCGAGCAAAATGTAGAATACATAGGATTCTCTACTCCAAATACAGCTGCATATGACCTTTTACCTGATGATATAAAAGATGATAAAGTTGCTTATCCAGATGAAGAGTCATTAAAAAATTGTGAGGTATTTATAGATTTACCTCCTAAGATACTTAGAAAATATGATGAAGCTTGGTTAGAAATCAAGTGTGTTTATTAAAAAATGCATGTGCTTTTGCACATGCATTTCTTATTATACACAATTTTACAAATTTTATTTTTACAAGCCCTACGCCTTCCTATATCTTACTACATATCACAGCTATCTTGTTCATATCCATATCTTGAGCTTCCATTGCTATTAAACTCTTCATTTTCTTTGTATGAAATAAATGTGCCATCATCTGGCTCATGATCTTTATGTTTTTTATTATTGTAATTTTTATGATATTTATCATTTTTCATATTTATCACCCACCTTTAAATTTATTATTTGAAAGCAGGCTTATTTATATACTATATTTTTAAGTTGGCTATGTATATTAATTATAGTTCTTTAAACTTTTTACTTATATTATAAGTTATCCCACATATCTTGTATGCTACTATAATCTTCTAAAACTTCATCAATTAAATCTAAAGCATCCTCATTGTTCCAAGATTCATATTTTTTTCTTTTAACTACTCTAATTATATTTTCTTCTTTTCCTTCTTTAATTAAAAAAGAATCTTCACAAGACTCTTTATAATTTTCTAAATCTTTTTTAATTGTATTATCAACTTCAATAGTCTTAATTCTATTGTTATGTTCATCTCTAAAATCTATAAGTATTTTATCTAAGTTAATTAACTCATTCAAAAAATCAAAGTGCCAGTTGAATCCATAGTTTAACCATAGATCATAGGTATTCTCTTCATTTTCGTCAAATCTAATCATAATTAAAAGTAAGTCTAATTTTTTATTGCTTATAATACTACTTTTTAAGGCAACTAATACATTATCACCTATATCTTCTAAGGTATCTAAATAGTCTTTAACAAAAATTATAGGTACTAATTTATCATTAATTTCTACTATCAGTGGAATTAATGTGCCTACCTCACTTTCTTTCAAAATATCATCTACAGTTAAAGCTGCCATATTATCACATCCTAAATATTAATTAATTGTTTCAAATATCTTATATTATATAAGATATAAATTATAAATACCACAATTAAAGCTTTACATCTCTTTCTTTATTATTATTGTTATTATGCCCTGTAGATGTTATAATAAAAAAAGTTTAATGAGACTTTAAAATTAGGAGAGATGAAAATTGATTAAATTTAAGAAAAAGCTTTTAAGTTCAATATTGGTTGCTATATCAGTATCAATTTTTACACCAACAAAAGCTACTGTTCAGGCTGCTGAAATTTCCCAACCTAATATAGTTGGTAAGTATGCTGTTACTTTAGATTATGATACTGGTGAAATTATTTATGCAAAGGGAATTGATGAAAGAGCATATCCTGCTAGTACAACAAAGGTAATGACAAGTCTTTTATTTGCTGAACATGCTTCAAAGAATGATTCTTTTCCATATACAGCAGATGCAAAAGTTCAACAGCCTTATACATTAAACGATAGCTATGGTCCAATACCTGTTGGCGAAGGAATGAATGCTAATGATTTAATGAAAGCTTTACTTATGTTTTCAGCTAATGACGCTGCCGCTGTAATTGCAGATGGAGTTGCTGGAAGTTCTGAAAAATTTAGTGTGATGATGAATGAAGAAGTAAAAAAACTTGGATTAAAAAACACTCATTTTGTTACTCCAAATGGTTTACATAATGATGATCACTATTCAACAGCTTACGATTTAGCTGTTATTTTACAAAATGCTTATAAAAATCCTTGGGTAAGCGAAACTATGGCACTTAAGAATAGCGATATAACTGTAAACGGGAAAAAAGTAATTTTAGAAAATAGAAACAAAGAACTTGGTATAGACGGAAATATTGGTGGAAAGACTGGATTTACTACTCCTGCTGGAAGATGTTTAGTATCAGTATACGAAAGAAATGGTAGAAAAATAGTAGGTGCTGTTCTAGACTCCCAATATGATGCTAATGATGAAATTGTATTTAATGATATGAAAAAAATTATTGATTACAGTTACTCTGTAGATAAGGTTCCTTATATAAAGGCTGGAACAACAATAGATACTATTCCAGTTGAATATAAACTTTTCAGATGGTTTGGACCGACAAAGACAATCGATGTTCCTTTTGTTGCTACCGAAAATATAGATTATTATAATAACTATGTAAATGAAAAAGAAACATCTAAATCAATAAATTTAAATAATATGAACGCTTGGCAATTAGCTTCTAATCCTGAATCTGCTGCTGTTACTGTTAAAGAAAGAGCTTATGTTAAGGATTATCCAGTAAAAGCTGATATAAGTACGTTTACTCTTATAAAAGCTAATTTCTTAAGCTATTTAGGAATACTTGTTCTAATAATAGTTATAATAGTAGTAATATTACTTATTATAAGAACAATAAATTTAAGAAAACGTAGAAGACGTAGAAGAAATATATTTTAACTAAAAAAGATTTAGTCTAAGACTAAATCTTTTTTTATTATGAATTTAATTCTTCAACAAGATTTAAAATTTCTAAAGGTTTATTCACATAAAAATCTGGTTTACTCTCTTGTAATTTTTCAATAGGCAATGCTGTGTATTTAACTCCACATGTTTTAGTTCCAGCATTTTTACCTGCTAAAATATCATAAGGTGAATCACCTACCATAAGAGCTTCACTAGGAGATACTCCTAAATTCTCACAAGCCTTTAAAACTGGCTCCCCTTCTGGCTTATGCTTTGTAGTAATCTCTGGAGTTATAAAAGTATCAAAATACTCAAATATACCAATTAACTTAGCTCCACGCTCTGCCATATCGCTTTTCTTTGAAGTTACAACTCCAAGTTTAATTCCTTTACTCTTTAATATTTTTAGCATTAAGTCAACACCAGTAAACTCTTTACATTCATTATCATGTAATTCTAAGTTTATTTTTCTATAACAATTAATCATCTCTTCTATTCTATTTTCATCATAAGATTTAAAAGTTTCATGCAGAGGTCTACCATAGTTCATAGTAATTTCTTCTTCACTTGGCTCTAAATCTAAAATAGTTTTAAATGTATGTTTAAATGATTTTAGTATTAAATCATTAGTATTTATCAATGTTCCATCTAGGTCAAATAAAACTGCTTTTATCATAAACTTCTCCTTTGCCATTACAAAAATGAGCTTAAAAATATATACTTTTTTAATAATTATATCATAAATTTAAAAAAATTTTAAAAATCCCCTTCACAAATTAAGATTTTTAGTATATATTAATTATTAAATAAATAACTTGTACAAAGCATTGATGGGAAAAAGTAATCTTTGGAAAGAGTTTTAGCGATTGAGGGATGGTGAAAGCCTCATACTATACCTTTGATGAAGAACATCCTTGAGCTTCTAACCGAACTTCAAAATTTATTTTGGATAGTAGACTTAGACGGGTTTCTTTCCGTTAAAAGAAGGACAGTGTTAAGATGCACTGTTATTAAGTGAGTGCTTTTGTACTAACATAGGTGGTACCGCGGAGATGATTATACAGCCTTCGTCCTATTAATATATAGGACGATGGCTTTTTTTATTATCTTTTAAAATATATTTTTAAATTTTATTATTTTAACTATACGTATAAAACATTTCAAGAAATTTTAATAACCTGTTTTTGGCCAAACAAATTTATAAAAAATATATGTAGCAAAAAATATATCTACATTTAAAATTAAGGAGTTGTTTAAAATGGAAAAATTATTTATACCAAAGGACTATAAACCTTTATTATCACTTAGAGAAACAGAAGTTGCTATTAAAGAACTTAAAGACTTTTTTGAAGATTCTTTAGCTAAAAACTTAAACTTAACAAGAGTTTCTGCTCCACTTTTCGTAAATCAAGGTTCAGGATTAAATGATGATCTAAACGGAATTGAAAGACCTGTAAGTTTTGATATGAAAGCTATGCCAGAGTTTAACATTCAAATAGTTCATTCTCTAGCTAAATGGAAAAGACTAGCTCTTCATAGATATGAGTTTAAACATGGTGAAGGTCTTTATACTGATATGAATGCTATAAGAAGAGACGAAGATTTAGATAACATTCACTCTATTTATGTTGACCAATGGGATTGGGAAAAAATAATAGATAAAGAAGAAAGAAATTTAGAAACTTTAAAAGAAACTGTAAGATCAATATATAATACTTTTAAAGCTACTGAAGATTTTATAGTAACAAAATATCCTCATATAGAAAGAATTCTTCCTGAAGATATAATATTTATAACATCACAAGAATTAGAAGATCGTTATCCAGATCTTACTTCTAAAGAAAGAGAAACCGCTATATGCAAAGAATTTGGAGCTGTATTCATAATAGGAATTGGTGGAAAATTAGCTTCTGGTCAAAAACATGATGATAGAAGTCCAGACTATGATGATTGGACATTAAATGGAGATTTATTATTCTACTACCCTCTATTTGATGAAGCTGTAGAGCTTTCATCAATGGGAATAAGAGTTGATGAAGAAAGCCTTTTAAAACAATTAAAAATAGCAGAATGTGAAGAAAGAAAAGAACTACCATTCCATCAAATGCTTCTTGAAGGGAAATTACCATATACTATAGGTGGTGGAATCGGTCAATCTAGAATATGTATGTTCTTCCTTAGAAAAGCTCATATTGGAGAAGTTCAAGCATCTATGTGGGATGAAGATATGATAAGAACTTGTGAAGAAAACAACATACATTTATTATAAAAGTTAAATTTAACTTTATATTATCCCCCTTATAAATATAGTATAATCTTCTTAATAAACTAATATTTAAAAGGGGGATAATCATTATGAAAAGATCTGTTTTGAGAACCTTAGTAAATGTCTTAGCAATAATTTTTATAGTTTTTTTAATAATTAAGTTTAGTGTTTCTATGGGAAGTATACTACTTTTATCATTTATAATATTTAAATTAACTATAAATAAACATTTAATTTATATGTTTAGAGGCTCTAAAAAACTTAAAAATAATAATTTAGAAGAATCTTTGTCTTTTTATAGAAAAGCTGCTCTATGTAATAGTTCTAATGTTAAAGCTATAAAAACTTATATTTTCTTAGAACTTAAAATAGGTTCATATACTGAAGCTTTAGAAACCTTAAAAAATATATTATCTAAAAGAAAATTTTTACCTGAAGATGCAAATCACCTTGATTTACTTCAAGCAATACTTTATTGGAAATTAAATGATATAAAAACTTCTCTTCAAATCTTAGATGATTTAAAAACTAATAACTTTAATGCTATAGATTTTTATGAAGTTTATGGATATGTTCTAATTCAAGATGAAGATTTTGAAAAAGCAATTTCAATAAGTAATCAAGGTTTAAAAGTTAATGAGTTAAGTCAAATAATAAGAGCTAATTTAGGAGAAATTTTCTATAAAATTGGTGATATAGAAAAAGCTTGCTTTTATTTTGATGAATTAATAGATGAATGTGCAAATTTTTCAGAGCCTTACTATTTTATGGGAATTATATCAAAAGAAAAAGAAGATTTTTATAGAGCTAAAGAACTTTTAAATAAATCACTTAAGTATGATGAGTCTATTCTAAGTAACCTATCAAAAAATGATATAGAAAACGCTTTAATAAGTATAAATAATTGATTATTGTAATATTTGATTATAGATTTAATTTTAAATTCATTCTATAATGTATAAGGAACTTTAAAAGCTGTTCCTTATATTTTTTTTACAAAAAAGGAAGTGATTATCTAGTGAAACTTTTAAGAGAAATGCTTATTGTCATATTTATATACTTCTTAGGCGAATTTATTTCTAAAAGTTTTATACATAGTGTACCTGGAAATATTATAGGAATGTTAATATTATTAGTTTTACTATGTACTAAAGTTGTTAAAGTAGAAGCTATTGATTCTGTTGCTCAATTCTTCTTAGATCATTTAGCCTTCTTCTTTGTTCCTGCAGGGGTTGGACTTATGACATCTGTTGGATTATTAGAGGGAAATGTTCTTAAATTATTATTTATTTGCATATCCTCAACTTTTGTTGTAATAGGAGTTACAGGTTTAGTTGTTCAAGCTTTAATAAGAAGAAAAGAAAAAAAACTATTAGGAGATGAAATTAATGAATACCATTGTTAATAACCCTTTGTTTGGAATTTTATTAACTCTTTTTGCTTTTGAAATTGGTATGACCATATACAAAAAGACTAAAATTCCAATACTAAATCCTTTATTAATCGCAATTTCTATTGTAATTGGAGTTTTAGTTTCATGCCATATAAGTTTTAAAACTTATAATATTGGTGGTAATTTTATAAATTCATTTTTAGGACCTGCAACTGTAATTTTAGCAGTACCTTTATATAAACAGTTGCAACTTTTAAAAAGTCATTTTGTACCAATAATGACAGGAATAATAGTTGGAAGCTTTGCTTCTATGTGTTGTGTTATAATAATGGGATATTTCTTAGGAATAAATCATGAACTTATTGCTTCTTTAGTTCCTAAATCAGTTACAACACCAATCGGAGTTGAAGTATCTAGTGGACTTGGTGGAATACCTTCAATAACAGTTATAGCAGTAATAATAACTGGTATCACAGGTGCAATTATAGCTCCTATGGTATGTAAATTACTTAAAATTGAACATGAAGTTGCTATGGGAGTTTCTATGGGAACAGCTGCCCATGCCGTTGGAACTACTAAAGCTTTAGAAATAGGCGAAACTCATGGTGCTATGAGTTCATTATCTATAGGTGTTGCTGGCTTAATAACAGTTTTCCTTGCTCCACCAATATATATGCTATCTGCATTAATATTAAAATTTGTCTAAACAGTGATGATATTACAAGCCTTCACCACTGAAAAAACTTTCAATCTGATAATAAATCAATTATTTAAAAAAGATAATATGCTATTTATAGATGCTTATTTCTTAAATACAACTGAAAATACTACTTTTGAAACCTTATAAAATTTTAACATATAAGTTTATAATAATAATGCCAAAGAGATTTTAAATAAAACTTTTAAAAGTGTTGTTATACCTAAATGACTTCCTCCACAATAAGGTAGAAGAATTTTATTTGCTATAGAAAATGAGTTTTTTAGCCTACAAGAAAAAGATTTATAAAAATTATCTTACAAATTTAATTTCGATTACAACTAAAATTTTAAATTTTTCCTCTTAACTAAAAAAGGAGTTGTTTTTATACAACTCCTAGATATATTTTCTTAAATAAATTCCATTCTCCATGTGAAATAGCCTTTTTCTTCATCTTTTTCATATATAAAGTATGCTGCAAAAGTATTTCCTTTTTTACTTTTTAAATTTCTAAATCCAACTTTTCCATTAGCTAATAGAAGTTTTACCATCTGAGATGTTACTTGTTTTCCAAAGGAGGCTATATACTTATCATTTTTCCATATGGTATATTTACATCCATTTTTCCAGTTAACACATCCAAATCCTCTTTCTCCTTCTATAACAGGATTTCCACAGTTAGGACATTTACCTAAAACCTCCACTCCTTCTGGCGCCTCTAATTTAAAATGTTTTGCCATGGAATCATCATTTTTTATAGCATTAACTCCATCTATAGTAAAGTTCTTTATAAGATTTAAGAAATCTTCTTTTTTAACCTTACCTCTTTCTATATCTGAAAGAGTTTTTTCTAATCTTCCTGTGTATTCTAAATCTAGAAGCTCCTTAACAGGAAATATTTCAACTATTGTTCTACCAAGCTCTGTACAAGTTAAACTTTTCCCTTTTGTAGTAATATATCCTACATCTTTAAGCTTTTTAATTGTTTCAGCTCTAGTAGCAGGTGTTCCTATGCTAAATCCACTTAGTATTGAAGCCATCATTTCTTCACTATCTTCCTCTGCATCTTCTTTAAAACTCTTACCACAAGTTTCCATAACTCTAAGTAATGTCTTTTCAGTATGCTTTTTAGGTGGTTTTTTAGTAACCTTATTTATTTTACTATCTACTAAGTCAACTATTTCTTTTTCATTTACCATTGGAAGAATTGTATCTTTACTATCTATTTTTTCAACAACTCTCCATCCTTCTATAAGCTGAACTTTTCCCTTTGAAATAAATACTCCCTTAACTTCTGGATTATTTATCTTAGAAGTTATTTTTGTTTCCTCAAATTCAGCTACAGGCATAAATTGCATAAGAAATCTATTTTTAACTGCTGTATAAACTACTCTTTCATCTTGAGTTAAATTGTTAGGTTTAATATAAGTTGGAACTATGGCACTATGGCTCTCAACTTTCGAATTATCAAAAACCCTTTTATTTTGAACAAACTTTATTTGTTCTTCATAAGGTAAGCCAACCTTAAGTTTTTCTAAAACATTTCTAGTTCTATCAACTAAGCTTTCCTCTAAAGCCATACTTCCTGTTCTAGGATAAGTTATAAACTTTTTTTCATATAAAGATTGAGCTACTTTTAAAACCTTATCTGAAGTCCATCCTTTATATTTACTTGTTATGTATCCTTGAAGATTAGAAAGATTAAATAAAAATGGTGGATATTCTTTTTTTCTTTCTGTTTGCTTTTCAATTATTTCAGCATTTTTATCCTTTATCTTTTCTTTAATCTCATCTAAAATCTTCTTATCTTCAAATTTCTCTGAATTATTTTCGTAATAAATTCCTTCAAACTCCTCATTTTTTGAAGTCTTAAAGATACCATTAAGCTTATAATATGCACTTGATTTAAAATTTTCTATTTCCTTATCTCTGTCATAAATTATTTTTAAAGTAGGCAAAAGCACTCTACCTATATTTAAAATCTGTCCATCATTTAATTTATATTTTATTGTGGTCACAGAAGTTAAATTTATACCTATTATCCAATCTGCCCATTGTCTTCCTATACCAGCATCTTGAAGAGATTGCATTTCCTTATTAGGTTTTAATTTTTCCATTCCTTTTTTAACTTCATCTGGTGTCCATTCATTTAATAAAAGTCTATAGACTGGTTTCTTTTCATTAAAATATAGGAAAATTTCATCTGCAATTACTTGTCCTTCTCTATCAAAGTCAGTAGCAGAAATTATTCCATCTACATCTTCTCTATCTATAAGTCCTTTTATTACCTTTATTTGCTTTTCAGCACCCTTATCAATCATATTTCTATTTAAAGAATCTTGTTTTATTTTATATCTAAAAACTTCTGGTATAAAAGGAAATTTTTCCATTCTCCATCCCTTCATATTCTCATCATAATCCTTTGCATCAAATAACTGCAACAAGTGTCCGAAAGCCCATGTTATAAGATATTTTTCGCCTTCAAAGTATCCATCTTTTCTCTTTTTTATATTAAAAGCATCTGCAATATTTCTAGCAACAGATGGTTTTTCTGCAATTATTACCTTTTTCAAAGTATCACTCCTAATTATAATCCTTTTATTATATTAAATTTTATTCACTATCCTCTTATATATCTTTGACAGATTTAAAAATTTATTTCACTTTATTAAAATAATAAGGGCTGTCTCAAAACTTAGTATTTAATTATAAGTTTTACTAAGTTATCTTGATACAGCTCCATTAATTTATCTAAAATATATTAAAAATCAAACTCAAAACATTATTTATTATAATATAAAATAAAAGGGATTTTCAACTTACATTTCATTTAACATCCACACAAAGAAATTTAATACTCCAGCAAAAGAAACCCATATTATATAAGGAATCATAAGAAATCCTGCTATTTTATCAAACTTAAAAAATTTAATTGTAGTTATAATTATAAAGATTAATAGTATTATTAGTTCTATAAATGCTAATCCATATAGTTTAAAGTAAAAAAATATTATACTCCAAGCAAAATTTAATACAAGTTGTATTATATAAACCCAAAGTGCTGACTTAGTTTTTTCTCCTTGCTTATGCCTTAAAAATATCCTATATGCAGATATTGACATAAGTATATATAAAATAGTCCATATTATTGGAAAAACTATAGCTGGCGGACTAAACCAAGGTTTATTTAATGCACCATATACTTGTACACTCTCCTCATTAAACTTTCCAATAACATATCCTCCACCTAAAGTTATTAACAAACTTATTATTAAATCACCTAAATTAAATTTTCCATTAACCTTAAATATATTCACATAAATCACCTCTTAGGTAATTATATGTATTCCTTTTGATATATATTATATGTATATATCAGAAAATTCAATTTCAGCTTTTTCCTTTAAATTATAGTAATTGTTATTAAAGATATATTCTGTTCTTTCAGTTTCCTTAAATAAATCTACATCATAAAAATATAATTTAAATCTATTACCATAGCCCTCATATATTTCTAACTTTAAATCTCCACCTTGCATTTTCATAAGAGATTTACTTATATAGAGTCCTAAACCACTTCCTTCTTGAGTTCTATTTAAAGCCTTATTACTCTTAGTAAATTTATCAAAAATGTATTTTTGCTCATCATAACTTATAGCAACCCCATCATTTTCTATCATTATTACAAGATCTTTTTCTTGAAAATATATTTTTATATATATATTTCCATTTTCTCTTCCATACTTAACTGAATTTGATAATAGATTTAATATTATTCTTTCTAAAAACTCACTATCAATAGACATAAATATTTCTTCAAAATCTGGATCAAAAACAAAATTTATTTTTTTCTTATTTATATATTCTGCAGATGCATCCAATATATTTTCAACAACTTCAACTACATTAATAACCATAATATTTGTTTCTATCTGTCCTTCTGATATTTTATTAGCATCAATAAAATTATTTATGGTTCGTATAAGCCTTAAACAATTTTGTTTAATTACTAAGTTATTTCTTTCTACTGAATTAATATTTTGATTTGCTATATTTAAACTATTTAATTGAAGAGCAGAACTTATTACATTTATAGGAGTTCTTAATTCATGACATATATTAGTAAAAAATTCTACCTTTATATTTTCTTCTTCTAATTTATCTTTTAAATACTTATTTATCATTAAAGCATTATTCTTTTTAGTAATATCATTTATAATAATAATTTTATAATTATCTCCAAAAGGTATTTTAAAAAACTCGCCATTAGAATATCCCCCATTAGTATTTTTAAAAATTATTTCTTTATAAGAATCTACACTTTCTTGCTCTTTTAAATAAACTTGCTTTTCTAAAATTTTTTCATATAAAACTTCCATACTTTCAAATAATATAGATTCTCTATTTTTAATTTTTAAAAACTCTAAGGCTTCGTTGTTTAAATAAAATAATTTTTCATCCTTAAAAATAAATGTATAATCTCCAATTGTAGATATAATTTTATTAAATAATAATTCTTCTCTATCTAAAAGATACTCTAATTCCTTTAATTCATCTATTTTTTTTTGTAAATATCTTTTATTTCTATTGTACTCCTCTCTTTTAAAGAGCATTATCCTATTTATATTATTAAAACTATTATTTAAAGAAAATCTTATTATACCTTCTACCAAAATATAATAAGCTGATAAATCTAATATCTGGCTAAAAAAAACTCCTAATAAATTAATATTTTTTAAATCATTAAGATTATTTAAAAAAATAATGTTTCCTAATGAAAACAACAATATATATGCAATTAAATAATAAACAAATTTATCAGATGTATTTTCTTCATCAGAAACAGTAACTATTAGTAATAATACAAATAAAATAACAACAAATATAAACATAATATTATTTGTATATATATATTTAATAAAAGCTCTCATTAATTTTGTACTATTAATTACCATGAAATAAATAATATTAAAAGTAATATTTAATATTAGCAAAATAATATTTATTTTTTTTGATACCGTATTCTTTTTCTTACCTAAAATTATTAAAAATATAATAAAATACTTAAATAATATATCTATTAATTTATAAGTTAACATCTTATCTATTACATATAAATCGAATGAAACAAATAAAGAAAATATCTCTGAATTTGCAAGCCAAAAAATCCCTATGATAGTAAAAGAAACTAAGTTTTTCTCCTTATCTATATTACTAATTGCTATTAATAATGAAGTTCCTAACATTATTACTGAAGACAAATTTAAAAATTTATAAAACATAACATAATTTTCTTCTTTTATAAAAAATACTGCCAATAGTATTATTAGTATATATATAAGTCTTAATATATAATATTGTAATTTAGGATTTTCGTATTCTACTTTGTATTCCACAGTTTTTCTCCCTATTAAATTCCAACCTTATATTTGTTCCTGTATCTTTAATTGAATTTATATTTATAGTTCCATTTTGCAATTCAACTAAATTCTTAACAATATATAGTCCAATTCCTGTACTTTTATTTTTCACCTCTTTTTTATTTCCTTTACTATATCTTAATAAAGCCTTTTCTATAAACTCTTTGTCCATACCTTCTCCCGTATCTGTAAAACTAATGACAACTTTACTTTTCTTTGCCTTAATCTCTATTCCAATTCCACCTTCCTTTGTATGCTTTATTGAATTTGAAATTAAGTTTAAACTAATTCTTTGAATAAACTCTTGATCACACTTAACATATACTTCTTCTTCATTGGTATCAAAGACATAAGTTAAATTTTTCTCTTTTATATATTCTGCTAAATTTCCTATAGAATCTTCAATTAATGTTACTATATTATGAATCTTAACGTTAGGTTTTAAATAATCATAATCAATTTTTGATGAGTCAATTAAATTGTTAGCTAACCTCATTAAAATCATACAATTTTCTTTATTAACTTGATTATAATAATCTAATTTTTTAATATTTTGATTACTATAAAACTTTTCCTGTACTTGAACTGATGAATATATAACATTTATAGGTGTTTTTAAATCATGAGAAATACTTGATAAAAAATCATTTTTTATTTGTTCTTCTAAGGTTCTTTTTCTTAAATTATCTTTTATTTTTTCTGAACACTTCAATTCAGTTATATTTTTCATTGAGATTATTAAATAACCATTTACTTGTAGCAAAATTTCTAAACGCCAAAAAACTTCTATTCCAGAAGTAACAAATGAAGCTTCTCCTTTTTTTGTTATTAATAGTTCATATTTATTATCAATATCTATTATTTTAAATAAATTTTTGTTTATTATCTCTCTCTTATTTTTTAAATTTAATTCATATAAAAACCTTTTATTTGTGTTAAAAATTCTATAATTATCATTATTTACAACTACTATAGACATAGGAGCATTATCTAAAAAATTCTTAAAATAACTTTCCTTATCTTTTAATTGCTTATTAAACTCTTTTAATTCATTATTACTTTCTTCCATCCTTTTATTTAACATTTTAAGCTTTTTATTTTTATCAATTATATCCTCATACAAAATTTCGTATGGTTTTCTAATAAGTATATCTGAAATCCATACATATATAATGAAGTATATTGATATTTTTAATATATCACCTAGTAATATAAAAGCTTCTAAACTTAGTATATATGATAAGAAATCTAATATTATTAATGCTAAATTTATTAGAACAAATAACTTTAAATAATTTAATAAATTAATTTTAAAAAGCTTAAAGCTTCTTAAAACATATAAAATTACTAAAAGAAGTACTGTTGATAATAACCAAAAAACACTTATATCAAAAAAAAATATACTAACTAACGATATTATAGTTAAAAAATAAACGATTACCTTTATATTTAAATCTATTTCCTTAACATGTGCTGTTATCATAAAACAATATATACTTTCTAAAATAATACAAATAGCACTAGGTTTGAAATTTAAACATTCAAATATTTCTTTTTCTCCACCTAAAGTTATTAAATAAACAAGTGTATTAAAATTTAATATAGCAACCAATAATAAATAAATACTTATTAATTTGAAAATCTTTTTATTAGAAAACTTAAATACAGTTGTTGCAATAAATGTTATAGCAAATACTAATATAGTTTCAACAATTGTAGATAAATAAAGAGCTGTACGTGGATTTAAAAAGTATACCGTATATAAAATAATTGCTACCCATATAAAAACATCAATTAAAATTCTAACTTTACTAAGTTTTAAATACATATAATCATTTTCTATACACTCCAATATTTTTCCCCCTTAAATACAACCATATAAATATACATTATCACAAAAAATAAAGTATTTTTTTTATTTTTTTGTAAATTATTGCATTTAATTGTAATAAAAAAAACTTAGATATTGGCATCATCCAATATCTAAGCTCTCTAAGAAACTTTTAAACTTATTATTATTTCTTACCTCAATTAAATCATTATCTTTATTTATATATTTCATAAATTCTGGATAAAATTCAACAGCTTTAATTAAATCTTCTGTAGCATCCTCTAAATCTTTTCCTAAAATAGCCTTAAAGCAACTTCTATTATAATATAAAAAATGATTTTCTGGATTAAATCTTAAACCTAGTGATAATATCTCTATTCCTTTTTCTATATTATTTTCTTCCTTATATATAACTGCCAAATTTAAGAATGAAAAAGCATAACCAAAATTCTTTTTAATGGCTTTCTCATAAAAATTTTTAGCTTTATCATATACATTTAATCGCTTATATATTACTCCCATATTAAAAAGCGCCAAATAGTGTTCTCCATCTATTTGAAGTGCTTTAGAAAACATTCTATATGCCTCTTGAAGCATATCTCTTTCTTCATATATAGACCCTAAATTTATATGAGCCCAAAAATCTTCTGGACATAACTCTATTATCTTTTTATAATACTCTATTGCACCTTCCTTATCACCAATATTATCTAATGCATTTGCTAAGAAGAATATAGCTCTATCATAAACTGGATTTATACTAATAGCCTTTTTATATAATTCTATAGCCTTTACATACTCCTCTTTTTCATCATAAATTACAGCTAATCCATAATAAGCTCTAACTTCAAAACTATTTATACTTAAAGCTTCTTCATACTTTTCTTTAGCCTTTTTAGTATCTCCTAACTCATCTAACATTAAAGCTATACTTATTATTAAATCAATATCTTTTTCTCCTTCTAGAAGTTCCTCTGCTCTTAAATAATAATTTAAAGCTTTTATTAAATTTCCTTCATCATGAGCTTTATCACCACTACGTATATAATTATCTATAACTCTATAGTTATTGTCCATATCATCACCTATTTTTCTAATGTATTATGTCAAAATCATGTGAACTTACATAAAGCAAAAAGGAGGTATCAAAATTTTGACACACTCCTAATTAATACTCTAATTAATTATATATATCTTTTAAATATTTTTCAACATCCATTCAATAGTATCTTCCATAACCTCTAACTTATTTTTTTCATTTAACATTTCATGTCTTCCATTTTCATATAACTTATATTGAATATTTTTCACTCCAAATTCTTTCAATTTATCTCTTAAGTTGATTACACCTTTACCAAAATTACCTACTGGATCTTTATCTCCACCAAAAATATATATAGGCATTTCCTTATTTATTCTACTCATATTTTCAACCTTATGTATGCTTCTTACTCCTCTTAACAAATCATAATAAAATGAACTTGAACATATGAAACCATATCTTTCATTTTCTATATACTTGTCCACTTCACTTTCTACACTGCAAAGCCAATCAAAATCTGTCCTATTTGGTTTAAAATTCTTATTAAAGCCTCCAAAAATCAACTTATCCATAAGTTTACTTTTATGTTCTCTTCCCTTTAATGACATTTCTACTTGAGCTACAAATTCTCCAAGTGGGGCTAACTTATCTGGCTCACCATTAGTTCCTGATAAAACTAATACATCTACTAAATCATTATATTCTTCAACTAGCCTCTGACTTACAAAAGATCCCATACTATGTCCAAAAAGTATTATTTTATATCCTTTGTGTTTTTCTTTAGAAGACTCTATTAAAGTTTTAGCATCATCAATCATCCATTGGAAGCCATCATTCTCAGATTGATATCCTAGAGAATCTAAATCTTTCGCTGTAAATCCATGCCCTCTATGATCATGAGCATACACTAAAAATCCTGCTTCAACAAGTTTTTCTGCAAATTCATCATATCTAATAGCATCTTCTGTCATTCCATGTAATATGTGTACCACTGCCTTAAATTCACTGCCATTACTCCATTTATATCCTTGTAATTCTACTCCTTCATAATCTTTAAATATAAAATTCTCTCTCAAAGATATCAACTCCTTTTAGACTATATAGTATAAAGTTCTTCTTAATACTAAGATACTACTTAATCTAAAATCTTTAAACATCTCCTTTAAGTGATTTACTATTTTTTATCAACTTATTAATATTATATTAACAAATTTTTATCCTCTGCATAAATTTCAAATTTTTCTCTCCATATCCGTGCTCTTTTTTTATCAATTTCTGCTACATAATTTAAAAATCTATTTAATTCATCTCTTTTAAAAAGACCTTTAAAAAGATGTCTTGGAAATGAAACTCTCTTTTTATAGTTATTTTTAGGATCTATTATTTTAAGAGTATAATCATCTTGTATATATATATCTTTGCACCTTATATCAATTCTTTTAAATCCTAACCTTTCAAATTCTAAAATCATTAAATACAATTCCTTACATAGTTCCTCATCTAAATTTCCTCTTCTTAAATACTTATCTAATCTAACCCCCCCAACATATTCTCGTATAATATAACCTGGCTTAGTTTCATATATTCTTGGAAAAAATCTAGACTTTCTAACTCGTTTTAATATACTCCTTTCATCCTTCCAAACACTCATTCTTCTAAAAATTTTTATGACTCTATTATTTTTAAGGAGAAATACTACACCATTATGGCCTTCCCCTAATAATTTTGCTTCTTTTAAAGATTTTTCTAAATTACTACTTATATCTTTAAGGCTATAATCAAAATTTTTACTCATTTTACTCCTCTTATTAATAAGTGCTTAATACTATATTATACATTTTTTATAATAAAAAATGACTAATTTCTAAATTAAGAAATTAGTCATCTTGAACAATTATATGAAAACTTTAATCATATTCTTATTTAATACATCATAATTTTAACTTGGTGCATATAGCGTGACTTGAACCCTCACACTCTTAGAGTAATACCCCCTCAAGATATCGTGTCTTCCATTTCACTATATCTACATAAAATATTGCCCATTATACTTATATGAACAATATTGTTATCTTATTACTTATATTTTTGAAAAGCTAATAAAGCATTTAAATTATCAAAAGAATATACACTTTTGGTCTTTTCATCTCCAAATCCACCATAAAGTACACTATCCTTATTTTTTATTTGATAATATTTTAATTTATCTATAGCCTTGTTAAATAACTCTTTATCTCCAATGTAATTTGCTATTAAAGCTACATTAGAGTATATTGATGGAGATTCAATCTGTGATGTAGCCTCTCCATTTTTAGTATTATAGGTAGCTACTAAGAATCCATCTTTCTTAAACTTTTCTTTTATCCATTT
The DNA here is from genome assembly GCF_029258205.1 of Clostridium sp. Taxonomy (GTDB): domain Bacteria; phylum Bacillota; class Clostridia; order Clostridiales; family Clostridiaceae; genus Sarcina. The sequence goes on from NZ_JARHZJ010000004.1 coordinate 92,069, forward strand.
AATAGATGATCCCTCATTTTCTCCAGCTTCAATTCTATTTAAAATTACTATTGTAGATAATAATAAATCAATATTTTCTTCTTCATCATATTTTTCAGTTTCTTGATAGAATACTTTTCTGTATAAAGGAATTTCTTCAGATACTTTTCCATTTTCTATTATGCTTTTAGATTTTTCATAAATACCTTCCCATTTCTTATCTACTTGACTCAATAATTTCATAGTAGGTAAATCTAAATAGCATAAAGTAGTTGTATTACCTTTTCCATAGTTATCTATATAATCTACTAAGGTTCCCTTTTCTTCTGCATGCTTAAGTAAAGAATTAGCAATATTTATAGCATAAAATTTATAATAAAAACTATCCCATCTGTTATTAGCTAAAAGAAGAGCTTTTATTATTCTAAGTTCATCTATTGTTGCAGATGAAGTAGAATTTTCATTTCCTTCTTTTCTCCAACTAATAAGTCCATTTTTTAGTCTCATTCCTTTTACTATATCAAAATGCTGATCAAATAATTCTCTATTATTAGCATTTACTGAATATAACATCATAAGTCCCTCTGATTCTGATAATACTGAGTGCCCTTTAGTTATATCTCCCTCCGAACTCTTATCTATATAATTTGTATATATTCCATATCCACTTTTACTTAAATCCTTCTCTATGAAGTCAAAAAGCATTTTTTCTTCTGGCGGATTAAAATTATCATCCCAATTAATATCCATATATACTGGTTTTAAATATTCTCTATTAAAAAATAATATTCCAATAGAAATTATTAAAATACCACTTATAGCTATTAGCCATTTTTTCAAAACATTTCCTCCCAAAGCTTTATCCATAGTATATTAAAATATATAGGTCACTTAAGAATAAAGTGACCTATATATTTTGTAATATACATTTACTTTCTTAACATATTTGTCAGTTTCTTTGAATGGTATATGAGTAAGATTTTTTCCATCGTTAGAATGTTCATTACTATTAAGCCATTCTTGAACCCGACCTCTTCCAGCATTGTAAGCTGCAATTACAAGATCCCAATTTCCAAATTCTTTATAGAGATTATTTAAATACCAACATCCAAACCTTATATTAACTTCTGGCTCTAATAATAAATCGGTATTGAAATCAATAATTCCTTGTTTTTCAGCTATCCATTTTCCAGTAGAGGTGGTAATTTGCATAAGCCCCCTTGCATCCTTATTAGATTTAGCCTCTTCATCAAAGTTACTTTCTGCTTTCATAACTGCCATAACAAAATAAGGATCTAAATTATATTCTTTACTATATTTCTCTACATAATTCATATATTTTAGTGGAAACATAATATTTTTTAATATATATCCACTCCCTAAAAATAGAAAACATATCACTAAAATAAGTATACATAGCCTTATAATTTTCTTCATTTAACTCTCCTACTAATATAAAGTAAAAAATTCTAACAAATCATCAACTTGTTCCTTTGTTTTAATTAAATTACCACTATTATCAATTATTATGTTAGCATAATCTTTTTTTCTTTCAAGACTTAATTGAGAATTTATTCTATTTATAGCTTCACCTTTACTAAGTCTATCTCTAAATCCCATTCTTTCTATTTGGCTACTTTTATCTACCCAAACTAGAACAATCATATCCATATCCTTATGCATATCATTTTCTATTAATGTTGCTCCATCTATAACTACTAACTTAGTGTTAGTTTTTTCATATTCTTTAAGTTTAATTTCTATTTCCTCTTTTATATAAGGCATTATTATTTCTTCATATTTTATTCTTTCCTTTGGAAATCTAAAAATATGGTTACCAAACTCTCTTCTTCTAAAATCACCTCTCCAATCAAAGAAATGACCTCCAAAAGTAGCTCTTACCCTTAAAAGTATATCTGGGTATTTTTCTAATACTTCTCTTGCAATAATATCTGCATCTATAACTTTTATCCCTGCCTCTTTTATCATAGAAGAAATAGTGCTTTTACCTGAGCATATGCCTCCTGTAAGGCCTACTTTAATCATAGAATCAGTACCCTCCTTATTTTAACCTATACCAATCTTCTCCAACATTAACATCTACATCTAACGGTACACTTAATTTAATTGTATTTTCCATTTCCTCTTTAAGAAGTTTCTTAACAATATCTAATTCTCCTTTGACAACATTTATTATAAGTTCATCATGAACCTGTAATATTAACTTACTATTTAAATTTAATTCTTTTAACTTATTAGATACATTTACCATAGCAAGCTTTATTATATCAGCTGCTGTCCCTTGTATTGGAGCATTCATTGCAAGTCTTTCTCCTAAAGCTTTTACTATTTTATTTGAAGCATTTGCCTCTGGTATATATCTTCTTCTATTTAACATAGTTAATACATATCCTTTTGTTTGAGCCTCGTGAATAACCTTAGAAATATACTCTTTAATTTTTGGATATCTTTCAAAATATATATCCATATATTCTTTAGCTTCTTTTCTTGGAATATTTAAATCCTGTGAAAGACTAAAATCACTTATTCCATATACTATACCAAAGTTTACGGCTTTAGCTCTACTTCTCATCAATGGAGTTACTTCCTCAACAGGTACTTTAAACACTTCAGCAGCTGTCTTAGTATGTATATCTGAATGATGATTAAATGCATTTATCATATTTTCATCACCAGAAATATGAGCTAAAACTCTAAGTTCTATTTGTGAGTAGTCAGCTGATATTAACAAATCGCCCTCTTCTTTTGGTATAAACACCTTTCTTATTTCCCTACCCATTTCATATTTTATAGGTATATTTTGAAGATTAGGCTCTGTTGATGAAAGTCTACCTGTAGTAGTTACAGTTTGATTAAATGTTGAATGTATAGAACCATCTGTATCTATAACCGCCTTTAACCCCTCAACATAAGTTGAATATATTTTTGAAAGTTGTCTAAAATATGTTATTTTTTCTATTATAGGATGTTTATCCTTAAGCTTTTCTAAAACTTCTGCATTAGTTGAATATCCAGTTTTTGTTTTCTTTATAACTGGTAAATCTAATTTTTCAAATAATATCTTACCTAATTGCTTAGGCGAATTTATGTTGAATTCTTCATCTGCAAGGTTAAATATTTCTTTTTGTGTTTCATCTAACTCTCTTTTAAACTTAATAGATAACTCATCTAAAATATTTTTATTTACTCTAAATCCTATTGATTCCATAGACGATAGAACTGATTCTAGAGGAAGCTCAATATCATACATCAATCTTTCCATTTTTTCTTCTTCTATCTTTTTCTTTAAAACTAAAGTTAACTCTTTCATAAATAAAATTCCAACTAAATCTTCCTCTCCATCTTTTACATTAGGGAATTTTGAAAGATAGTTATTTATTAATGATAAAAGAGAGTATTCTCCCTTAGATGAATCTATTAAATATGCTGCTAATTCACAATCAAAAGCTAATCCCTTAACTTCTATTCCTAATTTCTTTAAAGCTGTTAAGGCATTTTTTATACTATAACCATTTTTTAATATATCTTCATTCTCAAAAAATTCTTTAAATACTTTAATATTTATATCTTCTTTGGCTAATTCTTTAAAATTAATCAAATAATTTTTACCATCATAATTAATAAATATTTTATCAATCTCTATAGTAGAATACTTTTCTTTATTTAAATAAGTAAAATTAATATATACTTCCTCTTTTATGTTTTTAAATAACACTTCTAATTCTTTATTATTTTCTATATTAGTTATTTTAACTTCTATTTCTGGCTCTTCTTCTCCATTTGATAACTTATCTAATATAGATTTCATTTGAAGCTTAGTAAATAAAGCTTTTAACTGATCTTTATTATAATCATCCTTTGATTTAATCTCATCTAAATCAAAATCTATAGGAACATTAGTCATAATCGTAGCTAATTTTTTAGAGAATATAGCTTGCTCGCTGTATTCAGTTAAATTTTCTTTTAACTTTTTACCACTTATGTTATCTATATTTTCTAAAACATCCTCTACTGATCCATACTCTTTAATTAATTTAAATGCTGTTTTTTCTCCAACTCCTGGTACTCCTGGAATATTATCAGATTTATCGCCCATAAGTCCTTTAACATCTATAAACTGAGTAGGAGTCACTCCATACTCTTCAATCATTCTGTCATAGTTATAAACTTCTATTTCAGAAACACCTTTTTTAGTTATACATACATTTATATCCTTAGCAGCTAGTTGAAGTGCATCCTTATCTCCAGTCATAATATAAACTTCGATTCCTTCACTTTCAGCAAACTTAGCTAAACTTCCTATAATATCATCAGCTTCGAATCCATCTAATTCATAAGTTGTTATTGAAAATAACTTTAGCATTTCCTTAACAATAGGAAATTGCTCTGCTAACTCAGGAGGCATTTTCTTTCTTCCAGCCTTATAATCCCCATACTCTAAATGTCTAAAAGTTGGTGCTTTTTTATCAAAAGTACAAACTATATAATCAGGTTTTATATCCTCTCTCATCTTAAAAAGCATATTTGTAAAACCATAAATAGCATTTGTATGAGTTCCTTCACTATTGCTTAATAAAGGAACAGCATAAAAGGCTCTATTTAAAAGACTGTTCCCGTCTAATATCAATAATCTTTTCATTCTAATCCTCCAATATATTCTATTAATCTAACATTCTAGTTACCTACTATATTATATAAAGTCTTTCTATAGTAAAACTTATAAATAATCATCTCTTTTAATGATTTTTCCCATTAGTTCTAATAATATTAACATATCTTAGAAAATACTTAAATCTAATTCCTCAGATAAATCCTTCAAAACATGTGTTCCTGCTATACTATTTCCTTTATCATCTAGAGAAGGTCCAAAAATACCTATTCCCATTCTTCTTGGAACAGCAGCCATTATTCCGCCACCAACTCCACTCTTAGCTGGAATTCCTATATGTACAGCAAACTTACCTGAATCATCATACATACCACAAGTAACCATTATTGTTTTTATTATTCTGCAAATTTCTCTAGATATTACTCTTTCTCCATTCCAAGGTAATACCCCATCATTAGCAAGCATAGCACCAAATCTAGCTAAATCTTTAGCATTAACTTCTAAAGAACATTGTTTAAAATATAAATCTAATATATTATCTATATTTCCTTCTATAACTCCATTACTTTTCATAAAGTATGCTAAAGCTCTATTTCTATCTCCAGTTTCCTTTTCAGATAAATAAACATCTTCATTTAATTGAATATTATTATTTCCTGTTACTTTTCTAGTAAATTCTAAAATTCTCTCAAACTTCTCTTCCTCACTATTACCTTCAATTAAAGATGTAGTTAATATAGCTCCTGAATTAACCATAGGATTAAAAGGTTTTTTAGAAGGCTTTCTCTCTAAACTTACTATACTGTTAAAGCTATCTCCAGTTGGTTCAACCCCTACTCTTGAAAAAACTCTATCTTTTCCATTATCTAATATTGCAAGCATTAAAGTTATTACTTTTGATATACTCTGAATAGTAAACTTCTTCTCATATTCTCCTGCACCTACCTCTTTTCCATCAAGAGTAACTATATATATACCCAAATCTTCTTTATTAGCTTTTTCTAATTCTGGAATATAAGATGCCAGTTTTCCATGCTCAACATATTCTCTATTATTTTCTATTAAACTCTCAAGAAAAATTTCCACTTTTGTTCCGCTCCTTAGTCTAATTTTTTATTTAATGACTTAATATAATTAATATATAAACATTATAACATTTTCAACTAATTATTATAAATCTTTTAAAATACTTTTACTTTTTATGTATAATAAAATAAAAAATATTAGTAATTTATGTTTATTATCTCAATAATATATTACTTCAAGCAACTTTTATTAAAGTTGCTTCATAGAATATATAATAAAAAGCTTTGAGGTTTTTTTATTATGGATATAGATGATATCAATATACTTATGAAATATCTAACCAATCTTCCAATGAAAGAATATAAAAAAAGATTTACTTTTTTAGGTGAAGGAATAGCAAGAAAAGTTTTTGCTTTAAATAAAAATTTAGTTGTTAAAGTTGCTAAAGATGAAGATGGTCTCCATCAAAATTTTGTTGAATCATATATTTTTAAAAATGCTTCTTATAAGCTAAAAAGATATTTATGTCCTGTATTACTTTATAATAAAAGAGTTTTAATAATGCCTAGAGCTGAGGTTTTCCCTAATATAAGAAGAAAAACTTTTGTTGATTTAAAGGAATTGCGTGAAGAAAGTTCTATTGAGAAGGATATTTATGACCTTGGAGAAAAATATTTTCTATTTAAAGAAGATTTATATGTTCATAGTTCTTGGGGAATTATAAATGATAACTATTATTTAATTGATTATGGCTGTACTTCTCAAGAAGGAGACTTATATTATGACCTTTTAATGAAAATAAATGGACTTTTGTAAAATAATCTTTTTAATTAATTGTTTTATAAGTTTTACTGGATTATAATGATGGTAAGAATTTGTAAAGAAAGGACTGATATTATGAACAAATTTGAAAGCCTGTTAGAAAATTATGCTAAATTAGCTACTCACATAGGAGTAAATGTTCAAGAAGGTCAAACACTTGTTATATCATCTCCTGTAGAATGTGCAGACTTTACAAGAATGCTTGTTAAATCTGCTTATGAAAAAGGAGCAAAGGATGTTGTTGTTCAATGGAGTGATGAAATATGCGGCAAAATTAAATATGAACATTCTCCATTAGAAGTTTTTGAAAACTTCCCAGATTGGATGAAAGAATCAAGATTAAGCTATGCTAAAGAAGGAGCTTGCTTCTTAAGTATTTCTGCCTCTGACCCTGAACTTCTAAAAAATATAGATCCTGCTAAAATAGCAGCATTTAGAAAATCATCAAGTACAGCTTTAAAAGAGTTTAGCGAACTATTAATGAGCAATAAAAATGCATGGTCAATAGTTTCCATTCCAACTAAAGCTTGGGCAAAAAAAGTTTTCTCTGATTTATCTGAAGAAGAAGCAGTAGATAAATTATGGAATGAAATCTTTAAAATAGTTAGAGTTGATGCAGATAATCCTGTTGAAGCTTGGAATAAACATAAAGAAATTTTAAAGTACCATATGGATTATCTAAATGAAAAGAATTTAAAATCACTTCATTTTGAAAATTCACTTGGAACTGATTTAACTATAGAATTACCTGAAAATCATCTTTGGGCTGGTGGAGCTGAATACACTCAAGATGGAGTTGAATTTATAGCTAATATGCCTACAGAGGAAGTATTCTCTATGCCTTCTAAGTTTGGAGTTAATGGAACAGTATTTAGTTCTAAACCTTTAAACTATGGTGGAAATTTAATAGATAATTTCTCAGTTACTTTCAAAGATGGAAAAGTTGTTGATTTTACAGCTGAAAAAGGATACGATACTTTAAAACATCTTTTAGACACTGATGAAGGCGCTAAATACTTAGGAGAGGTTGCTCTTGTTCCTTACAATTCTCCTATATCAAATTCAGGAATAATTTTCTTCAACACTCTATATGATGAAAATGCTTCTTGTCACTTAGCTTTTGGTAAAGCATATTCTTTATGCATAAAAAATGGTGAAAATATGACTAATGAAGAACTTGAAAAAGCTGGCGCTAATGATTCATTAACTCATGTAGATTTTATGATAGGAACTAAGGATTTAAAAATCACAGGTCTAACTCACGATAATATTGAAATTCCAGTATTTAAAGATGGTAATTGGGCATTTTAATGTTTAACTATATATGATTAAGCCACATTTAATATATTATTATACTTTATATTCTAACTATAATATTAAAATCTATGCTAATCTAAATTTAAAAAGGCAAAGAATAACTTATTTAATGTAAAGTATTCTTCGCCTTTTTTATGTTAATCATTTTAAATTTCTTTTATATTATATCTAATATTTTCACTACTTATTTTGGTATGAATCAAAATATACTCTATGAAGTTTATTTCCATTTATAACTGTTGCAAATCCATTAGAATACATTTGTAAAAAGTCACCTTCATATTTGTACTCTTTACCATTTTTAATATCTTTAATAATTTTTTGTTCTCCTTCTAAAACGTATATTTCTCCATCTTTTCCTATATAGATATTATTTAACTCTAGATTTTTTTCTAGAGGTATTTTATTCCAAGTATCAATTGGCTTTTCTACATTTCCATAAACTATTTTAAATACTTTATTATCTTTCATTTCACCAAAGTATATATTTCCAGTTTCATCAACACCTAAAAGTCTAACTTTATATATTGGATTAATTCCTAATTTTTTATTTGGTTGTGTAAGATATATTCCAGATTCTTTTTCACTATCATATACTAATCTATCTGCTCTTGGCATTATTTCAATATTTCCTGGTGAATTAGTTACTATATTTACATCAGTTACATCATCATTATTATCTATTCTCTTAACTATAGACTCTTTTGTATCTTCATTGCTAAATTCAATGTATATAACTCCAGTTTTAGTTGAAGCTGTTATCTCATTAACTTTATAAGAAGAATTTATATTGCCAAGCTCAATTTTCTTAGTTTTATTGGCATCTACATCAATAGAATATAAATTAACTGTATTTTTTTTATTATTATATTTAATATCTGTAATTACAAGAAGTCTATTTCTATCTTTAAGCCAAGTATAATAGGATGCTTTTTCATTATCTATAGCAATATTACTTTCATCCTCTTTAAGAGTATTAAATACCTTAAGTTCATTATTATCATTTAAATATGCTACATATTCTCCATCATAAGATATCTTCTTATCTGTCATACGCCCTGGTAATTTTACATCATTATTCTCTTTTGTATTTTGACTAGCTATATCTATAGCTTTTACATTTACATCAGAATTTAACTTAAAATAAAATTTATCAAAAGCAAATAAAACTAAGCATTGTAAAATTACGGACAATAATCCCCACTTTAAAAATTGCTTTAATTTATCCATAAAATTCTCCTCTTTGTTATTTTACTATTACTGCTGAAGGAATAGATCTTTCCCCTACATTTGATGCTGGATTATTTATTACTTTTCCATTTAAGTACATAGTCGTTGATTTACCTCCGTCAAGGTTTATAGCCGTAACTACATTACAAGTATTTAACAATACTTCCTGTAGTTCCTTTAAAGTAGCTCCTCCACTTGTTAAACTTCTACCATCAATAACTAACATTACTATTGATCCATCAGCTCTTTGTCCAATAGCAGTTCTTGGAGCAACTCCCCATCCACCATCACCTTTCATAGGTGTAGGTTCTCCTTCTTTAACTAAAACAGGTCCAAAACTTACAGCTTCTTTAACATTTAATTCTTTAAGATTATTAAATGAATACATACCTGCAATCATTTTTCCTTCTTTTGTTATTCCAACAAGCTCAATTTTTTCATCATCTGGAACATCTTTATAAACTAATTTTCCTTCTGACATAACTATTCCAGCAGGAGTTCCGCCATTCCCAGTCCATTGAGCCGTACTAGATTTATCTGTAAAAGCTCCCCCATTTATTGCTGCAACGGCATTATTTTCCTTAGCAATCTCTGATGTAGTTTGTCCTTCTTCTCCAAGATATTTAGAAACCCCTATTTTTACCCTAGTAGGATCTTTTACCACTATATAATATCCGCTATATTTAAAGTTTTCAAAAGAGTATAATTCTATACTATTATCATGTTTAGTTGGTAAATTAACATTTGTATTAGTATTTTTATGATTTGTATTTATATTTGTATCATCAATATTAGAAGTTAATATCTGATTAATTTTTTCATCTGATAAAAATGTAGTTGCCATCCACTGATGACTAAAACTAGTCATTGCTGCTCCTACGTATGTCCTTTTAGCATTTTGAAATGGTCCATATAAAAGTATAAAAGGTGCTGTAACAGCAGTGAATATAAATTCAAAAGCAATAAATATTGCTATAGTCTTCCACTTCTTTTTACTTCTCCTCTTCTTTTTATTATTTCTCCCCATTTTTCCTCCTTAATTTAAAATAATTAAATTTACTCTGTAATCAAACCAACTAACCCTTACATTCGATTGTTTTTAAAATATCACTTATCTATTATACATTATTTTTAATATAATATTAGTACAAAGTTCTATTTTATTTATTAAAATTATCTATTTTTTTTAAAATTCTCATAATTTATTCATAAATAACTATTAATATGACTATATATTTTATAAATTAAATTTTCTTTCGTCATAACCTAAAAACAAAACAAAAAATATAACCTTTATAATCTCAAATACTTTCCTCATTTGTTTCAACTCCTTTAAATTCTTACAAAACACTTATGAATTTATTAGTTATAAATTCATATCTTTCTAAATTACGAATTCCTTTCAAGTTTGTAATCTCCTATATTAGATATATCCAATAAAATTAAATTAATACTGTAAGATTAAAGTTAATAAGGAAATAAACTATAAGTATATTTTTTTGTAAAATAAAAAAACACTTAGGTATTACAACCTAGTGTTTTATAAATACGAGATAAGTCTATAAGCCGAGTTCTGTATTTGACAATCATCTATCTAGACCTACCGTTACCGATAGGCTCAAGCGACACACCCGAGGACGGGACGGGCAACCCCTATATGTCCTCCTATTTGGTCTTGCTCCAGATGGGGTTTACATAGCAGTATAGTCACCTATACCCTGGTGAGCTCTTACCTCACCTTTCCATCCTTACCTAGATAAATCTAGGCGGTTTATTTCTGTTGCACTATCCTTAGAGTCACCTCCACTGGACGTTATCCAGCATCCTGCCCTATGGAGCTCGGACTTTCCTCTCCTAGTTCTAAGACTAGCAGCGATTGTCTGGCTTACTCGCACGATTAATATTAACATATATAATTATTTTTTTCAAATTATTTTTTCTACCATTTTCTACAAATCAAAAATATTGCTACTATTCCAATACAAACAATAGCTAAAGGAACTCCTATTTGACTTATTATAAGGAAAGTTAATATCCCACCTACAGTCCCCCACTTTAAAGCATTTCTGAAATAACAATTATTAATAAGACACCTTTTACATGTATTTCTCTTAAAATTTCTAATTAATCTATTAAAATCTCTCTTTAAGTCTTTAAAGCAGTCTCCATTAAATCTATTTCCAAAATTGGACCACATAATTCTCCATCCTAAGTATTACTTATAAATCATTATATGAAAAAACACCTGTTTTCTCCATAAAACAAGTGCTTTTTCCTAAAAGTTTATTATAAAATTATGTTTCTATCTACTCTTTATTTATATTCTTATTATAAATTAATGCATTTATAAACACAGTACTATAAAAATATTAATCTCCTACCCCAAAGTCTGTATTTTCAAATAATACTTCTATAGTTTTATTATCTTTTAAGAAAGAATATTCTTTTTCAAACCACTTAATAAGTTCCTCATCTCTTTTGAAAGAAGTTGTATTTTCAGTCCATATATTAACTGTTCCATACTTAAAATTATTTAAAAGTATGTCCATATCTCTTTTTATCATATCCTTAGTCTGGCCCTTTATTCCAACCATTAGACATATTGACTTAAAATATTTTTTTACCTCTTCTATATCCTTAAATCTAGCGTTCTTATTTAAAATATCATTTCTAAAATGATCATCAAATGTTTCAATGCCAGTTTTAAATATTATAGGAACTCCAAAATATTCTTCTATTTCTTTTAATCTATTTCTATAACACCAATGTGCTTCAAAGAAAAGTTTTTTAATATTTTTTTCAATGACAATCCTTTTTATCTCTTCTAATGTTTCCTTTGGAATTTCAAAAACGCTTCCAGAGTTTATTACTTCTAAAACACCGTAAATTCCTTTTACATTACTAAGAACTTCTTTATTTAATTTTATTATCTCTTCAGTATTCTTTGAGTTATCTTCTATATAATCACAAAAGGCACATTTTCCCCATACACACGGAAAAGATTTTAGAAGAACTATTTCTCTATTATTTTTATTATCTATAACATTATATCTATCCAAAATTTTTTCATCTCCATTTAATTATTCTGTGATTTTAGCAAAATATTTTTAGGCAATCTTACAACAACCTGTAACATTATTAAAACAGCTACTAATTTATCACAATAATCTGTTAAAAATTGTGTTATAAAAGCACTTACCACAGGATTGACCCCTAAATTATTTAAAATAACTATTATATAACTAGAACCTGATGAAGTAAGTCCACCAAATATATAGGCAGTTATACAAGCTCCTATAAAACTTACAAATATGGTCATTATAAACACGCTTAAAAATAACCTCTTTCCTTTCATGAGACCTTTTTCATAAAAATATCCTGCAAAAAATCCAGTAAATATTTGAACTGGTGCAAAATATAAAGAATATATATCAAATGTTATTCCACTAACTACACTTCCTAAGACCCCAGTTATCATTCCATAAATAGGTCCTAGTACAAATCCAACCATAATTGTACCTATAGAATCTAGATAAATAGGTAATCTTAAATTCAAAGCTATAAAAGCTCCAATTATATTTAATGCTATTCCTATTCCCATTATTGCTAATTTTAAACTTTTTGAACTTCTCATATTAATATTCCCTCCTTATTTAACGCCATACTTTGGATTATCAAGCACATTTTTAATATCATCTGTATGACTCGGGAATATTTTATTAAGAAAACTTATCATAAATTCTTTGCTATCAACTTTATCTAAAACAAATACATTCTTTCTTTTTCTATAAAAATCCGCAACATCAACAATACTTTGTCCCATGGATATATCTTCACATGCTATGTCTACATAAGCTTTAAATCCTTGACAAAGATCTCTATTTATAAAATACTCTACTGCTAATGGGTCATTTATAACACATCCAAGTGTTCGTTCTTGTTCCCAATGAAAATCAACATAAAATCTAGTAATATCATATATAAAATCACCAATTTCATCTTTAAATTGATGTATCATTTCTCTTAAATTTGGTGTTAAAACTATTTCTCTTGTAACATCTAAACAAACCATAGTAAATTCACCATTAAACTTTTTTAGAAACTGACTTGCCCCATGAGGATCTACCCAGTAATTAAATTCAGCTACTGGCGAACAATTTCCATGACTCTTATAAGCTCCTCCCATAGAAACTATCTCCTTGACCCTATGAAAAGTTTCTGAATCCATATTTATAGCTCTAAACAGATTTGTTAATGGTCCCAGAGCAATAATACTAACATTGTCCTCATTTTTCAAAGTATCCAAAATAAAATTAACTGCATCCTCTCTAATATATTCACTAGAGATCTCTTCTAAAAAAGTTTCTCCTAAACCATCTTCTCCATGAGTATCTTGTGCTGTTACAAGCTCTCTCTTAACTGGCTTACTTTCTCCTAAGTAAACAGGAATATCCAATCTACCTAAAAGCTTAAGTACCTTTAATGCATTTTTAGCTCCCTGTAAGCTTTCGACATTTCCTGATACAGTAGTTATTCCTATAACCTCAATCTCTTTTGACTTTAATGCAAGAATAATTGCTAAAGCATCATCTATTCCTGGGTCACAATCAATAATTACCTTTCTCTTATCCATTTTAAATTCCTCCCCTTGATTTAACTTAACCAAAAGGAACTGTTATTATATTTAAACTCCTTTATAACTATCTTTCTACCAATATAAATTTTAAACTTTCCCTTTAATTAAATATTGATCAATACAGTTAAAATTTAAATTAGTTCTTAATAGCTATTTAAAAATCCACATTTACTTATAAAAACTTATGAATTTAGTCTAAAAATAATAAAAACTATATTACAGGCATACTAAAGAGTATAACTATCCTATAATACAGTTACAGCCCTTAGTTTTTTATAGAGGGATGGTTACGAACCTCTACCAAATTACATTGGATTTTTATAAAATTTTAGGTGTGATATAAAACCACACCATACCTATTATATACTAAAATCACATAATTTCAAATAATATTTATTTATCCTATATTATAACATTTTAATTATAATATTCCATACTAAGAATTATATGAATTCAAAAGGATCTTTAGCTTCTTTTGAAATAATAAATTCTACATCTGAATCTAATTTTTCTTTTACTTTTTCACTTACCTTAATTAAAACAGGCCACTCTGAATTGAAATGTCCTATATCTAAAATATTTAATCCCATTTCCTTATAATCTGAAACAAAATGATATGTTGTATCTCCAGTTATTATTAGATCTGCTCCAAGTTTTTTTGCATCTCCAAAGAAATCTTGACCACTACCATTTACAATAGCAATCTTCCTAATAAATTTATTTAAATCTCCTGCATATCTCAAATTCTTAACTCTTAAGGAAGATTTTATGAGATTTATTATTTCTAGGACAGTCATTTCATTAGTTAACTCTACTACTCTACCAATTCCAGCCTCAGAATCAACTTGGTTCCTATCAATTATGATTCCGTCATTAAATCCTAAAATTTCAACTAAAGTATCATTTAAACCACCTTTAACTGAGTCCCAGTTAGTGTGTGCTGAATAAAGATTTATATCATTTTTTATTAAGTTTATTATTTTTCTACCTAATAGAGTATCTGTTGTTATTGTGCTTGGCTTTCTAAATAAAAGTGGATGATGAGTTAAAATTAGCTCTGCCCCAATTTCCTTAGCCTCTTTAATAACATCTTCAGTACAATCTAAAGCTAATAAAATCTTAGTTATATTTTTTTCTCTATCCCCAACCATAAGACCTACATTATCAAAGCCTTCTTTTAAATTAACTGGGGCAATATCTTCTATTATATTTATAATGTCATTTAGTTTCATTATAACATCCCCTTAAGTTTATTTATCTTTTCTTCTAAACCAATTTTTCTCTTCTTAGCCGCTTCTGTATCTTCTTTTATAAAACTTAATATAGTCTCACATCTATTTATTTTTTCTTCTATAAATTCCTTAAATAATGTATGATCTTTTTCTCTTAATAAAGAACTTACTTCGTATTCTAATTCATCCTCAAGTACTAGTTTTTCTGAATTTTCATTGTATTTAACTTTAAATAATTCATAAAATCTACCTTCATCTTTAATTAAATCTTCATCTATTATTTCATAATCATTCTTATATAAAAATTCTCTTAAAACCTCTGGATTTTGAGCTGGTTGTAATATTATAAAATCATACTTTTTTACCTTTTCCATGTCAGCTAATAAAATATCTCTAGTTAGATTTCCACCCATTCCGGCTAATATAACTCCATTTACTTCTCCTATTTTTAAAGGAGTAAGCCCAGGTCCTAAAAGACATTTAACCTTATCTGAAACCCCTTCAAAAGCAACATTAATCTTTGCTTTTTCTATAGGTCCTTTATTTATATCTGAAGCTATTGCTTTTTCACATATTCCTTCTTTAACTAAATATATAGGTATATATCCATGATCTGTACCTATATCAGCTACACTTTCACATTTATCAACATGTTCTGCTATTCTTTTTAATCGCTTACTTAATTCCATCTTATCCCACTTTCTACAAATAATTTATCAGTGTCTGTATTTGAGAAACTAAAAACACTAATGATATTATTAAAGACAAATAAATATATCTTTGAGCTAACTTTTTATCATATTTAGCACAAAAATGACTTGCATAATAAATACATACTAACAGAATCATATTCATTATTCCATATATAATTTGTCTTCCTACAAAATCCTTCCCACTTCCAATAGTACAAGGTATGAAATGTGAATTGAAGTCAATTGGCATTTTATCAGGCATAGCTCCTGATAAATATAATATAGAAGGTATTAATATAATACCAAGTATTATTAAGGATGTTATTATAAAAGGAATATAAAATCCCTTATCCCTTATTATTGCTCTTGCATTATTAACTTTTACCTTGAAACTTTCTTCCTTTATTCCTTTTGATACTATTAACTTTTTAAACTTTTCAAATTCATATGGAGATAATCCATAACTTATATCCTCTGTATGTATATATATAACTCTTTTACTAGAAGTTACAAACATACGAGCAAGCCCTACATTATGAACAACACATCTACCAAAACAATACTTATGTTTTCCAAAACCAGATAATTTAAATCCATTTATAACTTTATCTTGCTCTAAAAAACCATTTACATCTTTAAAATTTATCCTAAGTTTTTTTAATCCTTTAAAACAATTTATTTCAATGTAATCATCATTAACTTCGTAAACTAAGGATAAATCCAATAAAATGTAATAAATGCATACAATGCTATAAACAAAGCTTGATACTATTACTAAATTCCTCTCTAAATAACCATTAACTATGTTATTTAATATGATCAATAGTGCATTTCCTAATAAAAGATATGCCAAGAGTTCAAATACACCATGGCCTCTTCTAGCCTTAAATTTTATCATTTACTACTTCACCTCATTGTAATTATATCATAAAATAAAGCTTTATTCAGAAACTAGCTTTTATCTTTTATTATTACCTCTATACTTTATATGAATCATAATTTTTATCTCTTCCTTTTCTTAAAACCTAAATCTTTTTCATATAATTTGAACTCCCCTACTTTATACAAACATTAAAACTTTTTAAAATACAAAAAAGATTAGTACCTTTAAGGCACTAATCTTAAGATACTAATCTAAATAATCTTTTAATTTTTTACTTCTACTTGGATGTCTTAATTTTCTTAAAGCTTTTGCTTCAATTTGTCTAATTCTCTCTCTAGTTACGTTGAATTCTTTACCAACTTCTTCAAGAGTTCTAGCTCTTCCATCATCTAATCCAAATCTTAATCTTAGCACTTTTTCCTCCCTAGGAGTTAAAGTATCTAAAACATTGATTAATTGTTCTTTTAACATTGTAAATGCAGCCGCCTCTGCTGGTGCTGGCGCATCATCATCTGGTATAAAATCACCTAAATGTGAATCTTCCTCTTCACCAATTGGAGTTTCTAATGAAACTGGTTCTTGAGCTATTTTTAAGATCTCTCTTACCTTGTCTACTGGCATATCCATTTGTTTTGATAATTCCTCTGGTAATGGATCTCTTCCTAACTCTTGAACTAATTGTCTTTGTATTCTTATAAGTTTATTTATAGTTTCTACCATATGAACTGGTATTCTTATAGTTCTTGCTTGGTCAGCAATAGCTCTAGTTATTGCCTGTCTTATCCACCATGTAGCATATGTTGAGAACTTATACCCTTTTCTGTAATCAAATTTTTCAACAGCCTTTATAAGACCTAAGTTACCTTCTTGTATAAGATCTAGGAATAACATTCCTCTACCAACATATCTTTTAGCTATACTTACAACAAGTCTTAAGTTAGCTTCTGCTAATTTTTTCTTAGCATAGTTACTTCCTTCTTCTATTTTTTTAGCAAGCTCTATTTCATCTTCTGATGATAATAGTGGAACTTTACCTATTTCTTTTAAATACATTCTTACAGGGTCATCAATAGCAATACCTTCTGGAACAGAAAGATCTAATTCTTCCTCCTCTTCCTCTTCTTGCTCAATTTCACTAATTACCTCTATACCCATTGATTCTAGAACCTCATAGATTTTCTCTATTTGTTCTGGGTTTAATTCTATTTCATCAAGTTCATCCATTATCTCCTTGTAAGTCAATGAACCGCTTTTTTTACCTTTATCTATAAGTCTTTTTACTAAGACCATTTTGTCAACTTTTTCTTTACCTTCACCTTTTTTTGCTTTTGTTGTTTTAGCTTTCATTTTATTACCTCCTTCCGCCATTAAAACTACTTACTCCTTTCTAGTTCTTTTAATTTATCACTTATTTCTTTAGCTCTTTTCACTAAATCCAGTGACTCTTTAAACATATTGTTTTGTTCACATCTTTTTAATTCTTTAAGTAAAGTAGTCTGTTCTTGCTCTAACTTATATTTTCTAATAAGATTAATATAATCTTTAACAAGAACTTCTATATTAGAAGAATGATCTAGAATAAGTAATTCTTTTACTTCTAACCATTCCTTTAAAACATTTGGATTTTCACACTTAGCTTCTACATGCTTTTCTAAATTATTAAATCCTATTTCTTCAATTGAATCATTGATTATCTTTTCTAAAGATTTAATATTAGGAGATATTAAATCATCCTCTTCTAAGTATTTCTTTACTAATGAATGGTTTTCCTCCATACAAAGAAGTTTTAAAACACTTCTTTCACATCTAACATAAGGAGGTTCCACATACAATTTCGTTCCATATTCTTCCTTATTATTAACATTTTCATGGTTTTTATTACTATTTATTAATTTTTTATTTAATAAATCATAAAATGCTTGTTCTTTTATGGATGTTTCTTCTGAAATCTTCTTTATGTAGACATCTTTTTCTATAGGATTTAAATCTGATAGTATATTAACAACCCTTTCAGCATACTTTATTAATCCATTATTATCTGAAAAATCTATACCAATTCTAGCCCTATGAAGCTTATAATCTATAAGTTTTTTTGCAGACTGAATTAACTTTATAAAAGCCTCTTTACCATTAGCTCTTATAAATTCATCTGGATCTTTACCTTTTGGTACAGTTAGTACTCTAACATCTAATCCTGCATTTTGCAATATCTCAAGTCCACGTATAGTAGCCATTTGCCCAGCAATATCTGCATCATATGATATTATTACTCTGTCTACATACCTTTTTAATAATCTAGCTTGATTGTCTGTCAATGCAGTACCTAAAGAAGCAACTACATTAGTTATTCCATATTGATGAAGCGATATACAATCCATATATCCTTCAACTATTATTAATGTTCTTTCTTGTAATCCATGCTTTATAGCAAAATTTAAAGCATATAGATTAGTTCCTTTGTGAAAGACTAATGTTTCTGGAGAGTTTAAATATTTAGGTTTAGAATCATCTAAAACTCTACCCCCAAAGCCTATTACACTTCCTTTATAGTCAAATACAGGGAAAATAACTCTATTTCTGAATCTATCATAAAAAGTTCCCTTTTCACTCTTAATCCCTAATCCAGCTGCCTCAATAGCTTCATTACTAAATCCTTGTTTTCTAAGATGGTTTATGGTATTTTGCCATCCCTCCTTAGAATATCCAAGACCAAAGCTTTTTAATATATTTTCTTTTATTCCCCTTCTTAAAAAATACTCCTTAGCTTCCTTATTATTTTGAAGATTAGAAAAGTAATATCTAGCAGCCTGCTTATTTATGTTATATAAAACCTGCTTTTTCTTTTGCGATTCGCTTTGCTTACCATCTTCTATTGGTATTATTATATTAGCTCTATCAGCTAAATCTTTAACAGCATCAACAAAGTTTAAATTTTTAGTTTTCATAACAAAACTTATTACATTTCCAGCTTCTCCACATCCAAAGCATTTAAATATTTGTTTATCAGGAGAAACACTAAAAGATGGACTTTTTTCATTGTGGAATGGACATAAACCTGAAAAATTTCTTCCCGCTCTTTTTAGTCTTACCACATCAGAAACAACATCAACAATATCGTTTTGCTCTTTAACTTTTTCTATAATTTCTTCTGAAATTCGCAAGAAATCTACTCACCTTCTTAATATTTTTTGACAATTAATTATTATTCGACATCAATTGATAAAATCCTTCTCAAATTTTAAATATAACTTTTTTTTTAATATTTTTCAAGTGTAAACGCATAATAATTATATTTTAGCAATATTTAGCCCTAATTATTCCAAAAATATTTAATACATCACAAACTTTGGAATATATATTTTATTGAACTCATTTGTACAGTAATCATCTGTCATTCCTGAAACGTAATCCGCAACCCCTCTATGTATTCCTTCTTTTTCACATATATTTCTATATAATTCAGGCATTTTAGCCCAATTCTTGTAATAATATTCTATAACCTTACTTAGTACGAATTCTGCTTTTTTCCTCTCATCTTCTAAGTATTTCCCTAAATATATATTATCAAACAAAAATTTTCTAAGCTTAACAAAGGCATCTCCTATTTCATTACTTAAAGATACCCTAGGTTCTCCTTTATCTATGTTATCAATTGTATTAAAAACACAATCTTTAACCAAAGTGTCTATTCTTTCACTGCCACTAGCACCTAAGATTTCAATAAGTTCCTTAGGCAAATCTTTTTCTTTCAAAATTCCCGCTCTAATTGAATCGTCTATATCATGATTTACATATGCAATTTTATCTGCAAATCTAACTACTTGTCCCTCAAAAGTTCCTGCTACATTGCTAACATTTGAAAATCCACTATGATTTAATATTCCATCTAAAACTTCTTTAGTCAAATTAAGACCTAAGCCATTTTTCTCTATTCTTTTTGCTACTCTAACACTTTGTTCATTATGCTTAAACCCACCTGGAAGAAAATCATTTAAAACATCCTCTCCAATATGAGCAAAAGCTGCATGACCTAAATCATGGCCTAAAGCAATAGCCTCTATTAAATATTCATTTAATGACAGAGCTACTCCTATAGTCCTTGCTACTTGAGAAACTTCTAAAGTATGAACAAGCCTTGTTCTATAATGATCTCCATAAGTTCTTATAAAAACCTGAGTTTTCCTTTTTAATCTTCTAAAAGATTTACTATGAATTATTCTATCTCTATCCACCATAAAACAGGTTCTTATCTCATCTGGTTCTTCTAAACGTTCTCTTCCTATGGATTCCTCTGAAAACTTTGCTACTCTATTTAACTTTATTCTTTCAAAAATTTCAATATTCTCTCTTATTTTCATAGCATCACCTACTATATATATTCTATGCATCTATTTAAAATCCTTTTATAATTCTAGAGATTTACAACTTTATATCTGTTTTATAAAGCAAACTATCAATGAATCTTTTTAACTTTAAACTAAACTATTTCATATTTTAAAGTATAATCTAAAGTTAATCATAATATGCTTATAATAAGTAATTTTTTATTAGGAGGTTAATCATGGGAAAGCATTCTAAAAAGTTTAATGAATCTGATGCAATTTTTAATGCTGTAGAATCCATAGTTTTACCTATGTATAATTTAGAAAACTATTCTATAGAGAATATAAAATTTAAAAATACAGATAAAAATAGAGCTGTTTACAAATTAATTGATGATATTAATAATCCTAAAAATACCTTTTGCTTAAAAAAGGTTTATTATGATGAAGGGACTCTCTTATTCATATATTCAGTTATGGAATGGTTTGCTAGAAATGAAATTAAACTTCCAAAGATGCTTCCTTCAAAGTTTAATGGTAGATTTGTTAAAGCAAATAATATGCTCTTTATGCTTTGTCCATGGGTTAAAGGTGAAAAATGTAACTTCGATAACTTACAACATATCTTATTATCCATAGAAAATCTAGCTAAAATGCATAATTGTTCAAGAAACTTTAAAGCAATTGAAGGTAGTTTAATTAAAACTGGATTTGATAGTCTCTACATATCCACATTAAAACACTTTAATAAGATTCTTTCATCATTTAATACTGCAACTAAAATGAAACATAAGGACAAATTTTCATCAATATTTTTAGATGTTTTTGATGAAAATATTTATCTAGCTAAAGAATCCCTGCTAGTTTCAGGAGCTATTAATAATAAAAATTTAAGTAGATCTCTTTGTCATGGAGATTATGTAAATAAAAATATTTTAATTGATAATACTGATGTTTGGGTAATTGATTTTGATAAAGCATCCTTAAATTATTCTATGTATGATTTATGTTATTTCATGAGACGTTTATTAAAAAGATCAAATACTAATTGGGATATAGACTTAACAAGAAAGATACTTAAAACATATAATTCAATTGCTCCTCTTACAGA